>NZ_JBEXKB010000013.1:0-179766 GCF_040609455.1 Kitasatospora sp. NPDC004669
CCACCCTCGGCCTGCTCGCCGACGGCCACACCGACGACGCCATCGCCAAGCGGCTCGGCGTATCACCACGCACCGCCCGCCGCATCGCCACCGACCTCATGGAACGCCTCAGCGCCCGCAGCCGCTTCCAGGCCGGAGCACTGGCCGCCAAAGCTGGCTGGCTCGGGTCCTGAACCGTGCCTCCACCCGAGCCGGACGGTCCGTGCTGGATATCGGCCGGGCAGCGCGACCTGACGATGGGTCTTCCCGAGCTGGCGAGCCTGACCGCAGCAGAATGAAGAAGGGCCCTCCCCCGCACCAGAGAGAGGGCCCGTTCGCTTGGGCTCATCAGGCCGCAGCGGCAGCCTTCGCGGTGGCCTGCGCCGGGATGGTGGCCGGCTCGTCCAGCAGGTCACCCGTCGGATGGTTGTAGGCCTCGCGGTCGATGATGCCTTCGCGGGCGGCGACGATGATCGGCGTTACAACTTGACCGGCGACGTTGGTCGCGGTGCGCATCATGTCCAGGATCGGGTCGATGGCGAGCAGCAGGCCGACGCCCTCCAGCGGCAGGCCCAGGGTGGAGAGGGTCAGTGTCAGCATGACGATCGCGCCGGTGAGGCCCGCGGTGGCGGCCGAGCCGACCACCGAGACGAAGGCGATCAGGATGTAGTCCTTGATGCCGAGGTCGATGTTGTAGACCTGGGCGACGAAGATCGCGGCGACCGCCGGGTAGACCGCGGCGCAGCCGTCCATCTTGGTGGTGGCGCCGGCCGGGACGGCGAAGGAGGCGTACTCGCTGGGGACGCCGAGGCGCTCGGTGACGCGGCGGGTGACCGGCAGGGTGCCGACCGAGGAGCGCGAGACGAAGGCCAGCTGGATCGCGGGCCAGGCGCCCTTGAAGAAGTGCAGCGGGTTGAGGCCGGCGGCGAAGCGCAGCAGCAGCGAGTAGACGACGAACAGGACCAGCGCGCAGCCGACGTAGATGTCCAGGGTCAGCGTGGCGAAGGGCTTGAGCAGGTCCCAGCCGTACTTGGCGACGGACTTGCCGATCAGGCCGAGGGTGCCGAGCGGGGACAGTCGGATGACCCACCACAGGGCGGTCTGGGTCAGCTCCAGCACGGACTCGCTGAGCTGGAGGACCGGCTCGGCCTTGGCGCCGAGCTTGATGATCGCGGCGCCGACCACGACCGCCATGAAGACGATCTGCAGCACGTTCACCTTGGCGAAGGCGTCGACGATGTTGGTCGGGAAGATCCCGGTCAGGAAGTCGATCCAGGTGCCCTTGGAGTCGAGTGCCTTGAGGCCCTCGGTCTTCAGGTTGGTGCCCTGGCCCGGGTTGGTCAGCAGGCCCAGCCCCAGGCCGATGGCGACCGCGATCAGCGAGGTGACCATGAACCAGAGCAGGGTGCGGGTGGCCAGCCGGGCCGCGTTGGTGACGTTGCGCAGGTTGGCGACGCTCACCACGATCGCGGTGAACACCAGCGGCGGAACTGCCAGCTTCAGCAGCTGGACGAAGATCTTGCCGATGGTCTCCAGGGTGGTGGCCAGCCAGGAGATGTCGGCGGCACGGGCCAGGTAACCGAGGCCGACGCCGAGCACGAGGCCGGCGACGATCTGCACCCAGAACGGTGTCTTGCGGACGCGGGCGAGCACGGACGGCGACGAGGTCGCCTCGGGCGCTGTGGACATGGGGGTGCGACTCCGGGGGAGGGCGTTGCTGACGGTGGGGTGTGGGGCGAAGGAGGCGGCACGGCAGGGGCCGGACGGGAGGGGTCACGGACCCCGGTCAGGGGCGTGCCGCCCCAATACAGCTCATGGCCGTACAGCTCATGGCGCGACAACGGCGCGGGCTGTCCACAGCACCGGTCAGAGCGCACGGGCGGGCGGCGCCGGGCAGCGGGCCCGGGCCGTGCGTCCGCAGTGCGTCTGAGGTGGTCACGGCTGACACGTTAGCAGTAAAGGTTTTAGATGTTCAAAGTAGTTGTTTGAGATCGAGCGGGGCCCCCGCGGGCCGCAGGAGTGAGATCCGGACACGAACGAGGCTGATGCCACATCAGATCCGCCTTTCGGTCGGATTGACCGACCGGAAGTTATACGTATAACCTTGCCGACGTCCCCGCCCTCCCCTGCCCGGACGGAGAAGAACACCGATGGGCTACCTCGCACTGCTTCGCGCCCCGCACGTCACCCGACTCCTGCTCGGCACCCTGCTCGGCCGCATGCCCGCCGGTATGACCGCCCTGGTCATCGCCCTCGCTCTGCGCGAAGCCGGAGTCCCGTACAGCCGGATCGGACTGGCCACCGCCGCCTACGCGATCTCCGCCGCCGTCGGCGGACCGGTCCTCGGGCGGATCGTGGACCGCACCGGACAACCCCGCGTCCTGCTCGTCTCCGCCGTGGTGGCCGGCGGCGGATACGCGCTGCTCGCCCTCGCCCCCGGCTCCCCGGTCGCCGCGCCGCTCGGCGCCGCGATCGCCGGTCTCGCCATGCCCCCGCTGGAGCCCTGCCTGCGCTCGCTCTGGCCGGACGTCGTCGAGGAGGAGCAGCTCGACACCGCGTACGCCTTCGACTCCGCCTCCCAGCAGATCCTCTACGTCGCCGGACCGCTGGCCGTCGCCGGGATCGCCGGCCTGTTCAGCCCGGTCGCCGCGCTCTGGGTGGCCGCCGGACTCGGGCTGGCCGGCGCGCTGATCGTGGCCACCGCCGGACCGGCCCGGGCCTGGCGCGCCCCCGCCCGCGAACAGTCCGCCGGGCTGCTGGGACCGCTGCGCTCCCCCGGCCTGGTGCTGCTGCTGATCGGACTGGCCGGCGCCGGCTGGACCGTCGGGGCCCAGAACGTGCTGTTCATCGCCTACGCCGAACAGCACGCCGGCGAACTGCCGGGCGGCGGTGGCACCCTGCTGGCACTGGCCGCCCTCGGCGGTCTGCTCGGCGCGCTGGCCTACGGCATGGTCAACTGGCGGCAGACCACCGCGACCCGCACCTGGGTGATGGCCCTCGCGATGGCCGCCTCCTACCTGCCGCTGGTGACGCTGCCCGGCCCGTACCCGATGGCCGCGCTCGCCTTCCTGTCCGGGATCGTGCTCGCCCCGCTGCTGGCGGCCGCCTTCGTCCTGATCGCCGAACTCGCGCCGACCGGTACGGTCACCGAGGCCTTCGCCTGGCTGGTGACCCTGTTCGCCACCGGTAACTCGCTCGGCTACGCCGTCTCCGGCCGCCTCGCCGAGGACTCCCTCCGCTCGGTGGCCCTCTGCGCGGCCGGCGGCATCGCCCTCGGCGGCCTGCTGCTGTTCGGCGCCCGGGGCTGGTTCCGCACCGCACCGGTCGCGGCGCCCGCCCAGCCGGTCCCGGTGGGCTGACCCACCACCACGGACGACTGCGCCCGCCGGGGGTCTGGCCGGCGGGCGCAGTCCTTTCGCCCCTTTCGCCCACCTACTGCGATCAGCTGCGGCGACCCCGACGGCCCCGGGCGATCACGGTGAACGGCGCAGGCCGAAGGCCGCGGCCGGTCGGGCCGCTCCGGGCAGGCGTGGGGGGTCGCGGTCGGGACGTCCGCACAGCGCAATCTCATCGTCCGACGATCCGACCTTGCCCACGGCGCGAGAGAAAACGGCCCGCATTCACCCGGCCGGAACCGTGCGAACGGGACACTCGACGCCGCGTCAGGAAATGGCGGGCGCCGGGGCGGTCGAGGAGCGCAGCACCAGCGAGGTGGCCAGCGGGGCGACCGGCTCCGCCCGCTCCCCGCGCAGCAGTCCGGCCAGCGCGGCCGCACCCACCCGGCCCAGCTCCTCACCGGGCAGGTCGACGGTGGTCAGCGGCGGGGCGAGCAGTCCGGCCACCGCGACGTTGTCCATCCCGACCACGGACAGGTCGTCCGGCACCCGCAACCCCCGCTCGACGGCGGCCTGGTAGACCCCGGAGGCGACCACGTCGTCGTCGCAGATCACCGCGCGCGGACGGTCCGCCCGCTCCAGCAGCCGACTCGCCACACTCCGCGCGGCGGTGTGCCCCTCGTTCAGGCTGACACCCAACTCCACGACGTCCAAGCCTAGTTCGCGCACCGCCTGCTCGAAAGCAGCCTGCCGGACCCGGAAGGTGTACGCGGCGTGAGTGGAGCGCAGGCGCCCGATCCGGCGGTGGCCGAGGGCGGCCAGGTGTTCGACGGCCGCGCGCATCCCGCCGGCCACGTCGAGCTCGACGGTCGGGCGCGCCCGGTCGGTGCCGGGGTCGGCGTCGAGGTAGACGGCGGGGGTGTCGGCGGGCAGCTCGCCGAGCTGACTGTCGTCCGGGGAACAGATCAGCAGGCCGTCGAAGCGGCCGGCGGTGGCGGCCTCGGCGAGGGTGGCGCGGCCCCAGCCGGAGCTGACCACGACCGCCAGGCCGTGCCGGCCCGCCTCGTGGTGAACGCCCTCCAGCACCCGGCCGAAGAACGGGCCCTGCAGGCTGGGCACCGCCAGCATGATCATCCCGCTGCGGCCCAGCCGCAGCTGTCGGCCGGCCGCCTGCGGGCGGTAGCCGAGGCTACGGGCGGCCTCCCGGACCCGCTCCCGGGTGGCCTCGGAGACCCGGCGGCCGGCCTCGGCGCCGGAGAAGACCAGCGAGACGGTGGCCTGGGAGACCCCGGCGAGCCGGGCCACGTCCCGCCCGGTGGGCCGACGCACGGGGGCCGGCCAGGTCCCGGCCTCGCTCCCGGTGGGCCGATCGGCGTCGGCGGGCAGGGCGGCGTCGGCGGGCCGGTCGACGTCGGCGGGCAGGGCGGCGTCGGCGGGCCGGTCGACGTCGGCAGGCCGGTCGGCGGAGGCTCGGGGATCGGCGGGCACGGCGGGCTGCGGTCTCAGGGGTGGGCCGGGGTCAGTTCTGACCGGCGGTGGCCGAGCGGGCGGCCTCGTCCGCCGCGTCCTCCTCGGCGTTCTGCGCGGCGATCCGCTCGGCGGTACGGCTGCGCAGCCCGGCGACCTTGGTGGTGATCTGGGTCGACATCTCGTCGCGCTGCCTGCTCAGCAGCACGTAGCTGAGCGGCGCGGAGGCGATCGCGGCCAGCAGGAACAGGAAGATCACCCCGGCCTCGCCGCTGACCGGGATGATCCCGAAGTGCCCGAGCAGCAGGGCCACCAGCAGGCAGCCGAGGAAGATGCTGACCCGCATGGAGGTGTAGCGGAGCGTGGCGTGCGACTTCTGCGGGCCGTTGCTGCTCACTGGGACACGTCCTTCTGGTTTCGGGCCGGGGCGGGTCTTCCAGTCAAGCATGCCTGACGGCCGACGCGAGCTGGGCCCCTCCTGCCCGAAGGCGGGCAAGGAGGGCGGGTCTCCCGGCCCCGGCCGCCGCGACCGCCCGGGCCGGATCAGCGCAGGTCGATCCACATGGTGATGTCGTCACGGTCGTCCCCGGGGGCGACCCGGATCGCGGCCGGCACCCGGCCGACCTCGCGGTAGCCGCTGCGGGCGTAGAAGCGCTCCAGGCCCTGGCCGCCGCGCGCGGTCAACCGCAGCGAATCCAGGCCCCACTCCCGGGCGATCCGCTCGGCCTCGGCGAGCAGCTGCGCGCCGTAGCCGAGGCCCTGGCAGGCGGGGTGCACCATGACCCGCTTGAGCATCCGCCAGTGCTCCATCGGCTCGAAGCGCATCGACTCGAAGAACAGCACCCCGACCAGCCGGCCGGTCGCACTCTCGTGCGCGACCAGCAGCCGGTCGGGGCCGTCCGGGGCGACCCCGGTGAACTGGCGGTCGGCGGTGTCCCACACCTCGTCCTCGGTGACCGGCGCCACGAAGCCGACCGCGCCGCCCGCGTTGGTCACGTCCGTCCACAGCCGTACGACGGCGGTGCACAGGTCGGGATCGAGCTTCGGGTCCAGGGTGAAGGTGAGCACCATGATGCGGAGCCTAGACCTCCACTCGGACACCCCCGAGAAGGGGCCTCCGGGGTCAGGCCGCTACGGGAGGGCGGGCACCGCCCGGTCCGTCGGCCGCCCGGTGCGCAGCGCCAGGCAGAGCCCGACCGCGATCGCGCACAGCGCGCCCGCGCCGTACCAGGTGAGGTCGTAGTTCCCGAGCGCGTCGCGGGCCACGCCGGCCAGGCCGGCGACGACGGCCGCGCCGATCTGGTGGGCGGCGAGCACCCAGCCGAAGACGATCGGGGCGTCCTCGCCGAAGTGGCGGCGGCACAGTGCGACGGTCGGCGGCACGGTGGCCACCCAGTCCAGGCCGTAGAAGATCACGAAGGCGAGGATCGGCGACTGCAGCGAGCCGGCCAGCAGCTGCGGCAGCAGGAGCAGGGACAGGCCGCGCAGTCCGTAGTAGACGGTGAGCAGCAGCCGGGAGTCGACCCGGTCGGTGAGCCAGCCGCTGAACACGGTGCCGGCCACGTCGAACAGGCCGATCAGGGCGAGCAGGCCGGCCGCGGTGGTGACCGGCATGCCGTGGTCGTGCGCGGCCGGGATGAAGTGGGTGCCGACCAGGCCGGCGGTGGTGGCGCCGCAGATCGCGAAGGAACCGGCCAGCAGCCAGAACGGCCGGGTGCGGGCGGCGTCGCGCAGCACCCGGAGCGAACGGAGCAGGGCGCGGCCGTCGTTGGCGGGGGCGGGCGGCGCCTCGGTCGCGCCGTACGGGAGCAGGCCGAGGTCGGCGGGCCGCTCGCGCATCAGCAGCAGGACCGGGACGGCGACGGCGCAGGCGGCGAGCGAGACCACGACCACCGCCGCACGCCAGCCGTGGTGTTCGACCAGCCAGGCGCCGACCGGCAGGAAGACCAGGTTGCCGGCGGCCCCGGCGGCGGTGAGCACCCCGGTGACGAGGCCCTGGCGGGCCTGGAACCAGCGGCCGGTGATGGTGGTGGCGAAGGCGCCGGCCATCGAGCCGCTGCCGAGGCCGACCAGCACGCCCCAGCAGAGCACCAGTTGCCAGGGTTGGCGCATCAGCATGGTGAGGCCGGCACCGACCGAGATGGTCAACAGGGCGCAGACCACCACCAGGCGCACGCCGAAACGGTCCATCAGGGCGGCGGCGAAGGGGGCGGTGAGGCCGTAGAGGGTGAGGTTGACGGACGTGGCGCTGGAGATCGTCCCGAGCGACCACCCGAACTCGTTGTGCAGGGCGTCCATCATCAGGCTGGGCGTGGAGCGGAAGCCGGCCGAGCCGAGCAGGACGAGCAGGGCGACGCCGGCCACCACCCAGGCGTAGTGCACCCGGGGGCGCTTGGCGGGGGCGGGCCGGTCGGGATCGGACGCGGCGGAGGCGGTGGGGGCGAGGGCGCTTCTTTCGGTCACGCGGACGAGTGTCCCGGCACGCCCGGGGCCGGAACGAGTGGCCTGAATGACAGCTTTCGCAAGAATCGGGCCACGGCCTGACGTACCCTGGCCCGGACCCCCACCGACCTGCGGAAGGACCGGCATGGCGCACCTCGTCGCGGTACTCGCCCTGGAGGGCGTGATCGCCTTCGAACTCGGCATCCCCGCCCGGATCTTCGGCAGCGCCAGGGGCGACGACGGGCAGCCGCTCTACCAGGTGGCCACCTGCACCCTGGACGGCCGACCGGTCGGCACCAGCACCGATTTCCGGATCGCCGTCGACCACGGGCCCGAACTGCTGGAGCGGGCCGACACGGTGGTGATCCCGGCCTCCCGGGACTCCAGCCCGAGCGCCGTCGACACCGCCTTCACCCCCGAACTGGCCGCCGCACTGGGGCGGATCCGGCCCGGCACCCGGCTGATGTCGATCTGCACCGGATCCTTCCTGCTGGCCGCCGCCGGTCTGCTGGACGGCCGCCCGGCCACCACCCACTGGGCCTACACCGACCGCTTCGCCCGGATGTACCCGCAGGTGAAGCTCGACTCCGACGTGCTCTACACCGACGACGGCGACGTCCTCACCTCAGGCGGGGTGGCCGCCGGGGTGGACCTGTGCCTGCACGTGGTGCGCCGCGACCACGGCAGCGCGGTGGCCAACGCGGTGGCCCGCTCCTGCCTGGTGCCGCCGTGGCGCGACGGCGGCCAGAAGCAGTACGTGGAGGCCCCGAGCCCGGTGGAGACCGGCGGCTTCACCACCACCGCCGTCCGCGCCTGGGCGCTGGAGCACCTGGACGAACCGCTGCCGCTGCGCCAACTCGCCGAGCGGGCGGGCATGAGCGTGCGGACCTTCACCCGGCGCTTCCGCGAGGAGACCGGCGCCAGCCCCGGCCAGTGGATCACCACCCAGCGCACCGAGCGGGCCCGTCAACTGCTGGAGCGCACCGATCTGACGATCGACCAGGTCGCCCGGGAGTCCGGGTTCGGCACCGCCGCCTCACTGCGGCTGCAACTGCGCGGCCGCCTGGACGTGGCCCCGAGCGCTTACCGGCGCACTTTCCGGGCCGCTCCGGCCGAGGCCGTACCGGGGGTGCGACAGGCTTCCTGAGTGAGGGCTGGGACAAGGCTGGCCACTGGCCGGAATTCGCCGCTCCCGGGCAGCGCCACGGACAGCGGCCGGCCGCGCGCACCCCGAGCACGGCGCGGCAGGCCGCCATCCGATTGCGGCGCGCGGGCCCTGAAGCCGCGCCGCGCCCTCCGCACTCGCCGAGGAACGGCCCGCGACCGACGGTCCACGGCCCCCTGCTGGCGCGATCCCCCTGAACAGCAGCACCGTGGCGGCGGACGGACATCCCCTCGGCGTCCCCTCGCAACGGAGAGCCGCACCCAAGCGTGATCAGTCGGATACGTCACGTCAATGGGTAGTCCGAAATTCGGAATGGTTGCGTCACCTTTCGGCCGGTGATCGGCACCGGTCGGCGACCGCACCGAAAGCCGCTATTGCGCCAAAGCCGCCCAGTCCGCGCCCGCCATCGGATCGGCCGGGCGGGCGTCGGCGCCGATCTCGCACCAGACCCGCTTGCCCGAGCCGTCCGGGTACCAGCCCCAGCGCTCGCAGAGCAACTCGACCAGTTCCAGGCCGCGCCCGTTGGTGGCGTCCTCGTCCGCCCCGGCGTGCCGCGGCGCCGGGGCGGTCCGGCTCGCGTCGGCCACCTCCACCCGCAGCGGGCCGGCCGGGCCGGGCTGCGCCGCGTCGTCGGGCATCGGCAGACAGAGCCGCAGGACGGCCGGACAGCCGGTGTGCACCACGGCGTTGGTGACGAGTTCCGAGACCACCAGCACCACCGTCTCGGCCATCGGCGCGTCCGGGTCCACGCCGTGGTTCAGCAGTCGCGAGCGCACCCACCGACGGGCCCGGCCGACCTCGGCGGGGTCCGCCTGCACCGCAAGCTGCACCTGAAGAACCTGCACCGCTCCACCACCCGCACTCGCAGTTCGGCCATCGTCCCGATCGGGCCGGATCGGCCGACCGCGGGCCCTCGCACATCGCCCGGTGCCACCCGGGGCTCACCCGGGCGCTCACCGACCCGTCCGCCCGGCGCCCACTCGTCCGCGCCAACTCGTCGGTCGCGCAACCGGCCGCGACACGAATACGCCTCAGGATGGGTGGGCGGGCGGACCGCAGCAAGCGCTTCGGGCATATTCCGGCGATCGGGGGACAGCGCAGTGCATACTGTCCCGTTCACTCTCGCGAGCCTCGCACCGGCACTCGTCCGGCCCGGGCCGACCGGCCGGTCCCGCACAGCGCGTGAACCTACCGCCGGACACCCGCCGCACCCCGCCCGCCACTCGCGAACCACCCGTGCGACATATGTCCAGCAGGTCTCGAACAGCGCCGTCGACGGACCGTCCCACGAGCGGACCGTCCGACCGTGTGACGACCCACCGCGCACCCGGACCGCCCGCGCGTGTCCACGAGGACGCCGACGACCAGGTGGGCGGCCGATCTTGCCGGATTCCCGCCCACCGCCGACCGGCCACGGGATACCGTTGGGTAACGTCAGTGAACCGGGCAGGAGGGTGGTTCTCGATGGCCGCCCCGGACCGAATTCCGCGCTGGGACGAGCAGTTGCAACGGCGCCTCGCCCGCGGCGAGGAGACCGCGCTCGGCGAACTCTACGACCAGCTCGCGCCGATGGTGCACGGGCTGGCCGGGCGGATCCTCGCCGACCAGGCCGCCGCCGCCCAGCTCACCCGGGAGGTATTCGCCCACCTCTGGGAGCACCCCGAGGACTTCGACCCCGCTCAGGAATCGCTGCGCTCCTGGCTCGGCGCGCTCACCCACCGCCGCGCGGTCGAGCGGTTGCGGGCGCGGCGCGCCGCCGAGTGGACCGGGGGCGACGACGCCGGCCCGGCCGAGGCGGAGATCCGCGCCGTGGCCACCGCCGCGCGCGTGCAGTACGTGGTCGACTCCCTGCCCCAACCCCTGCGTGTGACCATCGCGGTGACGTACTACGACGGCCGCACCTACCAGGAGACGGCCCGGCTGCTCGGCATCAGCGAGCAGGCCGCCAAACAGCGGATGCGGCTCGGTCTGGCGCTGCTGGCCACCGAACTGGCCGACGAGCGGGCCCGTCAGGAGAACAGGGATGGGAACAGGTGAGTATCAGTGAGGAGCGGCACGACGCGTTTCGCTCGCTGCTCGGCGCCTGGTCCCTCGGTGCCTGCCCACCATGTGAGGCCGACGAGTTGGAGCAGCACCTGCGCGCCTGCCCGGAGTGCGCCGAGGAGTCGGCCCGGCTGCGCGATGCGGCCGGCTGGCTCGCCCTGGACGAGCCGCTGGACCAGCCCGGTTCGTTGCGCCAGCAGGTGCTGGACTGGTGCCTGGCCCGCCGCCCGGCCGAACTGCCCGTCCCCGCCTGGGGGATGCCGTACACCGCGGAGACCGCCAAGCTCGACGCGCTGCTGCGCGACCTCGGCCCGGAGGAGTGGCAGGAGGTGGCCGAACTGCCGTGGCACGGCGGCACCGAGCGGCTGCGCCCGGCCGAGGTGCTGGGCCGGCTGACCGCCGTGGACGGTGTGCTGGCGCTCGCCCTCGGTCTGCCCGACCCGGTGTCGGCCGCCGCGGGCACGCCCGCGGTGTCCTCGACCGCCCCGGCCCCGACCGTCGAGTGGCGGGTGCCGCCGCAGGAGGCGGCCGTGGCGCCGCGGGTCCCGCCGCAGGGCGGCCCGCACGCCGCGATCACCGCGCGCACCGCCCGGCTGCTCGCCGACCAGGCCGGGCTGCCTCCGCAGTCGGTGCGCTCACGGTGGCGGCGGCAGACCCACGACCTGGTGCGCGGCGCCGCGCTCGCCCCGCAGGGCAGCGCCCCTGTCGACCTCGGCTTCGCGGTGCTGCCGCTGCGCGACGCCTTCGTGGACCGCGCCCTGGAGTGCTTCGTGCACGGCGAGGACGTGGCCCGCGCGGTGGCCTACCCGTACGACCCGCCGGCCCCGCAGCACCTGCGGCAGATGGTGGAGCTGGTGGTCCGGCTGCTCCCCCGGGCGCTGGCCGGGCTGCGCGCGGCGCGGCCCGAGCTCGCCGGGGTGCCGGGCGCACCGGCCTGGAGCGGCCCGGGCGGCCGACGGCTGCGGCTGGTGGTGGACGGTCCGGCGGCGGGCGAGTGGCTGGTGCCGCTGGACGGCCAGGAGGCCGGCCCGCCCGGGGGAGAGCCGGTGGCCTCGATGGTGCTGGACGGCCTGGAGCTGTGCCAGCTGGCCGCGGCGCACCGTGACCCGGACCGGCTGCCGGTGGGCGAACACGGTGACCGGGCCGCGGTGCGCGAGGTGCTGCACGCGCTGCCGCTGCTGTCGCGGCCGTAAGGCCGTAAGGCCGTAACCGGGGCTACGCGAAGACGACCGTGCGGGTCCCGTCCAGCAGCACCCGGTGCTCGCTGTGCCACTTGACCGCGCGGGCCAACGCCTGGCACTCGACGTCCCGGCCGAGCGCGACCAGTTGGTCCGGGCTGACGTCGTGGGTGACCCGGGCCACCTCCTGCTCGATGATCGGGCCCTCGTCGAGGTCTGCGGTGACGTAGTGGGCGGTGGCGCCGATCAGCTTCACGCCGCGGGCGTGCGCCTGGTGGTAGGGCTTGGCGCCCTTGAAGCTCGGCAGGAAGGAGTGGTGGATGTTGATCACGCGGCCGGACAGCTCGGTGCACAGCTGGTCGGAGAGCACCTGCATGTAGCGGGCCAGCACGACCAGTTCCACGTCCTCCTTGGCGACCAGGTCCAGCAGCTGCCGCTCGGCCTCGGCCTTGGTGTCCTTGGTGACCGGGATGTGGTGGAACGGGATGCCGTAGCTCTCGGTCAGGTCCTGGAGGTCGGTGTGGTTGGAGACCACCGCGGCGATCTCCACCGGCAGCGCGCCGATCCGGGTGCGGTAGAGCAGGTCGTTCAGGCAGTGCCCGAACCTGCTGACCATGAGGACGATCCGCATCCGCTGCTCGGTCGGGTGGATCTGCCAGTCCATCCCGAAGGAGGCGCCGACCGCGGCGAAGCTGGCCCGCAGCTTGTCGGAGGTGACCGGCTCGGGGGCGGAGAAGTGCACCCGCATGAAGAACAGTCCGCTGTCCCCGTCACCGAACTGCTGGCTGTCGATGATGTTGCAGCCGGTCATGAAGAGGTAGCTGGAGACAGCGTGGACGATGCCCTGTTTGTCGGGGCAGGACAGCGTGAGGACGTACTGGGCGCTGGCCGGCTGCTGTTCCACTGGGGGTATCCCGTCCTGAGGTCGTGCGTGCGTGGACGGTCCAGCGTGTCACATCCTGGACAGTCGCCGCCCCGCTGCCCGTACTGCGGGACGGCACTGCCCGGTGGGAGGTCTCAGACCTGGGTCAGGATGCGCAGCACGTCCAGCGACTTGGGCGCCGCGTCCGGGTCGTCCCCGTCGCCGACGGCCAGCGCGACGTGCGCCTCGCGGGCGGCCCGGACGGTCTCCGGCCAGCCGGGGTGGCCGAGGTAGGCGGAGGCCGGGGCGTCCGCACCGACCTCGTGCAGCATCTGCACGGCCCGCAGCACCGCGACGTCGACCAGGGCGGCCTCGGTGGAGTCGCGGAAGATCGTGCCCACGTACTTCTCGGCGGACCAGCGGTCCAGCCAGGTGTCCTCGACCAGCCGGTAGACGGCGTCGGTCACGTCGCCGAAGCCCTCACGGCCGGACAGCCAGGTCTCCTGCTGGAAGCCGGGGTCGGACAGCATGTGCAGCGCCGAGCGCAGTCGGGCTCGCCAGCGCCACCAGGGCAGGTCGTTGAGGGGCATGCCGCCCATCGTGCTGGAGCGGTGGCCCGGACGAGAAGGGTTTCGGGCGGACCTGTGCGAAGAATCTGTGCTGGCGGACATGGTGAACGATCGTACGTTCCCCGTCTGTTCGTGCTCCACTCGCGATCTACACGCGTACCCCTTCGGAGTTCAGCCGCCGTTTGCCGACCGTTCTCATTTCGGCCCTCTCGGCTTGTGGCGCCGGGGCTTGGCTGGTTCCGGTGCGCCGGATGGCGCCCAGAGAGGGAAGACCGATGACCAGCCGAAGGGACTCGTTCCAGGCCCGTCCCCCGATCGCCGGACGCCGCCACCGGCGTCCGATCGCCGCCGCGGCAGCCGCCGCGGCACTGCTCCCCACCCTCTTCTCGGCCACCGCGTGCGGCGGTCCGGCCGATGCCTCCGCCTCTGCCGACGACCTGACCGTGATGACCTGGGCCCCGTCCGGCACCGGCTCGGCGGACCGCCCGGGCATGACCGCGCTCGCCGAGGCGATCGGCCAGGACGTCAACCTCAAGGGCGGGTTAAACGGCCACCGGCTGCACGTGATCACCTGCAACGAGCACAACCGGGCGGACGGCGCCAAGGCCTGCGCCCAGCAGGCGGTGGACGCCAAGGCGGTCGCCGTGATCGGCTCCTACAGCCAGTGGGGCGACGCCTTCATGCCGGTGCTGGAACGCGCCGGCATCCCGCTGATCGGCGGGTACGGCCTCTCCCAGCCCGAGTTCTCCAGCCCGCTGTCCTACCCGGTGGACGGCGGGATGCCCGCACTGATCGCCGGCAGCGGCCGCCAGCTGGTCGAGGCCGGCTGCAAGGCCGTCTCGCTGGTCCGCCCGGACACCCCGGCCGGCGACAATCTGCTCGGCTACCTGGGCAACGCGCTCAAGCCGGCCGGCATCAAGCTGCTGGACGTCAAGGCGCCCGAGCAGTCCTCGGACTACACCCAGTGGGTCCGCAAGGCGATCGGCAAGGACGACCCGGGCAACTGCATCACCAGCGCCCTGGCCGCCGAGCCGACCGGCAACCTGCTGGACTCCTACCGGCGGCAGAACCCGAAGAACACCCGGATCGCCTCGGTGATCGGCAGCGTCCAGCAGTCGGTGGTCGACTCCACCGGCGGCGACACCGGCCCGCTGGCCGGCGCGTTCGTCACCGGCTGGTACCCGCCGGAGTCGGCCAAGACCTGGGACGGGCTGCGCGGGGTGGTGCGCTCCGACACCACCGGCGGGCGGACCATCGACGTCTCCGACCCGGGCGTGCAGACCACCTGGGTCGCCTACGAGGTGTTCCGGTCGGTCTCCGAGAAGCTGTCGGCGGCCGGCAAGCCGACCACCGCGAAGACGATCACCGCGCTGCTGGACAGCGGCGAGGGCATCGACGTGGGCCTCACCCCGCCGCTGAACTGGGGCACCACCAACATGCTGCCCAGCACCGAGTCACCGCGGCTGGTGAACACCTGGGTCACCTACCAGGTGGTCAAGAACGGCCGGATGACCCTGCAGCAGCCGGGCTTCGTGGACGTCCGCTGGGTGCTCACCGGGAGCCGCCCCCCGGCCTGACCGGGCACCTCGCGCACGGGGCGGGCCCCGGGGGCCCGCCCGTCGGCGTCGCGCAGCGCCCGGAGCACGCCCTACAGGTCGCCGTCGCCGCGGCTGGGCAGCCCGGTCTGGGTGGCGATCGCGTTCCACAGAGGCGAGGCCTGCTTCTTCGCAGTGGTCGCCGTGCCGCTGGCCTGGACGGCGTTCTTGTAGTGCTGGTTGCCGGTGTCCGGCTTCTTCGGGTCGCAGGAGGACTGGGCGTCGGTCGCCCACGCCGCGTACTCGTCGTCGGCCTGGGCCGAGGCCGTCCAGGCGGCGTTGAGCTGGTCGATCAGCTGCTGGCCCCCGGGGAGCTTGTCGGTCTTCAGCTGGCCGAGCTTGCTCTGCAGCTCGCGCCGCTTGCCGGCCGCCGCGGCCAGGGCCTGCTGCGACTCGGGGAGCTTGTCGCACTTCTGCACCGAGGCGACCGCCGAGACCACCGAGCTGCGGCTGTCGCTCGCGGTGCCCAGCAGGTCGGACAGCGGCTGTGCCTGGGCCTTGACCTCCGGGTCGGCCGCGGCGCCGGAGCCGGACGCGCTCGCCGTACCGGGGGCGGTGCTGCCGGTGGCGGCCACCGGGGTGGTCTTCTGGACGCCCTTGGTGTCGTCACCGCCGCCGCCCATCAGGACGGCGACCAGCACACCGGCCGCCGCGCAGCCCGCCACCACACCGCCGATGATCAGCTTGTTGGACGGGCGGCCACCACGGGCGGAGCCGCCGCCCTGGGTGGCGTCCGGGTCCGGCGCGTAGGTCTCCTGGCCGTAGCCCTGCGCGGGATAGGCCGACTGCTGCGGCTGCGGCGCGTAGCCCTGGTAGCCGGGCGCGGCCTGCGGCGGAACGCCGTAACCGGGCTGCTGCACCGGGTAGCCGCCGGCCTGCGGGTCTCCGCCCGGGTACGGCGGCAGGTGCTGGGTCTCCGGGGCCTCGGGCTGCGGGCTGCCGTAACCGGACTGGGTGGCGTAACCCGGCTGCGGCGCGGCGCCCCACGGGGGCTGCTGGGCGGGCACGGCCTGGGTCGGCATCGCGTGCGTGCCGTCGCCGAGGTACTCCGGCTGCCCGGACGGCTGTCCGACCGGCGGCACGGCCGTGGGGCCCTGCGGATAGCCCGGCTGGCCCTGGGGCTGGCCGGGCTCCGGGCGGAACAGATCGTCCAGGTTGAAGTCACCCGAGTTGGGGTACGAGCGGCGCTGGCTCAACGCGATTCCTCACCTGGGCCGGACCGCGCGCTGACGGCGGACCACATCTCGTCGGTTCTTGGGAGCGTCACAGTTCCTTGGACGTCGCGCCCACGCTACCGGTTCGCCTCACCGGGTGACCACGTGGGCGGGACGATCCCACACGCTCCCTACACAGACGATTTCAAGGTCCGCCCGCCATTGCTATGCCGCCTCCGCGTCCGCCCGGGCGTGGAACTCGCGCACCACCCGCTGCTCCCGGTAGGGCTCCAGCCTGCGCCGGAACTCGTCCAGGTACTCCACGCCCCGGTTGGAGCGCAGCCCGCTCAGCAGGCGCACCGCCTGGGTGCCCGTCTCGCAGGCGCGCTCCAGGTCACGCTGCTGGAGCTGGGCGGTGGCGAGCAGTACGAGGTCCACCGCGCGGCGGCGGACCCGGGTCGGCGGGTGCAGGTCGAGCGCCCGGCGGGCGTAGTGCTCGGCCGGGCCGGCCTGCTCCAGGTCCCGGTGGCAGTGGGCGAGCTCGTCGGCGAGGTAGGCGTCGTCGAAGTGGGCGATCCAGTCCGGATCGTCCTCCGGGCGGCGCTTCTCCATCATCTCCAGCGCCTTGGCCGACACCGCCTCGCAGGAGCGGGCGTCGCCGAGCAGGGCGTGGCCGCGGGCCTCGGCGGCGTAGAACATCGCCATCGCCGTCGGGGTGGCCACCGTCCGGGCGCCCTCCTGGGCGGCGCGGGCGAGCTGGGCGATCTCCCGCGGGTTGCCGAGGGTGGCCGCCAGGTGGCTCATCGAGGCGGCCAGCACGTAGCCGCCGTAGCCCCGGTCGTCGGCGGCCTGGGCCAGCCGCAGGGCCTGGATGTAGTAGCGCTGGGCCAGCCCGGGCTGCCCGGTGTCCACCGCCATGTAGCCGGCCAGCTCGGTCAACCGGGCCACCGCGGCGAAGAGTTGGCGCCCGGTCTCCTCCCGGTAGGCACCGCCGAGCAGGCCGGAGACCACCGAGTTGAGGTAGTGCACCACCACCGGGCGGACGTGCCCGCTGCCGAAGCGGTGGTCCAGGTCGACCAGCATCGCGGTGGTGGCCCTGATCGCGGCCACGTCGGTCGGGCCGACCCGGGGGCCGCCGGTGCGCGCCACCACCGGGTCGGGCGGGGTGATCAGCCAGTCCCGGCTGGGCTCCACCAGGGCGGAGGCGGCGACCGTCGCCCCGGTCAGGAAGTCCCGCCGGCCGACGTCACTGCGCCACAGCTCGCACACCTGCTCCAGGGCCGCGTTCAGGGTCGGCGCGAACTGCAGCCCGATGCCGGAGCTGAGGTTCTTGCCGTCGGCCATGCCGATCTCCTCGACCGACACGCTGCGGCCGAGCTTGCGGCCCAGGGCCTCGGCGATCACGGCCGGCGCCTGCCCGCGCGGCTGCTGACCGCGCAGCCAGCGGGCCACGGAGGTCTTGTCGTAGCGCAGGTCCAGACCGTGCTCCGCGCCGCACAGGTTGACCCTGCGGGCCAGACCGGCGTTGGAGCAGCTGGCCTCCTGGATCAGTTGCTGCAGACGCTCGTTGGGCTGTCGTGCGACGAGTGGTCTCGCGGCCATTGGGCTTCGCCTCCCCACACCCTCCGGTCCCGGCCGGCGGGCGACGATTCTGCTGATCTGTTGCCGACTGTCCGACCGTCCAAGGAATCTGACACCAGGTTAGCGATCAGCAACGCCAGCGGGATACCCACGGTGACGAACCGCACCCCCCACGCGCCCTGGGAAATGCTTCCGTGCGCCCCCGCTGCGCCTGCCTCCGCCCGCCCCAACTCGGTTGAGTCACCGGTTCGGGTGACATTGCCCGGATACGGCCGACCGGGCGTCGCCGGGCCGTAACCAGCCTCACGCACGGTAGTTGAGCAGCGCGTGGAAGACACCCCCGACGCCCCCGGCCAGGACAAGAACGCCGACCTGCCCCCACTGCTGATCGAAGCCGTCAACTACGCCGAGAACCGCCACTGGGAGGTGGCCCCGGGCGCCTGGCTGATCGACGGCGACGGGCCCGCCCACTGCTCCTGCGGCGACCTGCACTGCGCGCTGCCGGGCGCCCACCCGCTGGACGCGGACTGGGCCCGCAAGGCGAGCGCCGGGCCGGGCGCGGTGCGGCGCTGGTGGACCGAACGGCCCGAGGCCTCGATCCTGTTGCCCACCGGCCGGTCCTTCGACGTCCTGGACGTCCCGGAGACCGCCGGGTGCCTGGCGCTGGCCCGGATGGAGCGGATGGACCTCCAGCTCGGCCCGGTCGCGGTGCTGCCCGCCTCGCCCGGCCGGGTGGGGCGGCGACTGCACTTCCTGGTGCTGCCCGGGGTCGCGGCGAAGCTGCCGGGGATGCTCCGCAAGCTGGGCTGGCCGCAAGGGCGGCTGGACCTGGTCGCCCGCGGCGAGGGGGACTGGACGGTCGCCCCGCCGTCCCGGATCGGCTCCACCGGCTACGCCCAGTGGGCCCGCTCCCCCTCCGCGCTCAACCGCTGGCTGCCGGACGCCGCCGAGTTGATCAGCCCGCTCGCCTACGCGTGCGGCCGCGAGGCGCCCTCGCACCACGCCCAGGCCGCCCAGCCGGCCGGGGTCTGACCACAGGATCATGCCGCCCTGCGCCCGATCGGGTGAGGGCGTGCACCGCGCGACACCACGCGCGCAAGTGACGGGCCTTGTCTCCCACCGGAGGCGGGGCCCGTCATACGCATGTGCGGATAAGGCCCTGGTCTACCCGCTGGTCAATCGGAAAAGCCCCTCGTACGAGTGACAGCGCTCAAGGATTGCCATGATCGGCCGAGGGGAGGAATTGCTGTGTGAGGGGACGCCGGAAGGGTCGCTCGGACGGGGAAGCCGGGCGAGGCGGTGGAGGGGAACCGGGAGGGATGGGAGGGAGCGGAGGGGACGGAGGGGAACCGGGGAGGACGGGAAGGGCCCGCTGCACGGGGAGCAGCGGGCCCCGATCGTTTTCAGGCCTGGGCGACGAAGACGTGCTGGGCGATGTCCTTGCCCAGCTCCGCCGCGTTGTCCCCGGTGCCGACCAGCACACCGGCCACACCGATGCTCACCTTGACCGTGGAGCCCGGCCGGACGCCGGCCCGGCGCAGGGTGCTCATCAACTCGCTGTCGGTCTGGATCGGCTCGCCGATCCGGCGGACCACCACGTCGGCCCCGGCCTCGCCCGGCTTGACGGAGTCCAGCGGGACGAGCGCGGCGTCGAAGCCCTCGCCCTCGGCCTTGGTGTCGCCCAGCTCGTCCAGGCCCGGGATCGGGTTGCCGTACGGGGACTGGGTCGGGTGGCCGAGCATGGCGAGCACCTTGCGCTCGACCGTCTCGCTCATCACGTGCTCCCAGCGGCAGGCCTCCTCGTGCACCTGCTCCCACTCCAGGCCGATCACGTCGACGAGCAGGCACTCGGCGATGCGGTGCTTGCGCATGACGCGCACCGCGAGCCGGCGACCCTCCTCGGTGAGTTCGAGGTGGCGGTCCCCCGCGACCCGGAGCAGCCCGTCGCGCTCCATCCGGCCGACCGTCTGGCTGACCGTGGGGCCGCTCTGCTCCAGGCGCTCGGCGATCCGGGCCCGCATCGGGACGATGCCCTCTTCCTCCAGTTCCAGGATGGTGCGAAGGTACATCTCAGTGGTGTCGATCAGCCCAGACATCGCCGCTGGCTCCGTTCTTCGGTGTCCTCACCGCCAATTCTGACGTACCGCACCGACAAGCGGGCCCGCCCGGGGGGTTCCGGTACCGGTTTTCGTTCCTGTTGACAGCGGTGCTGCCGGGGCGCGACCGTGCTCGCCGTAGCTTTCTCCACTGGCGGTCTGGACCACCCCGGCCGCCCCACCCGGCCGGCGCCCCCACCGGCAGAGAGCGAAGGCAACCGATGAACGACCTGGTCGGCAGGTACTTCGACGCCGCGATCGACCACCTGCGGCGGGTCCGCGAGGAGGAGGCCGACACCATCGAGGCCGCCGCCGCCCTGCTGGCCGAGGCGATCTCCGAGGGTCGCCGGGTGTTCGCCTTCGGCGCCGGGCACTCCTCACTGCCGGCCCAGGACGTGGTCTACCGGGCCGGCGGGCTGGTCCCGATGAACCTGCTGAACGTGCCCGGGACGGCCGGGGTGACGATGATGCCCGCGCCGCTGGCCAGCGCCCTGGAGCGGGTCTCCGGGCTGGCCACCGCCACCCTGGACCTCACCCCGGCGACCGCCGGGGACCTGCTGTTCCTGATCTCGCTGTCCGGACGCCAGGTGATGCCGGTCGAGCTGGCCCGGCACGCCCGGGACCGCGGGCTGAAGGTGATCGGGGTGACCTCGCTGGCCTACCCGGGCGAGGTGCCCTCGGCGCACCCCTCCGGCACCTATCTGAAGGACCACTGCGACGTGGTGCTGGACAGCAAGGTCGCGGTCGGCGACGGCGAGCTGACCCACCCGGGCGCCGAGACCTCCTTCGGCCCGGTCTCCACCATCGTGACCAGCGCGCTGATGCAGGCCGTGGTCGCCTCCGCGGTCGGCCGGCTGGCCGACCGGGCCGCCGCCGGGGACGCCCCCGCCCCGCCGCTGTTCCGCTCCGGCAACGTCCCGGGCGGCACCGAGTGGAACGCCGAGCGGATGGCCGAGAACGCCGAGCGCATCCTCTACACCTACTGAGCCCCGCCCGCCGACACACGCTGGGTACCGACCCGAACACGGGGCGTACCGGACAAACCACCGGGGCTTCCCGGCCATTGCGGGCGGCCCCGGGGCCTGTGAGGCGTACCGGGAAGCCGCCCGGGGCAGGAGAGCGGTGCGACCGGAGCGACGGGTGGGGGCCGAGCATGGCGTCTGGTGCGGGACGGACCGGGTGGGTGCGTGAGCGCGAGCTGCTGCCCGAGTTCTTCTGGGCCGCCGACGCGGCCTCGCTGCGCGGCCAGCGCCGCGCGGTGCTGCTCTCCGCCTGGGAGCTGCTCCTGCTGCTGATCGCCGCGGCGACCGGCTCGGCCGACGGCGAGCCCTGGGCCTGGCCGGCGGCCGGGGCGTACCTCGGCGCGATGGCGCTGGCCGTGGTGATCAGCCGGCAGAACCCCCAGGGCCTCTGGTACGAGGGCCGGGCCGCCGCCGAGTCGGTGAAGACGCTGGCCTGGAAGTTCGCCGTCCGGGCCGACGCCTACCAGCCGCCGCCGCGCAGCCTGCCGGACGCCGAGGGCCTGTACCGCTTCCAGCTCGCCCGGGTGCTGGGCGCCTTCCGGGACAGCCCGGTGGCCGTGCCGGCCTCGGGGGTGGAGCTCGCCGGGATCACGGAGGCCATGCGCGACCTGCGCGACCAGCCGCTGGCGGTGCGCCGCGAGGTGTACCTGAACGAGCGGATCCGGGTGCAGCACGACTGGTACCGCGGCAAGTCCCGCTACTGCGCCCGGGCCGGGTACTGGACCGGCGTGCTGGGCGTGCTGCTGCCGGCGCTGGGCCTGGTGCTGGCGGTGCTGCGGGCGCTCGGCGCGTTCACCTACGACGCGCTGGGCACGGTCTCGGCGGTGGCCGCCTCGGTCACCGCCTGGGCGCAACTGCGCCAGTACCGCCCCCTGGCCGCCGCGTACGGGCTGGCGGCCGACGAGCTGGAACTGATCCGGAGCCAACTCGCCCGGCTGGACCTGGAGTCGGTGGACGCAGAGGAGATCTGGGCCCGGCTCGCCCGGGACGCCGAGGACGCGGTGTCCCGTGAGCACACCACCTGGCAGGCCCGCCGGGAGGTGCGCACCACCACCGACCGCGAGCACTGAGGAGGACCGCGTGGCGTTACGGATGGTCAAAACGGTGGACGGCCGCGCCCTCGCCGTCGAGTCCCTCGGCGACCCGCGCGGCCGTCCGGTGTTCCTGCTGCACGGCATGCCCGGCAGCCGGGTCGGGCCGCATCCGCGCAGCACCGTGCTGTACCGGCTGGGGGTGCGGCTGATCTCCTACGACCGGCCCGGCTACGGCGACTCCACCCGGCTGTTCGGCCGCCGGGTGGCCCACGCGGCGGCCGATGTCCGCACCATCGCCGACGAGTTGGGGCTGGACGGCTTCGCGGTGCTGGGCCGCTCCGGCGGCGGCCCGCACGCGCTGGCCTGCGCGGCGCTGCTGCCGGAGCGGGTCAGCCGGGTCGCGGTGCTGGTGGGCCTGGCGCCGCGCGACGCGACCGGCCTGGACTGGTACGCCGGGATGACCCCGTCCAACGTCCGCGCCTACCGGGAGGCGGACCGCGGGCACAGCCGGATCGCCGACGCGATGGAGTTCCGCTCCCGGCAGATCAAGGACGACCCGGTCCGGCTGCTGAACGGGTTGCGCACCGAACTCTCCCCCGCCGACCGGGAGGTGGTGGCGGACAGCGGGCTGCGGCAGATGCTGCAGAGCAACTACCGGGAGGCGTTCCGGCACGGCGCGGACGGCTGGATCGACGACATGCTGGCCTTCACCGCCGAGTGGGGGTTCGAGGTCGACTCGATCCGGGTGCCGACCTGGCTCTGGCACGGCGCCGACGACCAGTTCTCGCCGGTCGACCACTCCCGCTGGCTGGCCGACCACATCCCGGGCTCCGAACTGTTCCTGGAGCCCGGGGCGGCGCACTTCGGGGCGTTCCGGGTGATGACCACCGCCCTGGCGTGGGCAGCGGGCTAGGACCTAGGACTTCACCGGGGTCAAGGGTTCGCCCCCGCCCAGTACGGCCACGATGTTGTCCACCGCGAGGCCGCCCATCGCCTGCCGGGTGCGGACGGTGGCGCTGCCCAGGTGCGGGACCAGCACCGCGCGTTCCTGGGCGAGCAGCGCGGCCGGGACGTCGGGTTCGTGCTCGAAGTTGTCCACGGCGGCGGCGAACAACGCCCCGGACTCCAGGGCGGCGGCCAGCGCCTCCTCGTCCACCACGCCGGCGGTCATGCTGACCACCACCGCCCCGCGCGGCAGCATCGCCAGCCGGCGGGCGTCCAGCAGGTGCCGGGTCTCCTCGGTGCACGGGCAGGTGACGACCAGCACGGTGGAGGTGGCGAGCAGTTCCTCCAGCGGCTTCCACTCGGCGCCCTCGGCCTGCCCGGGCGGCAGTTCGCGGCGGTTGTGGTAGCTCACCGGCATGTCGAAGGCGCGGGCCCGGCGGGCCACCGCCTGCCCGATCCGGCCCATGCCGAGGATGCCGAGCGGGGTGCCGGCCAGCTCCAGGCCGAGCAGGAAGTTCGGCGCCCAGGTCCAGGGCGTGCCCGAGCGCAGCAGGCGTTCGCCCTCGCCGAGCCGGCGGGTGGCGGCCAGCAGCAGCGCCCAGGTCGTCTCGGCGGTGGCGGTGGTGAGCACCCCTGGGGTGTTGGAGACCACCACGCCGCGTTCGGCGCAGGCGGCCAGGTCGATGTTGTGGAAGCCCACCGCGTGGTTGGCGACGATCTCCAGCTGCGGGCCCGCCGCGTCCAGGAACTCGGCGTCCACCCGGTTGTTCAGGGTGGTGAGCACGGCCCGCCGGCCGCGGACGGCGTCGAGCAGCTCGGCGCGGTCCATCTCCTCGTCGGTGTCGCGGCAGGTCACGGCGTGGTGCGCGGTGAGCCGTTCGATGACGCCGGGCGCGAGGCGCCGGGTGACCAGGACCGGGGGCGGGGTCGCGCTCATGGCTTCCATGGCTCCGGAGCGTACCCCGCCCCTCCCGGTCACACCGGCTGCGGCTCCAGGTCGCGGTTGATCCGCTTCCAGCCGCGCGCGGAGACCGTGTTGGGGTGCTCCTCGCCGACCTGGCGGATCAGCTCGGCGATCGCCCGCGCGCGCAGCTCCGCGGCATGGGTGTGCCGGCCGGCCGCCCGCAGGGTGATCGCGAGGTTGGCCTCGCAGGCCACCGCGTCCGGGTGCTGGGGCGAGTAGCGCTCGCACAGGCCCTGGTAGGCGGCCCGGCCGAGCCGCTCGGCGAGCTCTATCTGCCCGTCGTCGCCGTAGGCGTTGGCCAGGTTGATCACCGCGTTGAGGGTGTACGGGTGCTCCGCCCCGACCGAGCGGGTCAGCCCCTCGACGGTGAGCCGGCCGCGCTCGATGGCGCCCTGGACGTCGCCGCTGCCGCGCAGGTAGATGCCGAGGTTGTTGGCGCAGGCCAGGGTGAACGGGTGCTCGTCGCCGAACAGCCGCCGGTGGCCCTCGAAGACGGTGGCGCAGAGGTCCCGGGCGGCCTCCTTGTCGCCCGAGGCGCTGTGGTCGGCGGCCAGGTTGAGCGCGCAGGCCAGCGCGTCGGGGGCGTCGGCGCCGTACCGCTCCAGGTAGCGCTCGTAGGTCTCCTTGGTGATCCGGCGGGCCTCGGCGAGCTGGCCGATCCGGCGCAGCGAGACCGCCAGCGACTTGGCGTTGCGCAGGTTCTCCGGTAGGTCCGGGTCCAGCACGTCGCCGAGGTCGGAGGTGACCTCCTGGAGCAGGTCCACCGAGCCGCGGTAGTCGCCGAGTTCGCGCAGGTCACGGGCCAGGTTGGACTTGGTGGACAGGGTGTAGGGGTGCCTGGGCCCGAGCACGGCGGTGCGCCGGTCGAGGGTCTCCTGATCGAGTTCGCGGGCGGCCTCGCTGTTGCCGACCAGCCGGTAGTCGATCGCCAGGTTGTTCGCCATGGAGAGCGTGCGCGGGTTGTCGTCGCCGAACAACTCCCGGAACTGCTCCAGGATTTCCTGGTCGAGGTCCAGCGCGGCCTGGAACCGGCCGAGCGCCCGGCGGTCGGCGCCCAGCGAGCCGGCCGTCATCAGGGTGTACGGGTGGTGCTCGCCGAGCAGCGCCCGCTGGCGCTCCAGGGTGGACTCGTCCAGGGCCAGCGCCTCGGCGTAATTGCCCTGGGAGCGGAGCACGTTGGCGAGCTGGAAGCGCAGCAGCAGGGTCTGCCGGTCGTCCTCGCCGAGCTTGCTGGTCCACTCCGCGTCCAGGGCGTGGCCCAGGTCGCGGGCGCGGTCCAGCTCGCCGCGCTTCCACAGGTAGCGGACCCGGTCGATCAGCAGCTGTCGGGTGTCCGCCTCGTCGCAGTTGTGCGCCTTGGACGGCGACAGGTGCGGCCAGATCTCGTCGAAGGCGGGCCAGTTGGCCGGGTCGTCGGTGTCGCCGAGGACGGGCCGGGCGCCGGTGAGGATGCGGTGCACCTCGTGGACGGCGATCTCCTGCTCGTCGTCGGTCATCCCGGCCCGGATCACCGCCTGGACGAGCCGGTGGACCTGGAAGCTGTTGCTGCCGGCGTCGACCTTGGCCAGCGCGTACCGGCCGATCGCCTGGATCACCTTGCCCAGCATGAACTTGTCGCTGAGGTCGGCGTCGAACTTCACCAGCGCCCGGATCATCTGGTCGCTGTAGAAGAGGTTCATCGAGATCGGCTCGGGCGCGAAGAAGGCGCACAGCTGCAGCAGCCGCACCGCCGCCGGGGACTGCTGGCGCAGCCGTCCGATCGAGACGTTCCAGGTCGCGGCGACCGGGGTCGGGTAGTCGGCGGGGCGGCCGACGGCGAGCGCCCGGGCGGCCTCGGCGTGCAGCTGGGTGACGTAGGTGTCCACCGGGGTGCCGGTGGTGTCCAGCCAGGCGGCGGCCACCTCGACGGCCAGCGGCAGGTCGCCGACCGCCTCGGCGACCCGGTCGGCGTCCGGGCGGGAGAGGCTGCGGGCGCGCCGGCACAGGTGCTCGACGCTCTCGCCGCGGGTGAAGACGTCGACCTCCAGCGCCTCGGCGTGCCCGGTCCAGGCCTGGTTGCGGGAGGTGACCAGGATGTGGCCGGAGCCGCCGGGGAAGAAGCGGCGGATCTCGGCCGGCTCGTCGGCGTTGTCGAAGATCAGCAGCCAGCGCGAGGTGGGCACGCCGCGGCGCAGCGCCTCCCGGGCGGCCTCGGCGGCCTCGGTCACCGAGTCGCCGACCCGCAGGCCCAGTCGGCGGGCGAGTTCGGCCAGCGCCGGGGCGACCAGCTCGGTCTGCTCGGCGTCGATCCACCAGACCAGGTCGTAGTCGGACATGAAGCGGTGGGCGTACTCCAGCGCCACCTGGGTCTTTCCGACGCCGCCGAGGCCGTACAGGGTCTGCGGGGTGGGCAGCACGGCCGCCATGCCGCCGCGCAGCTGGTTGCGCAGCTGCTCCAGGACGGCGGCGCGGCCGGTGAAGGAGGGGTTGCGCGGCGGGACGTCCCACACCGAGGGCTTGCTGCCGGGGAAGCGCGGGCCGCCGCTGGGGGCGTCGCCGAGCGCGGCGTCACCGCGGCCGAGCGCGCGCAGCAGGCTCTGGATCGACTGGTTCTCGTCGCGGCCGACCAGGTCGACCGGGTTGCGGTTGCTGAACGGCGCGGTGAGCCGGACGTCGCCGACCCGGACGGGCAGCAGCTGGCGGCGGGTGCCGGAGGGGTCGGAGCTGACCACCGACTCCCACAGCGCCCGCGCCTGCGGAGAGCGCTGGTAGGCGGGCGAGAGCACGGCGACCGTGCGGTAGGCGGAGTCGATGCCGCGTTCGGTCTCCTCGCGCGGGTCGGTGCCGGCGCTGAGGTCGCGCGGCAGCACCCGGAAGCCGGCCCGGGTCAGGATCGACTCGATCCAGTCCGCCCACATCCGGTCCTCGGGCACGTAGGACAGGTACAGGTCGGCGGGGACGGACGGGCGGCGGCGGGTGAAGGCGTCCACGTAGCGCAGCCGCACCTCCTCGTCCATCACCGGCAGGCCGGTGACCCGGCTCTCGGTGATCACGGAGGTGAGCCGCTCGCAGGCCGCCAGCATCGAGGTGGGGGTGCCGGTCTGGTCGCCGAAGGTGGCGAGGATCTCCTCGTAGGCGTAGAACGGCCGGTACGGGATCTCCACCGAGCCCCAGTACTGGGCGAGTTCGTCGCCGCCCAGGCCGGACGGCAGTCCGTCGAAGCGGACCCGGGCGAGGGCGCGGCCGGCGTCGGCCTTCTCCTTCTCGCCCTCGTCGATGCGCATCGGGACGGGCAGGATGCGGATGCCGCGCTCGCGGTAGCGGTCGTGGATGTGCTGGGCGATCCGGGAGGCGCCGTCGATGGACTGGTCACTGAGGGTGAAGCAGACCACCAGGTCGTCGGGCATCTGCACGGTGCAGATCTCGGCGATGTCGGACAGGCCGGTGCGGGAGTCGATCAGCACGTAGTCGTAGCGCTTGGCCATGTCGGCCTTGAGCGCGTCGAAGAACTGCCCGCCGTCGAAGCGGTCGTAGAAGATGTCCCAGTCGAGGTGGGTGACGGCCTCGGAGTAGTCCCGGTTGAACTGGCCCGCGGAGAGGAAGTCCAGGCTGCCGCCGTCCGGGAAGTGCGGCCAGGTGAGCGAGAGCGCGTGCGGGTGCACCCGGGCGAAGTCCAGGTGCCAGCCCTCGGCGTGCTCGACCGGGCGCAGCGCCTCCTCGCGGTACTCGGCGATGAGGTCCATCATCCCGGTCGTACCGGCCAGGGAGGCCGGGTCGAGGAAGGGGTGGAAGAACTTGGCGAGGCCGGGCGCCTCCAGGTCCCAGTCCACGGTGAGGACGCGGAAGCCGTTGGCGGCCAGGATCCAGGCGGTGTTGGCGAGGGCCATGGTTCGGCCGGTGCCGCCCTTGTAGGAGTAGAAGGTGATGATCCGGCCGTTGCGGTCCTGCGCCGCGCCCCGCCGCTCGGCCTCGCGCTGGGCGGCGAGCTCGGCGGCGCCGATGCGGAAGTTCCTGGTGGTGTTCTCACTCATCGGTACGGTCCTCCCAAGGGCGCCATCCCGTCATCGGGGTCATCGCCGTCGTCACGGTGCGTTGTGTTCGTCACGGTGCGTTGCGGTCATCAGGGTGCATTGCGGGCGTCACGGGTCGTCGTGGTCGGGGTCGTGGGGGTCCGGGCCGAAGGGGTCCACCTGGTGGCCCCCTTCCTCGGCGTGACCCGGGCCGTACCCGCCCGGGCGGCGGAAGGCCTCCCGCAGGCTCGGCCGGGGGACCGACGGCTCCTCCGGTTCGGCCCTGGTGCGGCCCTCGAAGGCGTACTTGGCCTTCATCGCCGCCCGGGGCAGCGCGTCGTCGAAGTCCTCCAGGGTGTTCAGCCCGGTCGGGCCGGTCACCCCGAGGAAGCTGGGGCGGCCCGCGCGCCGGGTCTTGCGCAGCGTCTGGTCGCTCAACCCGCTGAACTCGCCGTCGCGTTCGAGGCACTCCCGGTCGTCGGTGTTCCACGGCTCCAGCACGCCCACCCAGGTGGCGTCGGAGCTGTCGAAGCGGCGGACCAGCTCACGGCGGCGCGGGTCGCGCAGCGCCCACCGGTCCAGCAACAGCAGCCCGGGGGCCTCGGCGTTCCCCTCGATGATGGACTCGACCTCGTCGTCGAATTCGTGGACGGTCGGCTGGAACCCCAACTGCCGTGCCAGGCGCACCGCGTGCTGCGCGATCGGCGACCCGGCCGGACGGTAGGGGTGCCAGTCGCTGCGCTTGGCGCCGTAGAAGTCGGGGTTGCGGTCCGACGGCAACTCGCCCTGGTGGTAGGTGAGTACGGAGATCCGCAGCTGCTTGGTCGGGGCGGTCACGTTGAAGGCGCTGGGGAGCCCGTTGAACTCCAGCCGCCGCCCGACCGGGATCACCGTCTCCTCCGCCACCTGCACGATCCGCGCCGCCAGCCGGTGCACGGCCAGCTCGTAGGCGGAGCGGAAATAGGTCAGCTTCATCAGCGCGTACAGGCCCTCGGTGGCGTAGTCGGGCCCGAAACTCGCGTGGTTGAACTGCAGTTCACTGGCTACCTGGGGCAGCCGGTAGCGGCTCATCGGCGCCCACAGCACCGGGACGATGCCGCTGGTGCGCTCCGCGTCGATGGTCGCCGGATAGACCGGACGGCGGGTGAAGGCGTGCCACTCCTGACCGCACGGCACGCTGTTGAAGTACCGGGGCGAGTACAGCGGTACGAACACCCGGCAGGTCGCCAACTCCTCCGACAGCCGGTCGGCCCACAACTCGCCCTGGTGCATGGACTCGTCCATGAACCCGACCGGCACCCCGGCCGGGACGGTGGTGAGTTGCAGCACCGCCTCGCAGAGGTCCCGGTACAGCTGGCGCACCCAGTGGTTCGGGTCGCCGGCACCCCGCGCACCGGACTTCGGAGTGTGCGCGTAGGAGAGGAAGAAGTACGGCCGGGCGTCGTCCTCGTCCCAGCCCCGGTCAGTCACACGTGCCTCCCCCGGGCCCGTCGGCAACCTGGTTCCCGCAGCCCCCGGGCGGCGGGGCTTCAGTGTAGGAACGACTGACACCCCAATGGAATAGCACAACGCCTCGCACGAATTGACATGACCGAAACGATGCCGCTGCGTTCACCGTTGAGCAGTACCCTCGTTTCGGCCACCGTGAACGATCAGGGAGAGGCATCCATGGACCAGCTCAACTGGCAGAGGTCGAGCTTCAGCGGCACCAACACCAACTGCCTCGAAATCGCCTCCGAAGGCGAGCTCGTCTACATCCGCGAGTCGGACAACCCCGATCTCGTCGTCACCACCACCCGCACCAAGCTCAACGCCTGGATCCTCGGCGCCAAGGACGGCGAGTTCGACCACTTCGTCGGCCTCTGATCCTCACTGGTCGTAGCGGGCGGCCAGCGCCCTGACGGTGGCCGCGATGCGGCCCCGGAGCTCGGCCGGCGCCAGCACCTCGACGTCCGCGCCGAGACGCAGGAACTCCCCGTGGGCGTGCTCGATCGACTCGATGGGCACCCGGGCCTCCCCACTTTTCGCGGGAGTCACCCCGAGACGGCGCGCGCCCTCCGGGGTGAGCCGCACCAGCGCCTCCCCGGTGTGCAGCCGGGCACGGAAGTCCGCCAGGTACGTCCTCCAGTACGCGGCCAGGTCGAAGCCGCCCGGTACGGCGAACTCCTCGCCCAGCTCTCGGAGTTCGATCACCTGGTCGACCCGGTAGGTGCGCGTCCCGGACGGCCCGGCGGCGACCAGGTACCAGCGACCGGCCTTGAGCACCAGCCCGTACGGCTCGACCCGCCGTTCGATCTCCTCCGGGGCCCGCCACCGCCGGTACCGCAGCACCACCGCCCGCCGCGCCCACACCGCAGCGGCGACGGCCGCCAGGTGCGGGGTGTCGTCCGCCTCGCCGTACCAACCGGGGGCGTCGAGCAGGAAGCGTTCCTGGATCCGTCCGGCGCGGTCGCGCAGTTCGGCCGGGAGAGCAGCCCTCAGCTTGAGCTGGGCGGTGGCGAGCGCCTCGCCGAGGCCGAGTTCGGCGGCGGTGCCCGGGAGCGCGGCGAGGAAGGCGGCCTGCGCCTCGTCGGCCGTCAGCCCGGTGAGGCGGGTCCGGTAGCCGTCGACCAGCCGGTAGCCGCCCGCGTGCCCGGCCTCGCCGTACAGCGGGATGCCGGCGGCGGTGAGCGCCTCGACGTCCCGGTAGACCGTACGGACGGAGACCTCCAGCTCCTCGGCCAGCTGCTGGGCGGTCATCCGGCCACGGTTCTGGAGCAGCAGGAGCAGGGCGACCAGTCGACTCGCGCGCATGCCGCCCAGTATCCACTGACAGCAGATGTCAGTGGAGCGGGATTAGCCTCCGCCCCATGAACGACTTCGACTTCCTGCACGGCTCCTGGGACGTGGCCAACCGCCGCCTCACCGCACCGCTCACCGGCGGCGGCACCTGGGAGGAGTTCCCCGGCCGGTCCGTGATCCGGCCGCTGTTCGGGGGCGGCGGGAACATCGACGAGATCGTCTTCCCCACCCTCGACCGCCGGGGCGCGACCCTGCGGCTGTTCGACCGTACGACCGAGCAGTGGTCGATCTACTGGTCCGACAGCCGGACGGGACGGCTCGACCCTCCGGTGATCGGCGGCTTCACCGGTGACCGAGGCGACTTCCACGGCGAGGACACGTACCAGGGGCGCCCGATCCGGGTGCACTTCACCTGGTACCGCCTCGGCCCGGACACCGCCCGCTGGGAGCAGGAATTCTCGGCCGACGGGGGTCGCAGCTGGGAACTCAACTGGACGATGGACCTCACCCGCACCGGCCCGGCCTTCGACGGGCTCGGCGCATGATCGTCGAACTGCGCCAGTACACCCTGCACCCCGGCGCCCGCGAGACCCTGATCGAGCTGTTCGAGCGCGAGTTCGTGACCGGCCAGCAGGCGGTGGGCATCACCGTCGGTGGCCGGTTCCGCGACCTGGACGACCCGAACCGCTTCGTCTGGCTGCGCGCCTTTCCCGACATGGCCGAGCGCCGCCGCTCGCTGGAGGCCTTCTACGGCGGCCCGATCTGGCGCGAGCACCGCGACGCGGCCAACGCCACCATGGTCGACAGCGACGACGTCCTGCTCCTGTGCGGCCCCGGCTTCAGCCCGGCGCCGGGCACCCACGAGGTGCTCGCCACCATCTGCCGTCCCGCCGACGCGGCCGCCTTCGATGCGTACGCCGCTTGCCATTTGGGCCCGGATCACGCCCTGCAGCGCACCGAGCACGCCGAGAACGACTTTCCGCAGCTTCCCGTCCGCGCCGGCGAGGACGTCCGCGTGTGGTTCGGCCCGGCCGAGCCGCCGCCCTGGTCGCACCAGCACCTCCGCCTGGAACCCGTCACGGGGTAGGCCTGCATTGCGCAGGAAGTCGGCCGGACCGACTTCCTGCGCGCTCCGGCGTACGCTCAGCCTGTCCGTCGGACGGGGATGGTGCCGGGAGGGTCGAATATGGGCGAGCGCGAGCTGGAACGGGTTGATCTGGGCGAGATCCCCTACACGGAAGCGGTCGAGCAGATGGGCACCTGGGTCCGACAGCGCCAAGAGGGGCTGATCGCCGACCGGCTGGTACTGCTCACTCATCCCCCAGTGATCACCTACAGCGCCCGGACACCGCGCCATGAACTGCCCGCGCACACCGGTATCCCTCTCGTCGAGGTGGACAGGGGCGGGCAGGCGACCTACCACGGACCGGGGCAGCTCATCGGCTACCTGGTGATCAATCTCCGCGAGCGCGGCCCCGGCGACATCGTGCATTGGTTGGAGCACGGCTTGATCAGCGCCCTGGACTCACTGGGCCTGCCGGCCGTTCGGCGTGACACGCCGCCCAAGGCCCAGAGTTTGGTGGGGGTCTGGACACCGGAGCACCAGAAGGTCGCCTCGATCGGTATGAGGATTCGTGGCGGCGTGACCAGCCACGGGTTCGCTCTGAACATCGCACCGGACCTGGCGGCGTTCTCGGCCTTCACGGCCTGCGGGCTGCCCGAGGTGGCAATGACCTCGCTGGCGGAAATGGCCGCGGCCACGGGCCGACCCGCCCCTGCCGAAGAAGTGGTACGAGAGGCTGTAGCAGCGGCGCTCGGGGCCGTTTGACGACCCGATACGCCATCAGGCCTCACGGGCCGACAAGCTCCGCGAGCTCGTCGGCCGATTCGGGGGGTCAGCCAGTAGAAGCCCTGGAGGCTGACCGCGCGTTCGAGGCGGCCGTCCACCACATACTTCAGGCCACGGGTCTGACCCCTACGGTTGCGCCAGGTGAGCCGTTCCAGCAGCTCGCCCGGTATCGGCTGGTCGAAGCGCACCGGCGTCCCGTCCACGTGCACCTCCGACGCACCGCAGCCGCCGGCGCCGAGCATCCACCACTCGTCGTGGCCGGAAGGGCAGCAGTCGCGCCGCTCCAGGTCGACCACCCGCATCCGGCTCACCAGGAACACCTCACCCCGGTTGACGTGCAGCGCGTACACGTCGTCCCCGGCGCGAGCGCCCGACCAGGCGGGCAGCGATTGGTGCACCCCGCTGTAGGCGACCGCCGGCCGCTCCCCCTCGCGACCCGCTTTGCGCAGGTCACGGCAGGTCTCCTGGGTCCACAGCATGGAGAAGGCATCAGACATGCCGTGATCGTAAGGACAGGGACGGACATCAATGACGGCGCGGGCCCCGTTCCACGGACGGGGCCCGCGTGCCACAGTTGGCACCTATCCCTGAGTGTCGCGATCAGCTCCGGTGGCGCTTGAACTCGCGGAGCAGCGCGAGCAGGTTGATCACGGTGCTCGCCGGGACGTTGCCGAGGTTGACGAGGACCCGGCCGTTCAGGATGGTCTCGCCGGGCTTGGCCGAGGGCCACAAGATCCCGAACTCGCGCCCCTCCGTCCGCAGTTCCACGATCAACTCGGTGATCTGCGGGCCGGTGAGGTGGTGGATCGCCGGATCGGCCGGGTGGATCGGGTGGAGGGCGTTCACGCGGCGCCGCCCAGCTCCAGCTCGAACCAGACCCGCTTGCCCAGCTTCTGCGGCTCTGCACCCCACCGGTGGGTGAGCCCCTCCACCAACTGCAACCCACGTCCGGACTCGGCGAGCGAGTCCGGCTTCTGCTGCTGGGGCAGCGTCGAGCTGCGGTCGGCGACGGTGACGCGCGTGGTGCCGGCGACGATCTCGACCACGACGACGGGCGAGGCGGTCAACCCGTGCCGCCACGCGTTCACGATCAGTTCCACCAGCGCGAGTTCGGCGTCCGCGATCGCGGGGTCGCGGTACCCGGCGCGCTCCATGGCGCCGCGCAGCGCCTCGCGGGACACGGCGAGGGAGGGGGAGTTGAGGTTGGGGTCACACATGGGGAATCTCCCAGCGATGTAGTGACGATCCGTCTGATCGACGGTGAGGCTGACCTATAGGCAAATACTCCTCAACTCTGCAACACTCTCCGCACATACACCTACACTGTGCGTAGACATGGATCGCGGGAAGGCATGCCCATGGGGTTCAGGACGGGGATCAGCGAACGACAGCGCCGCTTTGGCGAGGAACTGCGCCGTGTTCGAGATACCAAAGGCATCTCAGCCCTGGAGATCGGCGAGGCCCTGGGAGTAAAGGGTCCGAACATCAGCCACACTGAAGCTGGCAGACTTGGCCTCAATCTTGAGCGACTGAATGCTTGGCTCGACATTTGCAATGTCACGGACCCCGAGTACCGAGCTGGCCTCATCGCCATGAGCGAGAGCTCGGGGAAAGGTTGGTGGACCGAGTTCAAGCACCACACGAAGCGCAGTGCGCTCGATCTGGCCGAAGCGGAGATGTGCGCAACGGCCTTGGACACCTACGAATCTCTCCTGATCCCAGGGCTCCTGCAGACCAAGGCCTACAGCGAGGTCATCCAGGGGTACAACGAGAAGATGGTCGAGTTCCGCCGCGAGCGCAGCAAGGTACTGACAGGCAACAACGCACCCCCGTACCGCGCTGTGATCCACGAGGCGGCCCTGCACATGATGTACGGAGGGCCCGCAGTCATGCGGGACCAGCTGAACCATCTGATCGAAATGAGCAGGCTGCCGAACGTGACGATTCAGATCCTCCCGTTCGACTGCACCACGTACGCTTCGAACGACAGCTCCTTCCTTCTCATCCGAGGAGTGCACACCCGGCTGGACTCCGTTTTGCTCGACCACCTGCATGGGTCCGACTTCATCGGCGATCCTGAGGTCGTGACAACATTTGACCGGAAGTTCGACCGGCTCAGGAGCTTGGCACTACCTCCTCTGTCAGCGGCGACGTCCGAGTCATCACCAGCCCAGCGCGACTCACTGGGCTTGCTCCAGCACATCCGCTACAAGGTCCAGGGAAGATAGCCATGCACCAGCTCAACTGGCAGAAGTCCAGCTTCAGCAACGACCAGGCCAACTGTGTCGAAATCGCTTCTGCAGGTGAGCTGGTCTACATCCGCGAGTCCGACGACCCCACCACCATCGTCACCACCACCCGCGCCAAGCTCAACGCCTGGATCAACGGTGCCAAGGCCGGCGAGTTCGACCACTTCACCGCCTGACGCCCCGCTCCGGCCGGGCTTGCGCTCCCAGCGCAGGAAGTCGGCCCGGTCGACGTCCGCGTCCGGCTCCAGGACCTTGAGCCACACCACGAGAAGGGCGAACGGCATGGGAAGTTCCGCGCACGTGATGGTGCCGCCGCTCCTTGTGGCCGCGGTAGTTCTGCTCGCCGTCAAGTTGACTCGGCAGCGACGGAGCGACCGGCCTCTCCATCTGCTACCACGGTCGACCCCGGCCCGGGTGATCGCGTTGGCTGTCATCGCTCTGGTGATGATCACAGGAGTGTTGGCCGGCGACCCCTGGGCGGCGACCGTACCCGCCATCACGCTCGGTGGACTGGTGGGTGCCTTCGTGGATCTTCGCTACGGCTCCCCTCGCTGACGTAGTCCAAGAGTGCGGCCCGGATGGTCAGACCATCCGGGCCGCACCTTCGATGTCGGGGCCTTGGGAGCGCGATGACTACGCCGCCCGTCCGTCGCAGAACACCGCCTTGATCAGCCGGTCCAGCGCCTTCGGGAACTCCTGGGCCGGGTCGGCGTCGGAGTCGCCGGTGGTGAGCCCGGCGGTCAGGGTCGCGCCGCCGTCCGGGGTGGCGATCATCAACGCGCCGTAGCCGCCGGGGGCGCCGCCGTTGTGGTGGACGATGGTGACGTCGCCGTTGTCCGGGCCCAACTCCTGGACGAACAGGCCCAGTCCGTAGCCGAGCAGGCCGTGCGGCGTCCGCATCTCGTCCAGCAGCGGGGCCGGTAGGAGCCTGCCGCCGAGCAGCGCGGAGAAGAAGGCCTGCAGGTCGCGGGTGGTGGAGATCATGTCCCCGGAACCGAGCAGCAGCGAGAGGTTCTGGCGGGCGACGTCGACGACCTTCCACTCCTCGCCGTCCTGGTAACGGTAGTAGCCGTGGGCGTGCGGGCCGGGGATCTCCGACGAGTCGCCCGGCACCACGGTGCCGTGCAGGCCGAGCGGCCGCAGGATCCGCTGCCGCATCTCCTCGGCGTACGTGCGGCCGGTGAGCGCCTCGATCAGCAGGACGGCCAGCGTGTAGTTGGTGTTGGAGTAGCTCTGGTCGGTGCCCGGCTCGAACCGCGCCGGCCGGGACAGCGCGAACCGTACGAGCTCATCCGGCTGGTAGCCGTGGAACCGGTTGTCCACCCATGCCTTGCCTATGGAGGGCAGCCCCGGCACGAAGGTCCCCTCCTCGTCGAGCTCGCCGGTGCAGTTGTAGACGCCACTGGTGTGCTGCAGCAGCATCCGCACGGTGATCCGCTCGTCCAGCCCGAACCGGGGCAGGTGCTCGGCCACCGGGGAGTCCAGCTCGACGAGACCGTCAGCCACCAGGTGCAGCACCAGGGCGGCGACGAAGGTCTTGGTGGTGCTGCCCACCCAGAACTGCCCGTCCGTCGACGGCTTGGCGTTCTCGCCCAGCTCGTGCACCCCGGCGCTGCCGACCCACTCGCCGCGCTCGTCGTGCACCCGCATCTGCACCCCGGCGAAGCCGGCGTCGACGAAGTCCTGGATGGCCTTCTGCAGCTCTGGGCGGCCCTGGGCTGCGTTCTGCTCGATGGTGCTCACGGTCGTTCCTTCTTTCGCTGGGGGGAGGTCGGCGGGTGCCGGGTCAGAGGCTGCGGGCGGTGATGTCGCCGTGGTTGGTGGTGGCGCGGATGTCGAGCTCGGTAGTGCCGTCGTTGCGCAGGGAGTTGCTGACGCGGCCGTAGCTGGTGCCGGCGTCGAGGGAGGCGGAGGTGCCGGTGGCGGCGCCGACGGTGATGCTGCCCGTCTCCGTGCGCAGGGTGAGGGTGCCGCGCACGGCCTCGGTGACGCGGATGTCGCCGCGGGCGGTGCTGATGCTCGCGGGGCCGGCGAGGCGGCCGACCTCGACGTCGCCGTCGACCGCCTTCAGGCGCAGGCTCGCGGCCTCGTCGATCTTGATCTGGCGGTAGGCGCCCTCGAAGTCGACGTCGCCCAGGCGGCCGACGACGCGCAGTTCGCAGCTCTCGGTGCGGGCCTCGACGCGGGAGCCGGCGGGCAGCTGCACGGTGACCTCGATCGCGCCGGGGCCCAGGAGCTTGTTGCCGGGCTCGCCGGTGCGGATCCGCAGGACACCGTCGGCGTAGGAGACGACGGCCTGCTCGGCGGTCTGGACGTCGCGGCCCTTGCCGGGGTTGGCGGGGCGCACCTCGACGGTGGTGTCGGCGCGGTCGGCGGCGATGAACTGGATGCGGCCGGCGGGGACGTCCAGGACGGCGGCGATCGGGGCGGCGGTGGCGAACTTCTGCATGGCTGCTTCTCCTTCTCCGACGGCGGACCCCTGTCGGCCCGGCGTTTCTGACAACGGAAAAGCTACGTTGCGTTCGCGCATCAGGCAACAGCTTCGTTGCGCCAAATTGCCATCATCGCAGGTGAATAGCGGGAAATCGTTGCAACTGGCGTAATCTGAATGCAACAACACCCACCCCGCGCGTTGCAATGAATGAAGAGTAAACGCTACTGCCGAGACATCCTCGGAGCGGATATCCGGTGGCATGCCCGATGGCGGACGGACAAGATCGCGGCATGCATGTCTTCCTTGCGACCGAGCGCCTCCTGCTACGCCCGTTCACCGAAGCCGACGCCGACCACCTCTTCGCACTGGACAACGACCCCGAGGTCATGCGCTTCATCAACGGCGGCGAGCCGACCAGCCTGGAAACGGTCCGGACGAGGATCCTGCCGCGCCTCCTCCACGACCACCCGTGCTTCGGCACCCGTGGCTTCTGGGCCGCCGAGGAGAAGGCCACCGGGACCTTCCTGGGCTGGTTCGAGTTCCGCCCCCTCGACGAGCGGAGCCCCGCCGTCGTGGAACTCGGCTACCGGCTGAACCAGGCCGCCTGGGGCAAGGGCTACGCCACCGAGGGGTCGCGGGACCTGATCGACAAGGGCTTCACCGACCTCGCAGTGGACCGGGTCACCGCGAACACCATGACCGTCAACACCCGGTCCCGACGCGTGATGGAGAAGTCCGGCCTGTCGTTCCTCCGGAACTTCACCGGCGACTGGCCGGAGTCGATCCCCGGCTCCGAGCACGGCGAGGTCGAGTACGAGCTCACCCGGACCGAGTGGCAGCAGCGCCGGTAGCCGGCCCGCGCCGCCGTCGTTCTAGCGCGGGAAGAGCGCGGGCGACGTCGCCGCTTCGGCACAGCCGAAACGGCGACGGGGGGCCGGGGCGGGGAATCGACGGGGTCAGGTCCGGGCGAGGACACGGGTGCGGAGGAACCGGTCGGCGAGGTCGACCGCCTCCCGTACCGGGACGAGGCGGCAGTCGGCGGTGCCGATGCGGGCGGTGGTGACGCCGGTGGCGGCGGCGAGGACGCGGGTGCCGAGGTCGGCGAAGTGCACGTCGTCGAGGTCGGGAGCCTGGAAGCCGGTCCAGCCGCCAGGGGTCACGCAGCGGTACTCGCGGAGGCGGACGTCGGGCTGGCGGAGGTCTGCGAGGTGGAAGGCAGTGAAACGCGCCATGGGGACACCGAGCATCAGCACCCGGGCGTCGAGGTCGTAGAGGCGACCCAATGGGGACTCCGGGCCGAGGTGGGACGTGAGCGGGTGGCGGCCGGTGATCTCCGCCGCCCGAGGCCCGACCGCCGCCCAGGAGGTCTGCGGGTGGCCACTGCGCAGAGCTCCGGGGTGGGTGCGGACGGCCTCGGAGAGCGCGCCCATCGTCGGGGACGCCGGCGTGCCGGCCGGGTCGAAGCGCGGCATCCGCGCGCGGTAGGCGTCGACTTCGGCCGGGGATAGCCCCGCAACGGCGGCCTGGTAGATGCGCGAGGTCGAGGAGTTCTCGGGCGTAGCGGTGTACGCCACCAACGTCCCCTCCGCTCCCAGCGCTTCGCGCAGGGCGTCGACCACGCCGCCCGGCCCGCCCTCGACCGGTCCCAGCGCCCGCAGCGACGCCTGGACGTGCAGCACCATGCCCGGACGGACACCCAGCCGGGCGAACCGATCGGCGAGGACGGCGGCAGACAGCACAGCGGCTCCTTCGAATCAGGCCCCGGCAAGCCGGAGTTGCCCACGTTCCCGACGCGCCCGCTCGGCGTCCCGCTCCGCCGTGGCCGGCAGCGACACCGCGAGCCACGGGGAGACACTCTCCCGCATCCCGTCCGCGAAACGCCGGCCGAGCGCGGTCAGCGCCCCCGATTCGGCCAAGCGCTCGACCGCCTCCGCCGTGTAGCGCCGCCAGAGCGCGAACTGCGCCCGCGCCCGGTCGGCCGCCTCACCCGGCAGCCCGTCGTACGCGGCCGTACGCGTGCCCCAGTACTCGGTCACCGCGAGGTGCGCGTAGGTGCCCTGGAGCAGCCCCTCCAGCGGGCGCGGGTCGGGCCGCCAGGGCGCGAAGTAGAGCCGGTCGTCGGCCCGGTCGTAGAGGTCGAACAGGTCCAGCACGGCCCCCAGCTTCACGTGCTGGAACTCGTGCGCGAGCAGCAGCGCCAGGGTCGGCGCCGTCGCGGGCCGGGCGATGCCCACCGCGCCGTACGCCTGCCGGGCCGCCGAGCTGACGTCCCGGCCCTGCGGCCCGGGCCGCAGCGGGGTCACGGTCGTCAGCCCGGCCCGGATACCCTCCGCGTACCGGGGCAGGTCCCGCCCGAGCAGCTCCCAGGCCTCCCGCAACGCGCCGGTCCAGCCGAGCAGTTCACCGTCCGGGAGCCGTCCGGCCACCGGGTGGTCGTGGCTGTCCCGCAGCGGGTCGACGTCCTCCAGCGCGACCGTCCACCCGCCCGCCAGCCGGACCCGCCGCAGCGGCTGGTCGTACGAGGTGAACACCGACCCGTCCGAGGCCCGCGCCGAGAAGCCGTCCGCCAGCCCGGTGACCACCGCCTCCCCGTCCGGTACGGCGATCCTCCCCAGCGTCGGCAGGTGCAGCCACCCGCCCCGCACCGGCACCGCGACCGCGTCCCCCCGGCCGGCCCGCACCGCCGCCGCAGCCGCCAGCGCCGCCAACTCCCCCAGCCCGACGGTCAGATCCCCGCCGAGCCGGCGCGCCGCCCAGACCCGCGCGTACGGATGCGCCAGCACGGCGTCCACGGCTCCTGGCGCTGCCTCGTCGAGCGAGGACAGCAGCCCCCACGCCTCGGCCCTCCCCTGCCCGGAGGCGTCCCAGGCGGCGGCCAGCATCGCCCGGGTCAGCGCCAGCTGCGAGCGGCCGAGGGCGGCGACGGTGTCCGCGCCTCCGTACCCCCGGGCCAGTTCGTCCAGTTGCGCAGCGGTGAGCACGGCGGACAGCAGCGGCTCTCCTCCCTGCGCCGGGACGGACGAAGAACCGGAGGGCGAACTTCCGCCCCCCGAAATGCCGTTGATGAGCGTCATGAGGTCACCGCAGTAGACGGAAGGATTGTCGAAACCAGTGTCCGCCCGATAGCGGTGGGCGTACAGCCCGCCACCACACGAGCGGACCACGGGGCAGGCCCGGCAGTCGGCGCTCAGTCCGGCCAGACCGGACTGGCGGGCGGCGATGCCGGGGTGGAGGGCGAGGTCGTCGAGGCTGTGCTCGAAGACGTTCATCCCGGTGGCGGGCGCGCCGTCGTACGCGGTCTTCAGGCTGTCGGCCTGCTCGAAGGTCCCGTCCGTCTCCAGCACCGCCAGGTCCGAGGGTTCCAGGCCCAGTGACTCGGTGAGGCTGGAGAGCCCGCGCCGGGTCCGGTGCACGGACTCGAAGGTGCGCACGGCGAACGGCCGCCGGTCCGCTTCCCACATCCTGTGGACGGTGAGCAGCCAGTCGGCGTAGGGGGTGTCGCCGCCGTCCGGGAGCCGCTTCGGCGGCTCGTCCCAGGTGGCGTGCGGGAGCAGGAAGTCGACGGCCGGGGGCCGGAGTTCGGCGAGCGCCCGGTAGACGGCGACCGGGTCGTTCTCGATGTCGATGGTGCACAGCAGCCCGGCGAACAGGTGCCGGTACTCGGGCTCGTTCAGCAGCGCGACCGCCCGCAGGACCTGGGGGTGGCTGCTGCGCCCGTCGGCGAAGCGCCTATGGCGATCGTTGGATGCGCGGTCACCGTCCAGCGAGACGCCGACCTTGACGTCCAGCTCCGCGAACAGCGAGAGGAAGGCGCGGCTCAGCAGCACGCCGTTGGTGTGGATGCGCAGGTCGAGGGCGCAGCCGGGCGGGAGCACCGCCCGGAGCGCTTCGGCGGCGCGGCGCAACCGGTCCGGGCCGGCGAGCAGGGGTTCTCCCCCGTGCAGGACGACCCGGACGGCGGACAGCCGATGGGCGGCCGCGTGCTCGCCGATCCGCTCGGCGGCCTTGGCCAGGATCTCGTCCCCGATGACCTTGGGGCGGGAGCGCCAGCTGCTGTCGGCGTGCTCGTAGACGTAGCAGTGGTCGCAGGCGAGATCGCACCGACTGTGCATCTTGACCACGAATTGCGTCAGTGGCACCGGAATTCGCGTCGTCATGGGTGTGGCAGGTTCGGCTCGGCCTGGAGTCCGTTCGGCGTTCCGGGCCGGGTCAGATGGAGGAGTTGAAGGCCGCTACCGGCACAAGGCCGGATTCCGCGCCGGGGAGTGCGCGCTGCAGTCGGGCGGCCAGTTCCTCGGCGCCCAGGGCGGCGAGTTCGGCGAGGGACGGGCGTTCCGGCGTCTCCTGAGTGTCAGTGAGGTTGCCGGCCGGCCTGGTGCTGGTTACCGGAGTCATGTTCTTTTCCTTAGGCGCGGTTAGGACCTGCCGAGTCCGGGTAGGTCACCCGGTTGCGACCAATGTAGTGCCCACGCGGACTCCGCGCGGCACCTTGCCTCCTCAAGTTGGTCTGCCCAGCCGATCGACGCCATACCGCGGCGCGCAAATCCCCAAGAATTCACCCGTTCAGCGGTCGCGCACTTCGCCGCTGCGCGCGCCGAAGCGCGTTTACCTGAGCAGGCGTTCGAACCCGTCGACCGACCCCGGTGGGGACACGCGCAGGGTCGCGGCATCGGCCCGGGGATGCCGGCTCGACGCCCGAACGGCCCAATGCCCTCAAGCGCACTGGCCCGGCTCCCCCAGTTCGCGGACGGAACGAGCCAACTCGTCGGTGAACTCCCTTCCCTGCGATGTGAGTTCACCGCACCCCAGCAGGGTTTCGGCAGCGGCCAGGGTGTGCCCCCGCCAGCGCGTGAACTCCCCTTCCGCCCGGCCCCGTTCACTCACCCCCGCGGCCGCCTCGGCACACCAGAAGGACGCGACGCCCAGATGCGCGTACGCCCCCTGCAGCAGTGCGCCGACCGGGCGCAGATCGGGCCGCCAGGGCGCGTGGTAGATCGCCGGCCCGTTGGGGCGGTGCAGCGGCACCAGGTCCAGCAGGGCGCCGAGTTGGATGTGCAGGAACTCGTGCACCAGGGCCAGCGCGAGCAGCACCGGTTCACCCGGCAGCGAGACCGCCACCGCGCCGTACGCCCGCCGGGCGGCAGCACTGACCCCCTCCCCGCCGGGCGCCGGCCGCAGCGGCACGATGGTGCCGACACAGGCCGCGACGGCCTCCGCATGCCGGCGGTGTCGGCGCACCAGGATCCACCAGGCCTCGGCCAACTGCTCTTCCCACAGTGCGATTTCGCCGGGCGACAGCGGTCCGGTCGGGGGCCGTCCGTAGTCCACCCGGCGCGGCCCGACGTGGTCGATCACCGGCGCCCAACGCAGCCCGTCGCACTCCAGCGCGAGCGCCGGGCCCGCCCCGGCCCGGACGAACTCGCCCAGCCCGTCCAGCGGTACCGCCGAGCCGTCCGACGACGCCCGCAGACAGTCGGCCGCCCAGGCGTCCAACTCCGGCCGCAGCAACACCTCTTCCCAACGCGGCCGGTCGTCCCGCTGCAAGGCGCGCACCTGCCCGTACGCCACGCGGTAGCCCTCGTCCTGCGGGGCCGCCCGGCGCAGTGCGAGCAGCAGCAGCGCCCGCTTGCTCAACTGCCCGGCCCGCAGCAGCCGGACGGCCTCCGGGCCGCCGCGCGCGCCGGCGATCGCCCGGAAGGTCGCCCGGTCCATGCCGTGCCGGGGCAGCCCGTCCGCCCCCCGCGCGCCCGGTACCCCGGCCGCCACCGCCTCGCCCGTACCCGCCATCGGTCCGTCCTCTCGTGAACAGCCGGCCCGTGAACGTCCGGCCCGTGAACAACCCGCTCCGGAACCGGCCCGATCGCGAAAGCGCACGGCCGGGCGGGTCCGCCCGCAGTCTCCCCACGAGGCGGCGGCTCAGCCGGTCCGGGCCCGCGCATGACCCGAACGGTCTAGCGCGGGCCCGGACCGCTATCTCCCGAGCCCCGCCCCGGCCAGCTCCGCCACCCCGGCCTGAAGCCTGCCGGCGATGTGCCGGATCAGCCGGTCCATGTCCGCGCAGTACACGGACGGGTGAGCGAACCCGTCGCCTGCGTACCGGTGCGCATAGAGGCCGCCGCCGCAGACCCGGGCCAGCGGGCAGGCCGCGCAGACCGGCCCGAGCCCGGCGAAGCCGCGCTGGCGGGCCCGGAACGCCGGGTGCGCGGCGGCGTCCGCGAAGCCGTGCCGCCACACGTCCAGGCCCGTCCCGGCGGCGCCGTCGTACGCCACCTTGAGGCTGTCCGCCTGCTCGATGCTGCCGTCCGCCTCGACCACCACCAGGTCGACCGGCGCCAGCCCCACCGCCTCGCTGGCCGCCCGGCCGCCCAGCAGCAGCACGGACAGCTCCTCGAACAGCCGGACACCGGTCTCCCGGTACGGGGCGTCGTACCAGCGGTCGAAGGCCGCGATCAGCCACTCCCCGTACGGCGCGGGCTGCTCGGTCGAGCCGTACGGAGGGGCGACCGGCAGCGACCGGTGGACCCCCGCCGGCTGCGCGTGCCAGGTCGCGTGCGGCAGCAGCAGGTCGACCCGGGGCGGCTCGAACTCCAGCAGCGCCTCGTAGGTGCTCACCGGGTCCGCCGCCAGATCGACCACGCAGAGCAACCCGGCGAACAGCTCGCGGTGCCGGTCCGAGCCGAGCAGCCGCACCGCCGCCGCGGTCCGGGCCCAACTGCCCGCGCCGGAGGGCAGCCGCCTGTGCCGGTCGTGGTCGGTCGGGGTGCCGTCCAGCGACACCCCCACGCCGACCCGGTACCGGTGCAGCACGTCGAGCAGCGCGGGTTCGTCCAGCAGCCGCAGCCCGTTGGTCTGCAGGCTGAACCGCACCCGCGGCCCGGCGGCTGCCAACTCGGCCAGCAGCGCGTCGAGATGGGCCGCTCCGACGAGCAGCGGCTCGCCGCCGTGCAGCACCACGGAGACCTCGTCGAGCCCCTGCTCGGCCGCGTGTTCGGCGATCCGCCGGGCGGTCCGGCGGACGGTCACCGACTCCATCCGCCGCGGCCGGTCGCGCCAGCTCTGGTCGGCGCTCTCGTACATGTAGCAGTAGTCGCAGGCCAGGTTGCACCGGCTGTGGATCTTCAGCAGGAACTGCCGGAACGGCACCATGCGCGTGAACCTTAGCAGCGGCCGGCGAGATCGCTGACCGTCCGTCACACGTGTGGAGGCTCCACATCCGAGTCGAGCCGCATCCCGGCCTTCACGGCGACGGTGGTCGGGTGTTCCTCCCCCAGCGTCACCCTGGCCCGGCGGATGCAGTCCGCCCGGAGTTCGGCGGCCCGCTCGGTCTCCCCGATCGCCGCGAGCGACAGCGCGAGGTTGGAGGTGATGCCGACGGAGTCGTAGTGGTCCGGGCCGAGCGCCTCGGTCATCAGCGGCGCCGCCTCCTGCTCCAGGGCGAGCGCGGCCCGGATCTCCCCGCTCAGCGCCAGGTCGTTCGCGTGGTTCATCATCGCGATCGGGATGTAGAGGTGGTGCGAGCCGAGGACGGTCCGGAACTGGGCGAGGGTCCGCCCGGACAGTTCCCGGGCCTCCGCCAGGCGGCCGGCCAGCCGCAGGTAGACCGAGAGGTTGTTGGCGCCGGCCAGCGTGACCGGGTGGTTCTCGCCCAGGTAGTCGCGGTAGCGGGCGAGGGCCCGTTCGGCGAGCGGGATGGCCCGGTCGGTGTCGCCGAGCGCGTTGTAGTCGCTGGCCAGGTTGGTGGCGGCGGCCAGGGTGTCCGGGTGCTCCGGACCGTTGATGTCCAGGTAGCGCTGGTAGATGTCCTCGTCGATCTCCAGGGCCTCGGTGTACCGCCCGGCCCGGCGCAGCGCCACGGCGAGGTTCTTGCGGGCGCGCAGGGTGTCGGTGTGGTTGTCGCCGATGATCTGCTGGTACGTCCGGACGGTCTCCTCCAGCAGGTCCAGCGCCTCCCGCAGTCGCCCGGTCTCGCGCAGGTCGCGGGCGTAGTTGGAGGCGGAGGACAGCGCGTACAGGCTGTGCGCGCCGAGGGCGTCGCGCTGCTGGAGGTAGTTGCTGCGGTGTCGTTCCAGGGCGGCGTAGCGGTCGCCGGCCAGGTAGTCGGAGACGGCCAGGTTGTTGGTGATCATCAGGGTGCGCGGGTGGTCCGGGCCGAGGGTGCGCCGGGCCGCGTCCAGGGTCCTGCGGTCGAGCGTCCGGGCCTCGTCGTAGCGGCCGAGGAAGCGCAGGTCGGCGCCGAGACTGTTGGCCACGGCGAGGGTGTGCGAGTGCTCCGGGCCCAGGGTCGCGGTGAAGCGGTCCAGAATGTCCCGGTCCATCTCGTACGCCTCCTGGAGGGCGCCCTGGGAACGGCGGATGTTGCTCAGCTGGGTGCGCAGCATGAGCGTCTGGGCGTCGTTGTCGACGTCGAAGTCGGATCCGCCGTAGTCCTCCTGGCGCCAGTGCTCCAGGGTCCGTTCGGCCAGCTCGCGGCCGGATTCGTGCAGGCTGCGCTTCCACTGGTAGCGGACCGAGTCGATGATCCACTCCCGGACGTCCTCGTCGGCGCTGTCGACGGCGCCGGACGGCCAGAGGTGGGGCAGGAGTTCGGCGTACTCGGCCCAGTTGGCGGGGATGTCCGGGTCGCCGGGGTTGGCGGTGGCGAGGGCCGCGTGGACGACGCCGCGCAGCTCGGCCCGCCGGTCCTCCTCGACCTGGTCCCGGAGCACCGCCTGGACGAGCCGGTGCACGGTGATGGTCTCGCTGCCCTGGTCGGTGCGGGCGAGTCCGAACCGGTTGATGGCGCGCAGGAACTCGCCGATCGCGAGCTTGTCGCGGGGCGCCCGCGGGGGCAGCCGCAGGGCGCGGGTGACGGCCCGGCTGTAGAGCAGCCGCATCGGGATCGCGTCGGGGCCGAAGAAGGCGCAGATCTCCAGGATCTGGGCGGCCGGGGCGTTCATCCGGCGCAGTTCCTCGACCGAGATGCGCCAGGTGGCGGCGGCGGAGTGCGGGTAGTCGGTGGGGCGCAGCCTGGTGCGCTCCAGCATCTCGGTGAGCTCGTCGTCGAGCAGTTCGAGGTAGGTGGCGATCGGCATCGACGTCTCCTGGAGCCAGACGGCGGCCTGGCCGACGGCCAGCGGCAGGTCGCCGAGGCGGTGCGCGACCTGGTCGGCGTCCTCCGGGGAGAGGCCGCTGTTGAAGCGGCGCAGCAGCCGGACGCTCTCCTCGCGCAGGAAGACGTCGACCTCGACCAGGCCGGCGTGCCGGGCCCAGCCCTGGTTGCGGGAGGTGATCAACACGTGCCCGCCCGAGGAGCCTCCGGGCTGCCAGGGGGCGAGTTCCTCGGGGGTGCCGGCGTTGTCGAAGACCAGCAGCCAGCGGCGGTACGGGTGGCCGCGGCGCAGCGCGTCGAGCACGGCGGCGGCGGTGTGGGCGACGTCGTCGCTGGTGGGCACGCCGAGCCGGGGGGCGAGTTCGGCGAGCTTCTGCGGGATGTTGGCGGGCTCCTCGGCGGGCACCCACCAGATGACGTCGTAGGCGGACTTGAAGCGGTGCGCGTACTCGGCGGCGATCTGCGACTTTCCGGCGCCGCCGAAGCCGTAGAGGACCTGGCTGAGGACGGCGGCGGGGCCGCCGGTGAAGCGGTTGCGGAGCAGTTCGAGCAGCTTGCCGCGGCCGATGAAGGCGGCGTTGCGCGAGGGCGCGTCCTGGACCTGCGGGGCGGTGCCGGGGAAGCGCGCCGGGGCGGCGAACTCGCCGCTGTCGGTGTCGAGTTGCCGGTTGCTGCCGGGCGGCGGGCCGAGTTCGGCGTACAGCTGGGCCTCGGCGCCGGTCGCGGAGGCCCGGACCAGGTCGGGCACCGCCTGGCCGACGAACGGGCGGGGCACCGGCTCGTCCGAGTCCTGCAGCCGCAGGCCAACCAACGCCGATGCGCCGGAGGCGAGTTCGCGCCCCTGCAGGAGATGCCAGACCTCGGCGGCGCGGGGCAGCGTGGTGTACTCGGGCGAGAGCAGCGCGAGCAGCCGGCCCTGGCCGTCGAGCGGTCCGGTGACCTCCGGGGGCCGCTGGCCGCCGTAGGGCTCGGCGGCGTTGTGCAGCGAGGTCTGGTACCCGAAGCGGGTGAGGGTGCCGGCGGCCCACTCGGCCCACATCCGGTCCTCGGGCGCGTAGCTGACGAAGACCTGGCGGGGCACCGCGCGGGCGGAGCGCAGGTAGGCGCCGTAGAGCCGGCGGCGGGACTCGGAGCTGAGCGGACGCAGGGAGCGGACCCGCCCGTCGGTGATCCACTCGGCCAGCCGCTCGAAGGCGTTGAGCAGGCTGCGCGCCTCCTGCGGCCGGTCGGCGACGGTGGCCGGCACCTCCTCGTAGGCGTAGAACGGCTTGTACGGCACCTCGACGTCGGCCCAGTAGGCGGCTCGGCGGTCCCCGGGCAGCCAGCGGCCGAGGTAGGGGGCGAAGGCCTCGCGGGCGAAGTCCCGGCCGGCCTCCAGGCGTTCCTGCTCGGCGTCCTCGACCCGCATCGGCACCGGCAGGACGCGGATGGCCCGCTCCTCGGCCTCGGCGATGGCCCGGGCGGCGTCGACGCCGCCGCGGATGTTCTGGGCGCTGAAGGTGAAGCAGTCGACCACGGTGTCGGGCATCAGGACGGTGCAGATGCCGGAGGTGTCGCTGACCCCGGTGCGGCTGTCGATGAGCACGTAGTCGTAGCCGCCGGCCCAGCGTTCGCGCAGCCCGCGCAGGAACTCCCCGCCGCGGATGTCCCGGCCGTGGTAGAAGCTGCGCCAGTTGAAGCTGGTGACGGCGGCGGCGTAGGCGGCGTTCTGCCGGCCGGCGGGCAGGAAGTCGAGCCGGCCGCCGGGCGGCAGGTCGAGGGCGAGCCCGCAGATGTAGCCGTCCAGCCGGCCGGGTTCGTCCAGCCAGTCGGCCGGGGACTGGCCCGTCGGCCCGGAGGCGGACGGCAGCGCTTGCCGGACGTAGGCGCGCAGCAGGTCGATCAGGCCGTCGGTGGCGTGCAGTTCGGGGTCGATCAGGAGCGGATGGTAGTAGCGGTGGAGGCCGGGCGCCTCCAGGTCCCAATCGACCACCAGGACGCGCAGGCCCCGGCTCGCGAGGATCCAGCCGACGTTGGCGAGTGCCATGGTCCGGCCGGTGCCGCCCTTGAACGAGTAGAACGTGACGACCGAACCCGGTCCGCCGCGCTCCAGCTCTGCGCCGGGCTCAATGGTCATCGTCGTCTTCTCCCCTCAGTGGGACGGATCCCCCCAGCGGGACGGACCCGTCGTGGCCGCCGCGGCGCTGGCCGGGCATCTCCCTCGGTTCCCGGTCCGGCTCGCGTCGCGCGGACGGGCCCTGACGCGGGCCGGGCGGCGGGCCGGCCGGGATGGACAGCCCGGGCATGTCCGGACCGCCGCCGAAGCCGAAGGCGTCGCCGCCGGACCCGAGGCCGAAGGCGCCGTCGCCATCGTCCCGCCAATCCAAGTTGTCGTCCATCAGCTTGTTCTGAGCAACCGTCACCATGATGGTGAGGTCGCGATCGAAGCTCTCCTGATTCACTTTCACCCGGAACAAGTGCTCCAGGTCGCTCCGGCGCAACCAGTTGCGGCGGAACACGCCGCGCACGCCGGTCCACGGCGCTTCGCGCTCCGCGCCCGGGTCCCTGCTGCCCATCGGGACGACCACTCCGGTGACCGGGTGGTTCTGGTCGTCGTACTCGCGCAGCGCGGCCCGGTAGCGCTCGTTGTCGGTCACCCACGGGTCCACCAGCAGGACGCTGACCTGACTGTCCTCCCGGGCCTGGTCGAGCTTCTCGCCGAGGCCCGGGCCGATCTCCTCCAGCGTGGTGGTGTGCCCTGCGTTGGTGATCACCCGCTGGGCGCGCGAGGCCAGCGACGGCTGCACGGGCGGGTGGTAGGGCGCCCAGTGCCAGGGCTTGGCCCCGTACAGGCCGCCCGTCCAGGTGTCGGCCGCGACGGCGGCCTCCGACGCCCGGCCGGCCGCGATGAACAGCCGCACCATGCCGGGCTCGGCCGGCGTCGGCGTGGCCGGCCCGGGGAAGTAGCCGCGGACGGCGTCGAGGTCGAACTCGGGCAGTTCGCCGAGCCGGCGCACCGCCGCGTCCCGGATCCGCCCGGCGACCACCCGGACGACCTGCCGGTAGGCCTCCTGCTGGGCGGTGCGCAGCAGGGCGCGCAGGCCGTGGCGGGCGTAGGCGTCGCCCATGTCCGGCTGGGCCCACTGGATCTTGTTGACCTCGCTGGCCAGTTCACCCGGCGTGACGGGCTCCCAGAGCACGGGGATCAGCGCCGAGACGAGCTCCCCGGCCTCCTCGTGGTGGCGCCGGACCCGGCCGCGGAAGGCGGTCCACTCCTTGCCGCAGTACAGGCTGGCGAAGTAGGCCGGGGAGTAGAGCGCGACCATGGTCCGACTGCGGCCGAGCATCAGCGCCAGCTTGTCGGCCCACTCGTCGCCGAGCCGCAGCTGCTCGGTGTCGCGGAAGGCGAGTTCGTCGGCCGGGACGGCCGGCCCGAGGATGCGTCCGAGTTCGTCCCGCAGGTCGTTGAAGAACTGGTCGACGAAGGCGTCTTCCATGAAGTCTCGACGCGCGTAGCTGAAGAAGAAGTACGGGCGCTGTTCCCGTTCGATCACCTGATTCCCCCCGAGCCAGACGGTGCCGCGACGGCGCTGGTGTCATACCCAGCATGTCGTGAACTCCACCGGGAAACTGCAAAGTTGGGAGAAATCCGGTCGGCTCTGGGGTTTAACCGGCGGTCAGCGGCCGGACACCGCGCAGCGGGATCGGGCGCTAGCGCGGGCCCTGGCGTTCGAGTGCCGACTGGAAGGCGGCGAGCGGCTCCGCGCCGGGCGTCAGCGCGTCCGCCACGACCCGGCGCAGCAGGTCGCCGAGCACGGTATCGGGCAGGGAATCGAGTTCGTCGAGCGACAGGGCGGCGACGTCGACCAGGTCGGAGCCGAGTCCAGCGGTGGTGTCGACACCGGTGACGCCCATCAGTCCCTCACTCGATCGTGCCGGCACAGCAGGATGCCGGTCAGAGAAACTCGACCCTGGTCCGCGCGGGCGTCATTCTACTACCTGACGGCCCGTCAGTCGCGCGTCACCACGGCACGGGAAGTGGCCGGGTGGCGGACGGACGGAGCCGCCCCGTCGTCACGGGCAGAGCCGCTCCACCCGCCACCCGGTCGGGCGGGACGGGTCGGCGAGGTAACGGAGGCGGTCATGCAGGCGGTTCTCGCGCCCCTGCCAGAACTCGACGCCCTCCGGGACCACCCGGTAGCCGCCCCAGAACGGCGGGACGGGGACGCCCTCGCCCTCGGGGTAGCGGCGCTCCAGTTCGGCGTAGCGCTGTTCCAGGACGTCGCGGCCGCCGACCGGGCTGGACTGCTCGCTGGCCCAGGCGCCGAGCTGGGAGCCGTGCGGGCGGGTGCGGAAGTAGGCGGCGGTCTCGTCCCGGCCGACCTTCTCGACCCGGCCCTGGACGATCACCTGGCGGGCCAGCGCGATCCACGGGAAGAGCAGCGCGGCATACGGGTTCTCGGCGAGCTCCGAGCCCTTTCGGGACCCGTAGTTGGTGTAGAAGACGAAGCCACGCGCGTCGTAGCCCTTGAGCAGGACGGTGCGCGAGCTGGGCCGCCCCTCGGCGTCGGCGGTGGAGAGCACCATGGCGTTGGGCTCGATCACCCCGGCGTCGTCCGCCTCGTGGAACCAGCGGGTGAACTGGCCGATCGGCTCGGGCGCGAGCTGCCCCTCGGTCAGGCCCTCGTGGCTGTAGTGCTTGCGCATCACGGTGAGGTCCGGACCGGGGCGGGGCTCGTCGGCCAGGGTCCGGTTGGCGGGGCTCAGGGGCGTCGACTGGGCGCGTTCCGGGGTCTGCACGCCAACATCATCCCGTACGACAAGCCGCCGACACCGCTACCTCCGGACAAACCTCGGTCGGAGATATGGTGACTCGCCACCGCTTGGCCGTCCGCCGTACGGGGAATTGTCCGGAACCGGGCGTTTGGTTCCGGGTGTCCCCCGGGCACGACCGACCCTCGGCGGAAAGTCAAACGGGCCCGCAGGAAACATCACCACGGTGGTGTATGGCGCAATGCACCCCGTGCCTGCCACTCTGGCACCGAGTGCCAACCACGATTCGGTCACTGGCGCGCCGCCCCACCACGGCGGAGCACCGATCGCAGAACTGAAGGAGCCGTCGTATGTCCGACTTCGTACCCGGGCTTGAGGGAGTCGTCGCGTTCGAGAGCGAGATCGCCGAACCCGACCGTGAAGGCGGCGCCCTGCGGTACCGCGGTGTCGACATCGACGACCTGGTCGGCCACGTCTCCTTCGGACACGTGTGGGGCCTGCTGGTCGACGGCAAGTTCAACCCCGGCCTCCCGGCCGCCGAGCCCTTCCCGATCCCGGTGCACTCCGGCGACATCCGGGTCGACGTCCAGTCCGCGCTCGCCATGCTCGCCCCGGTCTGGGGCCTCAAGCCGCTGCTCGACATCTCCGCCGAGCAGGCCCGCGACGACCTGGCCCGCGCCGCCGTGATGGCACTGTCCTACGTCGCCCAGTCCGCCCGCGGCCAGGGCCTGCCGATGGTCCCGCAGAGCGAGATCGACAAGGCCGAGACGGTCGTCGAGCGGTTCATGATCCGCTGGCGCGGCGAGCCGGACCCGAAGCACGTCAAGGCCGTCGACGCCTACTGGACCTCGGCCGCCGAGCACGGCATGAACGCCTCCACCTTCACCGCCCGGGTCATCGCCTCCACCGGCGCCGACGTCGCGGCCGCGCTCTCCGGCGCGGTCGGCGCGATGTCCGGCCCGCTGCACGGCGGCGCGCCCTCCCGCGTGCTCGGCATGATCGAGGAGATCGAGCGCACCGGCGACGCCACCGCGTGGGTCAAGAACGCGCTGGACAAGGGCGAGCGCCTGATGGGCTTCGGCCACCGCGTCTACCGCGCCGAGGACCCGCGCGCCCGCGTGCTGCGCCGCACCGCCAAGGAGCTCGGCGCGCCGCGCTTCGAGGTCGCCGAGGCGCTGGAGAAGGCCGCCCTGGAGGAGCTGCACAACCGCCGCCCCGACCGTGTGCTGGCCACCAACGTCGAGTTCTGGGCCGCCATCATGCTGGACTTCGCCGAGGTGCCGGCGCACATGTTCACGTCGATGTTCACCTGCGCGCGCACGGCGGGCTGGTCGGCGCACATCCTGGAGCAGAAGCGCACCGGTCGCCTCGTGCGCCCCTCCGCGCGCTACGTGGGCCCCGGCCCGCGCCGCCCCGAGGAGGTCGAGGGCTGGGACGCCATCGCCCACTGAGCGCGCTGAGCCTCGGGCTCCGCACCGCCTCTGACCAGCGGGTCCGGCCTCGGCCGGGCCCGCTGTCGGCTTCTCTGAGCAGCGAAGATCACAGTCTCAGCGGGCGGACGACCGTACCCCCGGCGAGCCCCCGGCCGGTAGGCTGCGCGCGTGGCTCAGATCCAGATCCCCGCTGACATCAAGCCCGCAGACGGCCGTTTCGGCTGCGGACCGTCCAAGGTGCGCCCCGAGGCCCTGAGTGCCCTCGCCGCCACCCAGACCTCCCTGCTCGGCACCTCGCACCGCCAGGCCCCGGTCAAGAACCTGGTCAAGCGCGTACGCGAGGGCGTGAGCAACCTCTTCTCGCTGCCGGACGACCACCAGGTCGTGCTCGGCAACGGCGGTTCCACCGCCTTCTGGGACATCGCCGCCTTCGGCCTGGTGCGGGAGAAGTCCCAGCACCTGGACTTCGGCGAGTTCTCCTCGAAGTTCGCCTCCTCGGTCAAGGCCGCCCCGTGGCTGGCCGAGCCGACCGTGCTCAAGACCGCCCCGGGCACCCACCCGCTGCCGGTCGCCGAGGCCGGCGTGGACGTCTACGGCCTCACCCACAACGAGACCTCGACCGGCGTCGCGATGCCGATCAAGCGTCCGGTGGGCGCGGACGAGGGCTCGCTGGTGCTGGTGGACGCCACCTCGGGCGCCGGCGGCCTGCCGGTCGACATCACCGAGACCGACGTCTACTACTTCGCCCCGCAGAAGTCCTTCGCCTCCGAGGGCGGCCTGTGGCTGGCCACCTTCTCCCCGGCCGCCCTGGAGCGCGCCGCCGAGATCGCCGGTTCCGGCCGCTACATCCCGCCGTTCTTCTCGCTGCCGACGGCCATCGACAACTCGTCGAAGGACCAGACGTACAACACCCCGTCGATCGCCACCCTGTTCCTGCTGGCCGACCAGCTGGAGTGGCTGAACGGCAACGGCGGGCTGGACTGGGCGGTCGCCCGTACGGCCGATTCCTCGTCCCGGCTGTACGCCTGGGCCGAGAAGTCCTCCTTCGCCAACCCGTTCGTGGCGAACCCGGCCGAGCGCTCCCAGGTGGTCGGCACCATCGACTTCGACGAGTCGGTGGACGCCGCAGCGGTCGCCAAGGCACTGCGTGCCAACGGCATCGTGGACACCGAGCCCTACCGCAAGCTGGGCCGCAACCAGCTGCGCATCGCGATGTTCCCGGCGATCGACCCGGCGGACGTCGAGGCGCTCACCCAGTGCATCGACTACGTGGTCGAGCAGCTCTGACCCCCGCGTCCCCGAGGACACGGCTGAGGGCCACCGCCTGCGGGCGGTGGCCCTTCGCGTTCGTCCGGTCTACCGGTTGACCAGTGAGCTGAACAGCACGACGACCAACAGCAGCACCAGGGTGCCGGAGACGATGCGCATACGAGTCTTGGGATCCACGGTCAACGAGCGTACCTCCGGCTCACACCCGGGCCGACCCGCGGGCCTCAGCTCCAGTCGGCCAGCTCCCAGGAGCACAGCGACTCGTAGTGGGCGAAGCCGCCGTCCAGGTCGCTCTTCATCAGGTGCAGCTCGGCGGCCTCCCACTCCGGCCCCTGGTACTGCGCCAGTGCCGCCGCCAGCGCGTCCAGCTCGGCCGCGGCGACCCGCTGGACGGCCCGCCGGTGGCCGCGGTGGGAGCCGGCCCGGGCCAGGGTGACGTGCGGGTGGAAGGCGAAGTCGTCGGTCTCCCCGGTGACCTCGGCGGTGGCCTCGGTGACCGCCTCCGCGAGCCGGCGCAGCGCCCAGGTCTGCCCCTCCACCCCGGCCCAGAGCACCCGGTCGCCGAACCGGCCGGAGCCCGCGATCCGCAGCCGGTGCACCGGGTGCACCTCGGTGACGGCGGCCAGGCCCGTCTCCAGCTCCGGCAGCCGCTCGGCCGGCACCTGGCCGAGGAAGGCCAGGGTGAGGTGCCAGCCCTCGACGGTGGTCCAGCGCAGCCGGTCCGCCCCGGGCAGCCCGCGCACCGGCGCGACCGCGTCGGCGAGCCCCTGCAGTGCCGCGACCGGCGGGATGACCGCCACGAACAACCTCATGGGCCAATCTTCCCTCGATCGACCGCTTGGGGTAGAACGTTTATCCATGAAGATCCGCAACGGGGGTCCAGCGGACGTCCCCGACATCCTGTCCCTGCTCGACGGCGCCGTGTCCTGGCTGGCCGGCCAGGACCGCACCGGCCAGTGGGGCGACCAGCCGTTCAGCACCAACCAGGCCCGGGTCGACCAGGTCTCCTCGTACGCCGCCGAGCCCTTCCTGATCCGCCTCGCCGTGGACGACGACGGCCGCACGGTCGGCTGCTGCGTGCTCTCCGAGGACCGCGGCCGGTGGATCCCCGCCGTGGACGAGCGCGAGCTGTACGTCCGCAACCTGGTCACCGACCGCAGCCGCAAGGGCTCGGGCATCGGCGCGGCGCTGATCGCCGACGCGATCGAGGAGACCCGTCGGCGCGGCATCGGCCTGCTGCGGGTGGACTGCTACGGCGGCGCGGACCGCAAGCTGGTCGCCCAGTACCGGGCGCTCGGCTTCACCGAGACCGAGAGCTTCGAGGTCGAGCAGCCGACCGGCGTCTGGCCGGGCCAGGTGCTGGCCATCCGCCTCTGACACGGCGTCGGGCACCCCCGGAGTCCCGACTCCGGGGGTGCCCGACGATCGATCAGCAGGCGGTGGCCAGCTCGGCCTTGCGCGCCGGACCGCTCCTCGGCACGACGGCCACCACCCGGCCGCCACGGCCCGGGTGCAGGTCGAAGCGCACCCGCAGGTCCGCGCTGCGGGCCAGCACCAGGCCGACCGCGGCGGCCGCCAGCGCGGACACCACGCCGCAGGCCAGCAGGCCGAGCCGGGGCCCGTACGAGGCGGTGACCCAGCCGACGACCGGGGCGCCGATCGGCGTACCGCCGGTGAAGACCAGCACCAGCAGGCCCATCACCCGACCGCGCATCTCGGGGTCGGTGGCCAGCTGCAGCAAGGAGTTGACCGAGGTGTTGAAGCTCAGCCCGAACACCCCGATCAGCATCAGCAGCAGCGCGAAGGTCCAGTAGTCGGGCGCGAAGGCCGCGACCACCTCCAGCGCGCCGAAGGCCAGCGCCGCGCCGACCAGCCGGCGCAGCCGGGGCGCGCCCCGACGGGCGGCGAGCAGCGCACCGGCCAGCGAGCCGATCGCCATCGCGGTGTTCAGCAGGCCGTACTGCCCGGCGCCCACCTTGAAGGTGTCGTACGCGAAACCGGAGAGCAGCGTCGGGAAGTTGAAGCCGAAGGTGCCGATGAATCCGGCCAACACCATCGGCCAGAGCAGCTCGGGCCGCTCCTTCACGTACCGCAGGCCCTCGCGCAGCTGGCCCTTCTCGCGGGCGATCGGCTCGGTCGGGCGCAGTTCGCCCTCCCGCATCGCGAGCAGCCCGCCGATCACGGCGGCGAAGGACAGCGCGTTGACGGCGAAGGCCCAGCCGCTGCCGACCGCGGCGATCAGCAGACCCGCGACGGCGGGGCCGACCAGCCGGGCGGTCTGGAAGTTGGCGGCGTTCAGGCTGACCGCGTTGGCGAGGTCCTTGGGCCCGACCATCTCGGCGACGAAGGCCTGTCGGGTCGGGTTGTCCACCACGGTGACCAGGCCGAGCAGCAGCGCGAAGGCGTACACGTAGTACGGCGTCACCACACCGCCGACGGTCAGCACGGCCAGACCCGCGGCGAGCAGGCCCATCGCGCCCTGGGTGTAGACCAGCAGCCGGCGCTTGGGCATCCGGTCGGCGAGCACGCCGCCGAACAGGCCGAGCAGCAGCATCGGCAGGAACTGCATGGCGGTGGTGATGCCGACCGCGAGCGGGCTGCCGGTGAGGCTCAGCACCAGCCAGTCCTGGGCGATCCGCTGCATCCAGGTGCCGGTGTTGGACACCACCTGGCCGGCGAAGTAGTAGCGGTAGTTGCGAACGCGCAGGGAGGAGAACATCCCCCCGGGCCTCGTGAAACGGGCTCCTGTGGGAGACGGGAGGGGCCGAGCCGAGCTCGTCGCCGAAAGGGTGGTGGCGGGCGACGGGCGGGACGCGTGGCTGCGGCCCTGAGCGGCGGAGTCCGCCGCGGTGCGTTCGTCGGGGTCGTCGTCGCCGCTGCCGGGCAGTCCGCTGGGGGCGGGGGCCTGGGCGCCGGCGGCCGCGGCACGGTCCGCGGCGGGGTCGGTGGTCGGGTCGTCGGTACGGATGGCGGCTGCGCTGGCTGCGGCCGGCGGTGTCACGGTGGTCTCCCCTCGCGGCGCGACGGCCTTGGCGGTGGCCGTCGCGCTCCTGGTGTCGGTGGTCGGTCCTGCGGTGATGCTGGCCCCTTCTTCTCCCGGCGGCTCGCCGGGTTCGGCATGCCTAGAGGTGTGCGAGCTTGTAGAGCACGGGCGCGGCCTCCCGGAGGACGGCCCACTCCTCCTCGTCGAGCCCTTGGGCGAGCTCGGCGAGCCAGACGTTTCGGCGCCGACGGCTCTCCGCGAGGATCGCCTCGGCCTGCTCGGTGCTGCTGACGACCACCTGGCGGCGGTCCTCGGGGTGCGGCTCGCGCCGCACCAGGCCCTTCTCCTCCAGCATCGCGACGATCCTGGTCATCGAAGGAGGCTGCACGTGCTCCTTCCGGGCGAGCTCACCCGGCGTCGCCTTCCCGCACCGGGCGAGGGTGCCCAGCACTCCCATCTCGGTGGGACTCAACGACTCCTCCACCCGCTGGTGTTTGAGTCGTCGGGAGAGGCGCATCGTGGACGACCGCAGCTGAGAGATCGCTGCGAGGTCCTGCTCGGACATCTCGGGCATCTCTTTAGCTTACGTCATTACCCTCCCTAAGGAAAAACGGGTTCCCGCCGCGCCGGAAGATCGACCCGGTGCCATATTGGTCATGGGGTCACCGCTCCCGACGCCAGGAAGGGCCGACCAGTCATGTCCGATCTCGCCGCCGAGCAGCCCGCGCCGTACGTGCCGTATGCGCCGCCCGCGCCGTACGAGCAGTCCGCAACGTCCGGGCAGTCCGCGCAGTCCGGGCAGGACGACACCGGCTTCGCCCGGCTCGCCATGGTCACCATCGACTGCGCCGACCCGGTCGCGCTGGCCTCGTTCTACGGCGAGCTGCTGGGCTGGGAGACCCGGCACGTGGACGAACACTTCGCGATCCTGGACAACCCGGAGGGCGGCAGCCCGCTGGGCTTCGGACGGGTGACGGACTACCGGCCGCAGCCGTGGACCGAGCCGGACGGCAGCAAGCACTTCCACCTCGACTTCTACGTCGACGACCTGGACGAGGCGACCGCCAAGGCCCTCGCACTCGGCGCGACCGAACCCAGCTACCAGCACGGCCGCACACTCAGGGTGCTGATCGACCCGGCGGGCCACCCGTTCGGGCTAGCCCCGCTGGAGCAGTAGGGCCGGCGAACGCGCCTGGGGGCCGTGCGCAGGCGGTGTCAGGGCTTGGTGCCAAGATCTTGCAGGCCGCGTAAAGGTCAACGCTGACCTGGGACTTCACGAAAAACGCGAACCTTGTGCGCCCACCGGGCAGTGGTTACTGTCCCCGCTGTCAGGGGCACCACACGGCCAGGTCTCCCCTTGGCGGAGCCCCCTCCGCGCCCGTCTCCGCGCGTGTTCCACCGTTCCCCCGTACCCGGTCCCCCGCCTCCGCCCGAGCCCTGGCGCCCGCATCCCCGCATCCGTCCAGGGAGCTCTCTTGGGTGAGATCCATCATGCCGACCACGGCTGGGTGACACCGGCGGTCTCGTACTTCGTCGCCTGCCTCGGCGCCTTCGTCGCCCTGCGCAGTGCCCGCTGGGCGCTCATCTCCAATGGCCGCAGCCGGGCCGTCTGGCTGCTGTTCGCCTCGACCTCGCTCGGTGCCGGCATCTGGTCCATGCACTTCATCGCGATGCTCGGCTTCTCGGTCAGCGGCGTCGAGATCACCTACCAGCCGGGGCTGACCGTGCTCAGCCTGCTGGTCGCCGTCGCGGTGGTCGGCGTCGGGCTGTTCACCGTCGGGTACTGGCGCAGCCGTCCCGTCCTGTCACTGCTGATCGGCGGGTTGACCACCGGGCTCGGCGTCGCCGCGATGCACTACCTGGGCATGGCCGCGATGGTGCTGCCCGGCCACCTCGGCTACGACCACCTCACCGTGGAACTGTCGATCGGCATCGCGGTGTTCGCGGCGACGGCCGCGCTCTGGGCCGCGCTGAACATCCGGGGCACCGTCGCCGTGCTGGCGGCGGCGCCGGTGATGGGCGTGGCGGTCTGCGCGATGCACTACACCGGGATGGCGGCGCTGTCGGTCCGGCTGGACTTCTCGCACTCCACCCAGGACGGCGTGATGGCGCTGCAGTTCATCTTCCCGCTCGGGGTCGGGCTGGGCTGCTACATCTTCTTCGGCGCGCTGGCCTTCGCCGTCTCGCCGAGCAAGACCTCCTCGCAGCCACTGCTGGTCGGCCCGGCAGCGCCGCTGCCGACGCGGACGCCCCGCGTCCCGCCGCAGCGGCGACGGGCGGTGGGCAGGGCGGGCGCCCGTCGCTGACCGCGCGCGGCGGAAAGCGGACGTCCGGCCGGGTCCCCCACCCCGGCCGGACGTCGTTCGTCCCTCGATCGCCTGCCGTTGCGGCTACTCCGGCCGTCCGAGCGGCCCGGTCAGGTGCCCCGGCGTGGCCACCGGGCAGACCTTGCGCACGAAATCCCGCCGCAGCCCGTGGTACGACTCGCCCGCCCGGTAGAAGTTGGCGTGCATCCGGCGCAGTTCCTCCGCCCGGTACTCGGCCAGCGGCTTCGCCTCCTCGTCCTCGGCGCGGCGGCGCTTCTTGTCCAGCAGCCGCCCGGTGAACTCCGGCGAGGCGGCCAGCCGGGCGGCCTCGCGGGCCACCCAGCGGCGGAAGCCGGCCGCGTCCCCGCCGGCCGTACGGTCCACCAGGCCGATCCGGCGGGCGTGTTCGGCCCCGACCGGCAGCGCCTCCGTGGTGAGCCGCTCGGCCCGCTCCGCGCCGACCCGGGCCGGCAGGGTGTACGTCCAGTACTCGGAGCCGTACAGGCCCATCAGCCGGTAGTGCGGGTTGAGCACCGCCGACTCCCGGCACCACACCTCGTCGGCGGCGAGCGCCAGCATCAGGCCGCCGGCCGCCGCGTTCCCGGCCAGCGCGGCGACGGTCAGCTTGTCGCTCGTGGTCAGGATCGCCTCGACCAGGTCGTCCATCGCGTTGATGTTCTCCCAGGACTCCAGCGCCGGGAAGGCCGCGCCCTCGATGACGTTGAGGTGGATCCCGTTGGAGTAGAAGTCCCGGGGCGCGCCGAGCACCAGCACCGAGGTGGGCCGGTCGGCGGCCATCCGGTAGGCAGCGAGCAGCCGACGGCACTGCTCGGCGCTCATCGCCCCGCCGGCGTAGGCGAATTCGAGGTAGCCGACGTCGCCGTCCTCGCGGTAGCGCAGCTCCGACCAGGTGTCCCGGCGGGCGGCCTCGACCGGGGTCACCGGTACCTCGCGGACCCGGTGCAGCTCGTCGGCGAGCACCGTCGCGGCCGGCAGCTTGAAGGTGGCCGGCCCGCCGGGGGTGCGGCGCGGGCGCAGCTGCGGGATCCAGACCGCACCGTCCACGGTGGCCCGACAGATCGCGCCGTCCCGGGTGGCGATGACGGCGCCGGGCCGCGGGCCGCGCAGGTCGTCCTCGGGGTGTCCGCCGTGCAGGAAGAACTCCCGCCCGTACAACTCGTCCAGCACGCCGGGCTGGGAGTCGGCGGCGCGCAGCTTGCGCAGCACGGTGGCGGTGTCGTCCTGCTCCCAGTCGATCCGGCGGACCTCCTGGCGCAGCGGCGGGCGCAGCTCGCCGCGCACGTCCGGGCGGGCGTAGTCCAGCGGCTCGGGGGTGTACAGCCCGCCCTCGTAGCGCTGGACGGCCAGCAGGACGGCCTCGACGGCGGCGTCGGCGACCTCGCCCCGGTACAGCTCGCTCTTGCCGCAGTCGGGGACGGCGAAGTCGACGGACGCCCAGATGTCGCCCGCGTCCATCTCCTCGACGGCCTGCAGCACGGTGACGCCCCAGCGCCGCGCGCCCTCGGTGATCGCCCAGTCGAGCGAGGACGGGCCTCGGTCGCCCTTGGGGCCCGGGTGCACGATCAGGACCGTCCGGGTGGACCAGATGTCCGCCGGGACGGCCTTGGTGAGCATCGGGCAGATGATCAGCTCGGGGTCGACGTCGGCCACCGCGGCCCGCATCCGGTCGTCGCCGAGCGCGAGTCGGACGGCGACCTGGTGGCCGCGCTCGCGCAGCTCGGTGTGGACGCGCTGGGTCAGGCTGTTGAACGCGGTCGCGATCAGGAGAATGCGCAAAGGGGCCTCCGGGCAGGACTTCGGGTGCGCGGAGGCGATGAAACCAGGACATGGACACGTAATGGTTACGTTCCGTGCCTCGACGCCCTACCCTCACCCACCCCGCACACCTGTGGCCCCGGCGTGGCCCGTGCTTCGCCGGACCTCCCCAGCCTCTTCCCGGAGTTGACCTGGCACACCCCTCCCGGAGCGGGCAAGGACCCAAGAGGCAGGCCCTAGCGCGGGAACGCCCGGCGGGCCCGCCAGGTGGTGTGCTCCCGGGAGACCGCGTCCTCCGCCTCGGCGGCCAGCCGCGCCCAGCGCGCCTCGGCGTCCGGCCCCCTGAGGTCGAGGTCGGAGAGCTGGTTGCCGACGTTCTCCAGCTCGCGCGCGGCCAGTTGGTAGGCGGCGGCCAGCGGGCGCAGCTGCTTGAGCTGCGTCCAGGCGATGATCGCGGCGGCCGCGGCCGAGCTGGCGCCGAAGATGTGCACCTCCAGCGCGCCGGTGGCCTGGGCGATCGCCGCCGCCGCGCCGATGATGATCAGCGTCGCGATGCCGAGCCCCCAGGAGACCGCCTGGGACTCGCAGGAGTCGGCCCGTGAGCGGTACCAGGTGCGCTGGCCCTCGACCCGGGTGCGCAGGTAGAGGGTGCGCCGGGCGGTCAGGCTGTCGGCCCGGGCGCGCCTCATCTCCTCGGTGATCTCGGGGACGGTGCCGGGCGGCACGATCTCCGGGTCCTCGAAAGCCCGCAGCACGTCCTCGACCTGGAGCAGGTAGCCGCGGTCGGCGTCCGCCGACTCGGCCTCACCGTCGAACGGCCGGGCCCGGACGCTGTACTTCCAGGCCAGCGTCTTGACCGACTCGGCCGCCGCCCGCGCCTCGTACCAACGGCCCTGCGGGTTGCTGCGGCGCAGCCGGGACCAGAAGTAGCCGGCCACCAGGAAGGCGGCCACCGAGAACAGTGGCTTGATATCGCTGTCGCCCTTGTGGTCCGGGCCCGGCAGCGACCCGATCAGCGCGGCGATCACCAGCATCGCGATCAGTCCGCGGTGCCAGCGCAGCGTCTCGCGCTGTCCGTCCAGCGAGGCCTTGTCCGCCCGCCAGAACAGATCCGGCAGCAGCCGTGCCTCGACTCCCCCGGGCGGATCCTGTTGCACCATCGGTCGAGCCCCCTCCCCGTCTCCGTCCAAGCAGTATGCCCACCGTCAACTGACCCACACGGTCGCCTTTTTGACACCTTCCGCGACGCCTTCCGACCGTCGATGATTGCCCCACCCTCGGGTAACCGATATAAACGGTTACATGCCGCTGCACTGGAAGCTCGTCATCGACTGCGCCGACCCGCACCGCCAGGCCGCCTTCTGGGGCGCCGCCCTCGACTACACCGTCGAGGACCACGGCACACTGATCACCCGCCTGCTCGACGCCGGTGCGGTCCCCCCCCGACGCCCTCACCGAGCTGGACGGCCGGCCCGCCTGGCGCACCCTCGCCGCCGTCCGCCACCCCGAGGACCCGTACGACCCGGCCTCGGACACCGGCCTCGGACGCCGCATCCTCTTCCAGGCCGTCCCGGAGGCCAAGCAGGGCAAGAACCGCCTCCACCTGGACGTCCACCCCGGCCCCGGCGAGCGCGCGGCCACCGTCGCCCGGCTCGAAGCCCTCGGCGCCACCGTGCTGCGCGACGTCAAGGAGCCCGGCGGCGAGTGGACCGTCATGCGGGACCCCGAGGACAACGAGTTCTGCGTCCACTGACCGGGCCCGGGAACGACGCGGCCCCGCGCTCCGGAACCGGAGGGCGGGGCCGTTGTGGAGCCGGGGCCGTCGCACGGCCGCAGCGCCTCAGAGCAGACCGAGCGCGGGCATCAGGTAGTAGAAGGTGAAGACACCGGCCACGGCGTACATGGCCACCGGCACCTCGCGCCCCCGACCAGCGGCAACGCGGAGGACGCAGAAGATGATGAACCCAATACCCAAGCCGTTGGTGATCGAGTAGGTGAACGGCATCATCACGATGGTCAGGAAGGCCGGGATCGCGATGGTGTAGTCGGCCCAGTCGATCTCCTTGACGGAGTTCGCCAGGATCAGGAAGCCGACCGTCACCAGCGCCGGGGTGGCGGCCTGGGCCGGGACCATGGTGGCCAGCGGGGTGAGGAAGAGCGCCACCATGAAGAGCAGGCCGGTGACGATCGAGGCGAAGCCGGTCCGGGCGCCCTCGCCGACGCCGGCGGTGGACTCGACGAAGCAGGTGTTGGCGGAGGCGGAGGTGGCGCCGCCGGCCGCGGTGGCGATGCCGTCGACCATCAGGACCCTGTTGATGCCCGGCAGGTCGCCGTTGTGGTCCAGCAGGTGGGCCTCGTCGGCGACACCGAGGATGGTGCCCATCGCGTCGAAGAAGCAGGACATCAGCACGGTGAAGACGAACAGCACGCCGGTCAGCACGCCGACCTTCCCGAAGCCGCCGAACAGGCTGACCTTGCCGACCAGGCCGAAGTCCGGGGCGGCCACCGGGTTGCCGGGCCAGGTCGGGGCGGTGAGGCCCCACTTGAGCGCCGGGATGTCGACCAGCTTGTCGATCACCGCCGCGAGCACGGTGGAGCCGGCGATGCTGATCAGGATCGCGCCGGGCACCTTGCGGATGACCAGGATCAGGGTGAGCAGCAGGCCGAACACGAAGACCAGCACCGGCCAGCCGAGCAGGTGGCCGTTGCCGCCGAGTTGCAGCGGGACGGTGGTGTGGGCGGCGTCCGGGACGCGGCTGACGAAGCCGGAGTCGACCAGGCCGACCAGGCTGATGAACAGGCCGATACCGATCGCGATGGCCTTGCGCAGGCCGAGCGGGACGGCGTTCATGACCCGCTCGCGCAGACCGGTGGCGACCAGCAGCATGATCGCGAAGCCGGCCAGCACCACCATGCCCATGGCGTCCGGCCAGGTCATCTTGGGCGCGAGCTGCAGCGCCACGATGGTGTTGACACCGAGGCCGGCCGCCAGGCCGATCGGCACGTTGCCGATCACGCCCATCAGCAGGGTGGTGAGACCCGCGGTGAGGGCGGTGGCGGTGACCAGCTGGGCGCTGCCCAGGTGAGCCCCGGTCATGTCCGTGGCGCTGGCCAGGATGATCGGGTTCAGCACCAGGATGTACGCCATGGTGAAGAAGGTGGCGACACCGCCGCGGACCTCGCGCGGCAGGGTGGAGCCGCGCTCGCTGATCCGGAAGTAGCGGTCCAGGGCACCCGTGGGGGGCTGGGGCGCGGCGTCGGCCGGCTCGGGCGACTCGGTGGTCGGCTGGACCACAGGCATGGCGGGGCGTCCTCTGTGGGGGAGCTGAGGAGAGGGGGACCGCCCGGGGCGACGGTGGCCGGGCGTAGACCATTAAGTATGGTTTCCGGATCGCACACGCGCTATCTTCGCGCGTAGAGCCCGCGGGACGTCCCGGAGCGCACCCAGGGGCCCCGCCCGGCCCCCACCGCACCGTACGCTAGGCCCCATGCCCAAGACGCCGCTGCACCCCTCGCCCCCTCCCCTGGAGGCCAACGACGTCGCCATCGTCGGCGGCGGCACGGTGCTGTGGTTCGTCGCCTTCCTGGCCCTGCTCCCCTTCCAGGGCACCCTCTCCGACCACGGGCACGGCACCTGGCCCTGGATCTGCCTCTCCGGCGGTCTGCTCGGCCTGATCGGCCTCTGGTACTGCCGCGCCCGACGGGACGCGATCGCCCGCAACCGCACCGCCGAGGCCGCCCTGCGCGAGGCCGACGGCGACGGCACCGGCAGCGGCGCGGGCCCGGCCACCCAGTCGGACTGAACAGCCCTTTAGTAGCACGCATCGGACATAAGGCGCCCGTAGAGTCGGTGCCATGACGCAGCCTGCCCAGCCCGAGGAAGAGCAGCCGGCCGACGGAGACCTCCCCGACGGAGCGCACCCCCTCGGGCTGCTGCCCGGGCGGCGCGGTGGCCTGACCTCCGCCGAGGTGGCCGAACGGGTCGCCAAGGGGCAGGTCAACGACGTGCCGGTGCGGTCCAGCCGGTCCGCCAAGGAGATCGTCCGGGCCAACGTCTTCACCCGGTTCAACGCCATCATCGGCGTCATGTTCGGGATCATCCTGATCGTCGGCCCGATCCAGGACGGCCTGTTCGGCCTGGTCATCGTGGCCAACACCGCGATCGGCATCCTCCAGGAGCTGCGCGCCAAGAAGACCCTGGACAGCCTGGCACTGATCGGAGAGGCCCGCCCCCAGGTCCGCCGGGACGGCACCGTCCAGCAGATCACCGTCTCCGAGATCGTCCTCGACGACACCGTGCTGCTCGGCATCGGCGACAAGGTGATCGTGGACGGCGACGTCACCGAGGCGGACGGCCTGGAGATCGACGAGTCGCTGCTCACCGGCGAACCCGACCCCGTCCTCAAGCAGCCCGGCGACCAGGTGATGTCCGGCAGCTTCGTGGTGGCCGGCGCGGGCGCCTTCACCGCCACCAAGGTCGGCCGTGAGGCCTACGCGGCCCAGCTGGCCGAGGAGGCCAGCAAGTTCACCCTGGTGAAGTCGGAGCTGCGCAGCGGCATCGACAGCATCCTGCGGTTCATCACCTACCTGCTGATCCCCACCGCGCTCGGCCTGATCATCAGCCAGCTGGCCGTCGAGGGCCGGGACTGGCGCGAGGCCGTCCGCCGGATGGTGGCCGGCATCGTGCCGATGGTCCCCGAGGGCCTGGTGCTGCTGACCTCGGTGGCCTTCGCTATCGGCGTGATCCGGCTCGGCCGCAGGCAGTGCCTGGTCCAGGAGCTTCCGGCGATCGAGGGCCTGGCCCGGGTGGACACCGTCTGCCTGGACAAGACCGGCACCCTCACCGAGGGCGGCATGGACGTGATCGACCTGCGGGTGATCTCCAACGGCGAGCCCGCCCCGGTCGACCAGGACACCATCAAGCACGCGCTCGCCGTGATGGCCGGCGCCGACGCCCGTCCCAACCCGTCCATGCAGGCCGTGATCGACGCGTACGGGCGCGGCGACGGCGCCGGCCCGGGCGGCAACGGCTGGCGGGTGATCGAGGCGATGCCCTTCTCCTCCGCCCGCAAGTGGAGCGGCGTTCAGCTGCTGGAGCCGCAGGGCGGCGAGGCCAGCTGGCTGCTCGGCGCCCCCGACGTACTGCTGCCCGCCGGGCACCCGGCGCTCGCCGAGGTGGACGAACTGGGCGCCCAGGGCCTGCGGGTGCTGCTGCTCGGCCGCACGCCCGTCCCGCTGGACTCCCCCGACCCGGCGGCCGACCTCACCCCGCTCGCCCTGGTGGTGCTCCAGCAGCGGCTGCGCGCGGACGCCGCCGACACCCTGCGCTACTTCGAGAGCCAGAACGTCCGGGCCAAGGTGATCTCCGGGGACGCGGCGGTCTCGGTCGGCGCGGTGGCCGACCACCTCGGCCTGCCCGGTGCGGACAGCCCGCTGGACGCCCGCACCCTGCCCGAGGACCCGGAGCAGCTCGCCGAGACCGCCGACCGGACCAGCGTCTTCGGCCGGGTCACCCCGCAGCAGAAGCGCCGGCTGGTCGGAGCGCTGCAGTCCCGCGGCCACACCGTGGCGATGACCGGCGACGGTGTCAACGACGTGCTCGCGCTCAAGGACGCCGACATCGGCGTGGCGATGGGCACCGGCTCGGACGCCACCAAGGCGGTCGCCCAGATCGTGCTGCTCAACGACTCCTTCGCGACCATGCCCGCGGTGGTCGCCGAGGGCCGCCGGGTGATCGGCAACATCGAGCGGGTGGCCGGGCTGTTCCTGGTGAAGACGGTCTACTCGGTGCTGCTGGCGCTGCTGGTGATCTTCACCCACTCGCCGTACCCGTTCCTGCCCCGGCACTCCACCGTGCTGTCCACCCTCACCATCGGCGTGCCGGCCTTCTTCCTGGCCCTCGCCCCCAACACCGAGCGGGCCCGTACCGGCTTCGTGAAGCGCGTCCTGCGGCTGGCGATCCCCGGCGGCGTCATCGCCGGCACCGGCACCTTCGTCGCCTACGCGCTGGCCCGCGCCGACCACGCGACCGACCTCGAGGCCGACACCAGCGTGGCCACCCTGACGCTCTTCCTGATCGCCATCTGGGTGCTCGCCATCGTCGCCCGCCCGTACAACTGGTGGCGGCTGCTGCTGATCGGCACCATGGGCGGCGCGTTCGTCCTGGTCCTGGTGGTCCCGCCGCTGTCCGAATTCTTCCAGCTCTCCCTGGTCCGCGGACGGGACCCGTGGACAGGCGTCGCCATCGCGGTGCTCTGCGGCATCGTGCTGGAGATCGCCTGGGGCTTCATGAAGCGCCGCGGGCTCGAATGACCCCGGCATAGCATGGTCCTGGGAGGGGGTGCCGAATGGCGCGCAGGGGTGGGGAGTTGGAGGCGTTCATCGCCTTCCTGGGCGGGCTGTTGGCGGTCGGGCTGACGGCGCTGGCGATGGCGGGCGTCGGCCTGACGATCAGGCCGACGCCCGCGGTGAAGGCGGCGGCGATGGTGACGCTCGGCGCGGTCTAGCTGACCGTCACCACCACCGTCTACCTGCGGCTCAAGCCGCGCGACGGCTGAGGCCGCTCAGTCCGGTCCGCCCTCTCGGTCCGCTCAGCCCTCGAAGTCCCGGGCCGCGGACAGCTCGTACGCCCGGTCCGGCTCGCTGAGCGCGGCCAGCACCTCGAAGCGCCGGTGCCACTGCCCGACCGACCAGGCGAGCCCGGCCGCCAGGCCCTCCGGGGTGGCCGCGTGCAGCAGGCCGGGCACCGGCGGGACCTCGAACTCGTCGTCCTCGTCGGCGGCTTCGGCCAGCTCCGGGTCGTAGGGCGGCTCCGGCGCGTCCGACTCCGGGTCCCAACGCCAGTCCACCGCGGCCTCGTTGCCGTCCGGGCCGACCACCAGCAGCTCCTCGTGCTCCTCGTAGGCGACCGGGCAGCCGGGCAGCAGCTCCCGCACCACGGCCGGCACCCGGTGCAGCACACCCTCGGAGAGCACCCGGCCGCCGGCCACCTCACTGGCCAGCGACACGTGCAGCCGCTCGGCGAGGTCCGCGGCGAGCGCCGGGGCGACCGGCAACAGCGGGTACGGGTGCAGCAGTTGGACCAGGTCCGGGGCGTCGGCGACGACCGCCTCGGTGGCGTCCACCACCACCGTGCGGTCCGGACGGCGCCCGGTGGCCGGGTCCAGCGGCGGCAACGCCCGCACCACGTCCAGCGGTTCGATCCGCTCGCGGTCCACCCGGGCCAACGCGGTGTGGATGCCGTGCAGCTGACGGTGCCCGACCTCGGCGGCCGGGTCGGTGAGCCGGTCCAGCACCTCGTCCGGGCCGTGCGTCTCGGCGAGCAGCGCGGCCAGCGTGGTGCGCACCCCGAGCGCGTGCAGGAACTGCTCGTCCAGGGTGGTGCGCGCCTCGTCGTACAGGCCGCGCAGCAGCGGGTCGGCCCCGGCGGCGCGCAGCCCGGCGGGCTCGCGGCCGGCCAGCACCGGGTGGTCGCGCAGCCACCAGGCGGTGTACGGCGGCAGGTCGGTGTAGGAGCCGTTCGGCAACAGGGTGCGGACGGGGTTGACCACCGCGTCCCGGTACGGCGGGCGGGCGAGTGCGGCCAGCGCCTCGGGCCAGGCGTCGTCGTCCACCAGGTCGAGGTCGCGGACGGCCAGCAGTTCGGCGGCCACCGGCGGCACGCCGACCACCTCGTCCGCGTGCAGCGCCTCCAGGGCGTCCTCGGCCCAGTCGGCGAGCCCGTCCGGCGCCTCGTCCAGCAGGCCGGTGGGGTGGCCGCCGGCCGCCCGGTCGGCCGGGACGGTCGGGTCGAGCCGCTCCAGGTCGTCCGGGTCGAGCACCACGTCCTCGGCGCGCACCAGCACGAAGTCGGCCAGCACGCCGACGGCCGCGAGCACCTCGGGGCCCCAGCGCTCCAGCAGCTCGTCGTCCACCCAGCCGGCGTCCTCCTCGCGGGCGAGGGCGGCGAACGGGCTTCCGGGCAGCACGAGCTCGCCCGCGCGGGCGGGCTCGCCCTCGTCGTCCAGCAGCGCCAGCCGGGCCAGCCACGGGTGCTCGCCGGGCGCCGGGGCGGCGGCCTTCACCAGGGCCAGGACGGCGTCGGCCAGTTCGAGCGCGGCGTCCGGATCGTCCTCGGCCAGCTCGTAGGAGCGGGCGACGGCGGCCCGCACCTCGGGCGTGTCCAGCACCCCGGCCGGGGTGGCGGTGCCGGCGCCGAGCTTGGCCAGCAGCGGGTGGGCGGCCTCGGGGTGGGCCAGCCGCAGGTCCAGCGCGGCGAGTGCGTCGGCCAGCGTCTCGGGGTAGCCGGGGAAAGCCGCCCAGTCGGCGTCCTCGGAGGGCAGCAGCACCCGCCGGGGCCCGGTCACGGTCCGCCCGTCGGCGAGCGGCACGGGCAGCGCGCCGAGCGCCTCCGGGTCGGCCGCACCGAGCGCCGCGTACAGGTTGCGCCACCAGGCCGGGTCGCGGTCCAGGCCGCCGAGCTGGTCGACCACCTCGGCCAGTGGCACCCGGCGCACGTTCAGCACCCGCAGCTCGGTACGGCGCTCCAGGCCGGCCGGCAGCAGCCCGGGGAAGATCGGCGCCAGCGCCTCGACCACCGAGCCGTCCGCGCCCTCCAGCAGCGTCGCGTCCCGGGGCCGCAGCGCGGGCGTGCCCTCCTCGACGACGCCGGGGTGCGGCAGGAACGGCGTGCCGGGCAGCCGGGACAACACGGCGGCGCGCAGCGCGTTGTCCAGCGCGCCCTGCCCGAGCGGCCCGGGGACGAGGCCGAGCGAGCCCAGGTCGGCGCCGCGGGCGCGCAGCAGCTCGGCGTAGCTGTCGGCGGCGCGCTCGGTGAGGAAGTCGGCGAGCGGGCCGGGGGCGATGTGCCGACGGGTGGAGTCCAGCGGGTAGGAGGCGATCAGCAGCGCGGGCAGGCCGACCGGCTCGTCGCTGGGGGTGGGCGCGTGCAGCACCGGCTCGATCGCGGGCCGCTGCGGGGCACCGTCCTCGGCGACCGGGACGGCCCAGGTGACCGTCCAGTACGGGCGGGTGCGCTCCTCTGTGGGCCGGTCGGCGAGCAGCCCGGCGTCCAAGCGGCCGGAGGCGCCGACGGTCTGCCAGACCGTCTGCCGCAGCAGCCCGCCCGCGTCGTCGGTGACGGTGACCTCGGTGACGCCGTCCGGGCGCGGCTCGGCGGAGCTACGGGTGAGCGTCCGGGTGGCCTCCGGGGTCTCCACCACGACCTCGGCCAGGCCCGGCAGGGTGAGCAGCAGCGCGTCGTCGATCCCGGCCAGCAGACGGCGGGTCAGGTCCTCGGCGGCGACGTCCCGCAGCGGCAGCACCACCACGGTGTCGTAGCCCTCGGGGGCCGGGCCCTCGGCCGCGAACGGCAGCCGCAGCAGCGGCACGTGGCCGTCCCGGCGGCGCAGCTCGTCGGCCAGCGCGGGCTGCGCCTCGGCCAGCGACCGGGCCTCGCCCAGCGACCAGCGCACCCCGCCTGCGGCGCCCAGCACGGCGGGCTCGTCGGTGACGGCGAGGACGGCGGCGAAGCCGACGCCGAAGCGACCGACGGCGGGCTCCTCACCGCGCTTGGAGGAGGCGCGCAGGGTGGACAGCGACTCGACGGCGGCCGCGTCCAGCGGGGCGCCGGTGTTGGCGGCGGCCAGCACGCCGTCGGCCAGGGTCAGCCGCAGCCGCCCGGGGCCGCGCCCGGCCCGTACCGCCGCGTCGGCCGCGTTCTGCGCCAACTCGACCACCAGCCGGTCCCGGTAGCCGCCGAGTGCCAGCTCCTCCTCGGCATTGGCGTCCTCCCGGAACCGGGCCGGCGAGGCGGCCCAGGCGTCCAGCACCCGTCGGCGCAACGCGGCGCTCCCGAAGGAGTCCGCGAGGTGCTCGTCCGTGCCGCTGCCGATGATCCGAGGTTCCACTGGACCTGCCGCCTTCCGCCGCCCTGTACGTCTAAGGGCATTCTTCCCTGCCCCACCGACTACTCCCGACCACGGCCCGGCCCGGAGGCGCCCGTACCCGAAGGATCCGCAGGCCGACGCCGCCGACCGGCCCCGCTCGGGGCGCCCCGCGGGCGGTGGGCAAGCCGGGGCGGGGGGTGGGGGTGGGGTGTGCGGGCAGGAGGCCTGTCGCCCGCGGAATGGGGGATGCCCGCGGGCGACAGGCACGGCGGGGGTCCCGCATCGGGCGCCCCCACTCCCGCAAACGTCGCGGCCCGCCCCACCGGTTCAGCGGGACGGGCCCGTCAAGCGACGCGGGCTCAGGAGTGGCCGAGCTCCTCGGCCGGGGCGTCGGGCTCGACCGAGCCGGAGGCACGGTCCGGGTGGAGCTGCAGCGGCTCGACCACCAGCTCGTCCAGGATCAGCTCGGACGGCGCCGGCGGGGCCGGGATGACGGCCGCCTCGGAGTGCCCGCCGCAGCCGTACGCGAAGGAGACGATCTGGCCGTCGGCCGGGCCGAACTCGTTGCCGCACACACCGAAGGCCTGTCCGAGCGAGCCGCCGATCGGGATCAGGAAGCCGCAGCTGCCGCACGCGGCGGGCGCCGCCTGGGCCATCGGGGTCTGCGGGCCGTGGGCCTTCTCCCAGCGGTCGGCGGCCAGGTGCAGGCCGAGCCGGGAGAGCACCCGGCTGCGGCCCATGCCGAGCTCTTCGGCGACGGCGTTGATCTGGGCACGGGCCGGGGCGGGCTGGACGTGCGGGTCGGTGACGACCACGTCCTCCTCGGCCGCAAGGGCGACCGCGGAGTTCGGCGCGGGCTCGTCCTCGCCGCTCCAGCCGGCCTCCAGCCGCACGTCGTCGGCGCCGGTGGGCAGCAGGTCGCCGGGGCCCATGTCGCCGGGGCGCAGCCGCTCGCTCCACGGCACCCACTCCGGGGCCAGCACGGCGTCGGGGCCGGGCAGCAGCACGACCTCGTCCAGGGTGACGTTCTTGGCCCGCGGCGCGCGGGCGACGGTGACCGCCCAGTGCCAGCCGCGGTAGGCCGCGTCCAGGCACTCGAAGCTGTGGGTGACGACACGGTCGGCATCCGCCTGGACGCGCAGGTGCGGGCCGACCGCCTCCGGTCCGACGGCCTCCTCGGCAGCCTGACGGGCGAGTTCGACGGCCTCGGCACAGAGCCGGTCGGGGGTACGGCTTCGCATCGCAGCACTCACGGCGTCGATTCTCTCCCAGTTCTTCTGTCACCCACGGCGTGTTGCCTGTTCCGTCGCGGCTCGGTGGTCCCTCGTCCATTCTGCGCGACCCGGGGCCGCCACGGGTACCGACCGCGCCGCTCGACCGGCCTGCCGGCGCCCGGCGCCCGACGGGCGGACCCTGGGCAGGCTACCCGCCGGTCGGTGCCCCGGCACAGTCCGGGGCGGAGCCGGGCCTTCCGCGGCCGCGCCGAGCGAAGCGGAATCCCGCGTCGCAACGGCGGATCTGGGGCAGGATGGGCTTGTGGCGGACGACAACCCGTCGCAGCACGCACTGCGCGCCTCGCAGGCCGGCAGCCCCGACGAGGCAGCCGCCGCGCCGCGACCGCAGCCTCCCGTCCCCGCTGCGGGCGAACCGCGGCCGGGGAACGGCCTTGAGGCGCCCGCCGCCCGGGACGACCTGGAGAAACCGGACGTTCCGGACGACGCCCACACCCGTCACCTCCACGCGCTCGACGAGGACCTGGAGGAGGACCTCCCCGAGCCCCACCGCAACATCCTGGTGCGCGCCGTCTCCGCCGTCGGCATCCGCCTCGGCAAGCTGGCGCACGGCACCGGCCGCCGGATCCGCCGGGCCACCTCCGCCGAGGGCGCGGGCGAGTCCGGCCTCGCCAAGCTGATCGAACTGCACGCGCTGAACTCCTTCGGCGACATGCTGATCACCATCGCGCTGGCCTCCACGATCTTCTTCTCCGTCCCCACCGGCCAGGCCCGCGGCCGGGTCGCCCTGTACCTGCTGATCACCATGGCCCCCTTCGCCCTGCTGGCCCCGGTGATCGGCCCACTGCTGGACCGGCTCCCGCACGGCCGCCGGGCGGCCATGGCGATGTCGATGCTGGCCCGGACGGTGCTGGCCTGGACGATGGCCGGGGTGGTCTCCGGCGGCGGCATCGCGCTCTACCCGGAGGCACTGGGCGTGCTGGTGGCGTCCAAGGCGTACGGGGTGGTGCGCAGCGTCGTGGTGCCCCGGCTGCTGCCGAGCCGACTGTCCCTGGTCAAGGCGAACTCCCGGGTCACCCTGGCCGGGCTGCTGGCCACCGGTGTGGCGGCCGCGGCGGGCGGGCTGTTGCACCTGATCGGGCCGGCCTGGCCGCTGCGCGGCGCCTTCCTGGTGTTCGTGATCGGCACCCTGATGGCCTTCCACCTGCCGCACGAGGTGGACTCGGCGAAGGGCGAGCAGCGGGCGGTCCTGCACGCCGAGGTGCACGGCGAGGGCTCGCACCTGATCCACCACAAGCCACCGAAGGTCAAGGCCTCGCTGCGCACCGTCGGCCCCTCGGTGGTGCTGGCGTTGCGGGCGATGTCGGCGATGCGCTGGCTGGTCGGCTTCCTGGTGTTCTTCCTGGCCTTCCTGCTGCGCACCGAACCGATCGGCGGCCTGAAGCCGACCCTGGCGCTGGGCCTGGTGGCGCTGGCGGCGGGGACGGGCAACGCGCTGGGTTCGGTGCTGGGCTCCTGGCTGCGCACCCGGGCCCCGGAGGCGACGGTCACCGCGATGCTGCTGCTGGCGACCTGTGTGACGGCGGCGGCCGCGCTCTGGTACGGCGTGCTGACGGTGGTTCTGGTGGCCGGCGTGTCCGGGATGGCGGCTTCGCTGGGCAAGCTGGCGCTGGACGCGCTGATCCAGCGGGACGTCCCGGAGGCGGTGCGGACCTCGGCGTTCGCCCGTTCGGAGACCCTGATGCAGCTGTGCTGGGTGGCGGGCGGCGCGGTCGGCATCGTGCTGCCGCTGAACGGGGTGCTGGGCCTGTCGATCGCGGCTTCGGTGGTCGGTCTGATGCTGGTGTGGACGGTCCACTCGCTGCTGCGGCTGGGCCCGCGGCGGCACCTGGCCGCGCCCCGGGTGGCCTGATTCCGACGGTGCGGCAACACGCGGTGGTCGACCCCCGCGTAGCGTGATCGGCCCGGCCCGGTAGATTCTGACGCATGAGCCTCAATTCCCGTGTCATCGCCGCCCTCGGCGCCGTCGTCGTGGTCGGCGCCGGCACGGTCGGCGGGTCCATCGCCTACGCCTCCGGCCAGACGGAGATCAGCGACCACCGCGTGACCCTCACCGTCGGCAACTCCTCGCAGGTCCAGGACCCGTTCTGTGCCAACGACGACGGCAGCCCGCTGTCCGACGACGACCAGCAGAAGTGCTCGAAGAAGGCCCAGGACGCCCTGAAGGCCGGGACCCTGCCGAGCTCCGACGTCATGCTGAGCGACCGCGTCGGCGTCGGCGTCTCCCCGGAGGTGGCCAAGAAGGGCTGGGTGGCCTTCAGCAACGGCGGCCCGGTGAGCGGCGGTGGCCAGTTCACCGTGTCCAGCTGGTCCAAGAACGGCTCGACCTACTCCGGCTCCCACGCGGCCAGCCAGCTGCTGAACTCCTCCGGCCGGACCCTGATCACCGTGGTCGAGGGCGACCGGGACCTGGAGAGCCCGACCGCCATCTGGTACTTCCAGCTGAACACCCAGGACAGCTGACGGTCCCGCGATGACCGCGCACGTCACCGACGCGCACCCCGAGCAGTCGGGCCCCGGGCGGGCCCGACTGCTCGTCGTCGTCGCGGTGCCCGCCGAGGCCGAGGCCGTGCTGCGCGGCCTGCCCGGCGGGGCCGCCGCCCTGCCGCTGCCGGGCGGCGTGCTGCACCGGTCCGAGGGTGCTCCGGTGGACGTGCTGGCCGCCGGGGTCGGCCCGGCCGCTGCCGCGGCCGCCGCCTCCGCCGCGCTGGCCGCCCGCCCGTACGGCCTGGTCGCCTCGGCCGGGATCGCCGGCGGTTTCGCCCCCCACGCCCCGGTCGGCGCGACCGTGGTGGCCGACGCGATCGTGGCCGCCGACCTCGGCGCCGAGACCCCCGAGGGCTTCGCCGACGTCACCGAGCTGGGCTTCGGAACCGCCCGGCACACCCCTCCCCCGGCCGCTGTGGCGCTGGCCGCCCGGGCGCTGGGCGCCCTGACCGGCCCGGTGCTGACCGTCTCCACCGTGACCGGCAGCGCCGAGCGGGCCGCCGCGCTGGCCGCCCGCCACCCGGGCGCCGCCGCCGAGGCGATGGAGGGCTTCGGCGTGGCCGAGGCCGCCGCCCGGTACGGCGTGCCGGCCTTCGAACTGCGGACCGTTTCCAACCCGGTGGGCCCGCGCGACCGGGCCTCCTGGCGGATCGGCGAGGCACTGGCCGCCCTGGAGCGGGCCTTCGCCGCGCTGCCCGTCGCCGAACTGATCGAGGAGGCCGGCCATGGCTGAACGGCTGAGCATCGCGTACTCGCCCTGCCCGAACGACACCTTCGTCTTCCACGCCTGGGCGCACGGCCTGGTGCCCGGGGCGGGCGCCCCCGAGGTGACCTTCGCCGACATCGACATCACCAACGGCCTGGCCGAGCGCGGCGAGCTGGACGTGCTGAAGATCAGCTACGGCGCGCTGCCCTGGGTCCTGGAGGAGTACGCCCTGCTGCCCTGCGGCGGCGCGCTCGGGCGCGGCTGCGGCCCGCTGGTGCTCACCCTGCCGGGCGTGGGCTCACCCGCGGAGCTGGCCGGGAAGACGGTGGCGGTGCCGTCCGAGCGATCCACCGCCTACCTGCTGTTCCGGCTCTGGGCGGCCGGGGCGGTGCCGGGCGGCTTCGGCGAGATCGTGGTGCTGCCGTTCCACGAGATCATGCCCGCGGTCCGGGACGGCCGGGTGGACGCCGGCCTGGTGATCCACGAGGCGCGCTTCACCTACAAGCAGTACGGCCTGCACAGCCTGGCCGACATGGGCGAGGCCTGGGAGCGGGAGACTGGCCTGCCGATCCCGCTCGGCGCGATCGTGGCCAAGCGCTCGCTGGGAGCGGAGCGGCTGCGTGAGCTCGCCGACACGATCCGCGCCTCCGTCCGGCAGGCCTGGGCGGACCCGGCGGCCAGCCGGGAGTACGTGCTGGCGCACGCCCAGGAGATGGACCCGGCGGTCGCCGACCAGCACATCGGGCTGTACGTGAACGAGTTCACCGCCGACCTGGGCGAGGAGGGCTACCAGGCCGTCCGCGCGCTGCTCACCCGGGCCGCCGCGGAGGGGTTGGTACCCCCGCTCGACCCGGGTGCGCTCGCGTTCGGGTAGCCCCGGAACACCCTGGACGCCCGGAACACCCTGGACGCCCCGGACGCCCCGGACGCCCCGGACGCCTCAGACGTCGAACTGGTCGGCCACCGCGCGCAGCAGGCCGGCCAGCTTCTGACCGGTGGGCTTGGCCGGGTAGCGGCCGCGCTGGAGACCGGGCAGCACCGCGTCCAGGGTGGTGATCAGGTCCTGGACGATCGGCGCCATGTCGTCGGCGCTCCGGCGCTGGGCGGCGGCCACCGACGGCAGCGCCTCCAGCAGCTGCACGGCCATCGCCTGGTCCCCGCGGTGGCCGGCGACCACGCCGAACTCGACCCGCTGGCCCGGCTTCAGCACGGTGACACCGGCGGGCAGCGCCTTGGTGTGGACGAAGACATCGCCACCGTCGTCGCGCGACAGGAAGCCGAAACCCTTCGTCTCGTTGAACCACTTGACCTGGCCGGTGGGCATCTCGAACAGTCCTCGAATGGGTGTGAGGGATCCCGGCCATGGCCGGGGATCACTGGGTGATGTGGGAGAAAAGACGGGCCGACCTCGGCTCGGCGCCCGTGGGCGCTCACGGTCGGCACGCTGTCGGGAGCAGACTAACGGTCCGTCACTGCCTCATCCGCGTTCCGCGAAGGGTCCGTGTTCCAAGGCCCGCCCGGGGCGTTGGGAGCGCCGGGATCTCGCGGTCACGAGCGACCCGGTCCTGGCAGGGCCGGGGCGCGGTTCGGCGCAGTCCATCGGCTCACACCCCCGGGTCTGAGGACACGGGACGCACCTGCAGCGCCCCTCGGCACCCCGTGCATACCCCCGCCCAGCAGGGATCAAAACGTTCAGCTGCCGGGAAACTGCGCAACGTGACCGACCGGCTCCGGTGGAGAACTCCGGCGGCCGCTCTGCCAGACTGGGGGCACCCCAGCGCAGAGCGGAGAAGTGAGCAGACGTGAGCAGCCAGAGCCCCGACCCCGGCGACGTGTACGTCAAGGCCGGGACGGCCGTCTTCGGCCTCGGCGCGCTCGCCACCCTGATCACCTTCGTCCCGCTGTTCCTGCACCTGACGCCGCTGCCGACGGCCATGTACTGGCTGAGCATGCTGATGCCGGCCGGTTTCCTGGCCGCGCTGACCGGGCTGTTCCTGAACGCCCGGGCCCAGCGCCGCCGGGTGGGGCCGTAGGCCCCGCCCTGCGGATTCGCCGGGCCTAGTTCGCCCCGAGGTGCCGGTCGAGCCACTCCGGGAAGCCGGTGAGGTCCGCCAGCACCACGTCCGCCCCGGCCTCGCGCAGTTCCTGCGCGTCGTACGGGCCGGTGGCCACGCCGACCGCGACCGCGTCCGCGTGCCGGGCGCCCCGGATGTCGCCGAGGTGGTCGCCGACGTAGATGCTCGCGCCGTGCTCGCGCAGCGCCTCGCCCTTGGTCTCGGCCCAGAGGTCGCCGATCACGATGTCCGCCGCCATCCCGGCGTGCTCCAGGTGGAGGTGGGCGTTCGGCTCGTACTTGCCGGTGATCACCGCGACCCGGCCGCCGTGGGCACGGACCGCCTCGACGGCGGCGTGCGCGCCGGGCAGGGCCACGGTCGGGGCGAAGGCGTGGTCGCGGTACAGCTCGCGGTAGCGGGTGGCGACCCGCTCCACCTCCTCCTCCGGGAACCAGTTGCGGATCTCGTTCAGCAGCGGCGGGCCGAGCCGGGTGACCACCAGATCGGCGTCGATGTAGGTGCCGGTCTCGGCGGAGAGCGCCTGGTAGGTGGCGTGGATACCCGGCCGGGTGTCCAGCAGCGTCATGTCGAGGTCGAAGCCGACGGTGAGCGGGGTGGGCGAGGACGCGGGCATGCCGCCAGGCTATCCAACGGACACCGGGGGTGACGAGGTGGTTTGCCCCGTGACCTGGGGCGCGACCGCGACCGTGGTCGGGCTGATGGCGTACGGCGGAAGCTTGACGGCGCCCGCGGGCGCTTAACGGCACTTCAGGCACGATCTCGGACATAATCGACGGGCTCTCGCCCGTTGCCGCGTCGTCTTCGCCGGAGGACCCGCCGATGCCCCGGATCGCCCGCCGTACGTTCCTCGCCGGTCTCGGCGGGGCCGCGCTCACGGCGTGCACCGCCGGGAAGCCGGCGCCGCCGACCACCGACAGCCCGGCCGCGAGCACCAGCCCCTCCCCCATCCCGGTGCCGCCGGTCACGGTGAACGCCGCGACCGGGCCGGTGCTCGTCCCCGGCGAGCCACTGCGGGTGGTCGTGCTGGACACCGATGTGCTCGACTCAGCGCTGACCCTGGGCATCACCCCGGTCGGCGCGGCCCTCCCGGCCGCCGACACCGGCTTCCCCGACTACTGGCCGGCCTCCCGCACGGCGGGCATCTGGCTGGTCGGCCCGCCCGGCGCGCCGGACCTCGCAGCCGTACGGGCCCTGCAGCCGGATCTGATCCTCTCCAACCAGGCCCGCGACGGCGACCGCTACGACCAGCTGAGCGCGCTCGCCCCGACCGTCCTCACCCAGAGCACCGGGGCGCCGTGGAAGGCGAACTTCCAGCTGCACGCCCAGGCGTTGAGCCGGGTGGCGGCGGCCGCGGCCTTCGTCGCCTCCTACCAGAAGCACGCCGGACAGGTGGCCGCCGCGCTGGCGGCGGCGAAGCCGTCCGGCCGCAGGGTGAGCCTGGTGCGGTTCACGGAGGGCGGCGGGATCCGGCTGTTCGGGCGGCAGAGCTTCCCCGGGATCGTGCTCGCCGACGCCCAGGTGGGACGGCCGGACGCGCAGAACGTCGACCAATCGGACTTCGAGATCCCGCTGGAACAGATCGGCCGGGCCGACGGCGACCTGCTGCTGTACTCGACCTACGGCGACCCGGAGCGGGCGGGCACCGACGCGGCGCTGGCGAGCCCGGGTTGGCAGGCGCTGGGGGCGGTCAAGGCGCACCGGGCGTTCCCGGTGGACGACCAACTGTGGTTCCAGGGGATCGGGTACACCGGCGCCAATTTCATGCTGGACGAGCTGCAGCGCTTCCTCGGGACGTAGTCGGTCTACTGACCATATGTCGACTCGCCGAGGGTTGTGCAGTCGAGCGGTGAGTCCGCCACAATGGGCCGCCAATCACAACACTCGTCCCGGGGGACAACACCATGTCAACTGCGGCAGCTCCGACCGCTCCCGCCCGCAAGGGGAAGGCCGCCGCGCTCGGCTGGCTGATCAGCATCGCGTTCAACGTGGTCGCGCCGATCATGATCTACAACCAGCTGCACGACGCCGGCTACAGCGAGTCCACCGCCATCCTGCTCTCCGGCCTCGGACCGGTGGTCGACACCGCGATCTACCTGGCCTGGCACCGCCGGATCGACGAGTTCGCCGTCGTCTCGCTGGTCTTCGTCGCGCTGGGCCTGATCGTCGCGCTGATCGGCCCGACCGACCCGAAGATGCTGCTGGCCAAGGACTCCTTCGTCTCCGGCCTGCTCGGCGTGCTCTACCTGGTGTCCCTGGCCGCACCGAAGCCGATCATGTTCTACTTCGGCCGCAAGTTCGCCACGGACGGCACGCCGGAGATGATCGCCTGGTGGAACTCGATGTGGCAGTACGAGAACTTCCGCCGGGTCCAGCGCAACCTGACCGTCGTGTGGGGCATCGCCTTCATCCTGGACGCCGCGCTGCGGATCGTGTTCGTCTACACCCTCGCGCACGGCACGGTGGTGGCGATCAACAACATCCTCCCGTTCGTGGTGCTCGGCGGGCTGGTGTACTTCACCATGGTCTACGCCAAGCGCTCCAGCGCCCGCGGCCGGGCCGCCGCCGAGGCGGCTGCGGCGGCCGCCGCTTGATTCAGCGGGAACTCGCGTAGCGGGCCGGTGAGATGCCGACCGCTGCGGTGAAGTCCCGGGTGAGATGGGCCTGGTCGGCGTAGCCGAGTTCCGCCGCGAGTGCGGCCAGGTCCAACTCACCTTCCGCTGCGGCGCGTTCGGCGGCCTCGTGCAACCGGGCCCGCCGCAGCACCCACTTCGGGGAGGCGCCGACGTACTCGGCGAACAGCCGCTGGAGGCTGCGGACGGTCACGCCCAGCTCGCGGGCCAGCCCGTCCACCCGGCACAGGTCCGGCGAGGCGGTGATCCGGTCCACCATGGCGGCGACCCCCTCGGCCACCGGGTCGGGCGCGGGCAGGCGGGGCAGCAGGAAGGCATCGGCCCGCTCGGCGTCCGGCGCGTCGAGGATCCGGGCGTTGAACCGGTCCACGTCGGCGCCGAAGTACTCGGCGGCGGGCACGGACCGGTCCGCCAGGGCACTCACCGGGTGCCCCGAGAAGGCGCGGAAGACGCCGGGGCGGAACCGCACGCCCAGCACGTGCCCGGCCCCCTCCAGACGGCGGACGAAGAGCGAGCGGTCCACCCCGTACACCCGGGCCCGCGGGGCCTCGAAGACCAGGTGGACGTTGGGGTGCGCCAGCACCTTCTGCTCGTACGGGGCGTGGCCGCGCAGATCCCAGCGGACCAGCCAGTAGTACTCCACGAAACGCGCCACGGCGGGCGCGGGCGCCAGCCGCTCCACGCTGATCAGCTCGGCCGCCTTGGCAGGGTGGAGGACGCCGCGGCCGAGGTCGGGAGAGTCCATGGCGGCCAGGCTAGCCGTCGCGTTTCTTCAAGACCGGGTGGCACGGCCCGGCGCAGGATCGGGGCATGAACGCTCACCCCATGCACCCCTTCCTCGCCCGCGCCGCCACCGCTGCGGCCGGCGTCGCCGCAGCCGTGCCGGCCGGGCAGTCGCTCGACGCGCCGACGCCCTGCGGGGAGTTCGACACGCACGCGCTGATCAACCACTGGGTGCTCTACACCTCGCACGGCCTGGAGCACCGGGCCCGGCGCACCGAGCTGCCCGAGGAGCTGGTCTCGCGGGACTTCACGGCGGATGCCGACTGGCGCTCCGACTACGCGGCGCAGTTGGAACGGGCGGTCGCGGCCTGGGGTGAGCCGGCCGCCTGGGAGGGGGACGTCGACCTCGGCGGCTCGCCGGTTCCGGCGGTGGGGATCGCCCGGATGCTGATCCTGGAGCTGGTGCTGCACGGCTGGGACGTCGCGCGGGCGACCGGCGGGGAGATCCCGGTCGACGAGGAACTCGCCCTGGTGGCCCTGGAGATCGTCGAGGAGAACGCCGAGCTGTACCGGCAGTACGCAGGCTTCGCGGAGGCGGTTTCGGCGCCGGACGACGCCTCGGCGTGGGAGCGCGCGCTGGCCGCCTCCGGGCGCGATCCGCGGTGGAAGGGCTAGCGCGTTCGACCGGCGACATCCGCCGGGCCGCGTCGGGCCGCGCCGGCTCAGGCTGTTGTAGGGCTCGGCTCTCCCGGGTAGGCGACCGTCGTGCAGACGCAGGTGTGGGCTTCGCTGATGGGTGTTGCGCTGGGGGGAGGCCTGTCGTACCTGGCCCAGCTGACCGCCGGGCGGCAGGCCGACAGGAGAGAGGGCAGGCGGCAGGCCGCTGAGCTTGCCGAGGCCCGGCGGGTTGAGCGGCTGGAGTTGCTGCGCGAGTTCGTCAGCCTCGCGCAGCAGGCCGCGCGGATCGCCGAGGAGCGCGACACGGCGCCCGACTGGGACGCCGCCGGGACACCCGAGTGGTTCGCGGCGGCCAGGAGCGCCACCGACCGCCTGTGGGTGAGTGAGCGGATGATCCAGGTCCTGTTCCGGCCGGAGCTCCATCGGCGCGCGCGGGCGTATGCGGACGCGGTGGACCACGTTCTGTGGCGGGAGCCCGCCGAGGCGTCGGCTGAGGGGCCGGTGTGGGACTACCTCCAAGCCCCCCGGATCGATTTCCTCGAAGCGGCCCGTGCGGAGGCCGGCTCCTGAGACCGGCGCTTCAGGGTGACGGTTCGCACTGCCCGACCCGGTGTCGCGGGACCTGTCCTGCCGGGAAGGGCGGGCAGGCTATCTCTCGGCGCGCTGGGTGACCTGGGCACTGGTCTGGTCGCCGAGGAACTCGTACCAGCAGCGTTGCAGCGCCGGGTAGTTCGTGTCCGCCTCGACGAGACCGAGGAATGCCTTCACGGTGGCAGAGAGCCGATCCTGCAGTCCGGTGTCGTTCAGGTCGCCGCTGTCGCCGAACGCCTGATGGGCCGCCGCCAGGCTGAACATGTCCGGATAGACACGGGCCCCGAGATGTTCCAGCGGAACGCGGAGCGCCCACAGCCCCCGGTTCCCTCCCATCATGGAGGGCGAAGCCGAGACCAGCAGGGCGTGCTTGTCCTTGAACGGCTGCGGCCGGAAGCGTGACAGCCAGTCGATCGCGTTCTTCACCACGCCGGGGACCGATGCGTTGTACTCCGGCGAGGCGAGCACGAACGCCTGCGCCGTCCGAAGGCGATCGCGCAGGGCGACGGAGTTCTGCGGCTGCCCCTGGACGGTCTCGACGTCCCCGTCGTACGACGGCATGTCGAAGTCCCGCAAGTGGGCGAGATCGACGGCGGCGCCGTTCTCGGCCAGCAGCTTGGCGGTCAGCGTGGCCAGCTGCCCGTTGAACGATCCCGTCCGAAAGGACCCGGACAGCACCAGCACGCGCAGCGGCTCACCGTGGCCGCCGCCCGGAACCGGCTGGACGACATCCCGCAGTACGCCCGCCGCACGAGAGGAGGCCGGAATGTCTGGATTCACACTCATATGCCCACCCTGCCACGCGACCGCCCGCCTCGCCGCCCGCGCTGGTCCGTACGCGGGCGGGGACATGCACGTCAGCGCGGCCCCGCCGTCAGCCCGCCTCCGCCTGCACACCGCGCACCACACACCCGGGGCGCGCCGGCTCGACTGATCACGCGTCAGCGGAAGCGGGGCCTCATCGCCCCGATGGGACGAAGTCCGTGGCCCCTTCGGACCGCTCGGACCGCGATGTCCTGTCGGCCGCGCGGCCGGGCTGCGTCGGCGGGAGCGGGTCCGCCCCGGCGGCGCTCCTTCTCGCTGCGGATGTCGCCGGTCGAAGCGCTAGGAACCCGCCAGCGCCTTCCGCAGTTCGGCGCACAGGAGGCGGACGGCCGGGGACTGCTGGTCGCGGCGGGCGATGAGCCCGAGGCGGGCGTGGGTGGCGGCGTCGGCGAGTGGGACGGCCCGCAGGCCGGCGTCCTGGGCGGAGGAGGCACTGAGGACGGCGACCCCGGCGCCGCGCTCGGCGAGGCGGAGCAGGGCCACCGGGGAGCTGGCGTCGATGTCCACCCGGGCGTCGAGGCCGAGGTGGGCGCAGGAGCGCTCGTAGGCGGCGCGGATGCCGGTGCCGGCGGAGAGGCAGAGGATCTTCTCGCCGCGCAGGTCCTGCAGCTTCACCTCGGCCCGGTCGAGGGGGTGCCCGGCCGGGACGACGGCGGCGATCGGCTCGTCGATGACGACGGTGACCTCCAGGCCCGGGGAGACCTCGCCCGCGTAGCCGATCAGGGCCAGGTCGAGGGAGCCGGACAGGACCTGCGATTGCAGCAGGTCGGAGTGGCCCTCGTGCAGGCTCAGCTCGATGCCGGGGTGGGTGCGGCCGAGATCGGCGACGGTGTCCAGGAACGGCGGGATGGAGCAGCCGGTGATCATGCCGAGCCGCACCCGGCCGCGTACGGCGTCGGCGAACTCGGCGGCGGCGTGCTGGATCGCGTCGAGGGTGGCGAGGGCGTTCTTGGCGAGCGGGAGGACGGCCTCGCCGGCAGGGGTCAGCTGGACGCGGCGGCCGGCGCGGTCGAGGAGCTTCTGACCCAACTCGCGCTCCAGCTTGGCGACTTGGGTGCTGATGCCGGACTGGCTGACGTGCAGACGGTTGGCTGCGGCCGTGAAGGAGCCTTCGTCGACGACGGCGGCGAAGTAGCGCAGCTGGTGCATCTCCATAACTGAGGATGATAACTGACATCCTATCCATCTGTTGGACGGATGGGTGGGGCGGCGGAAGGATGGAGGCATGACGACGACGAAGAACGCGTGCGAGATTGCCGAGACCTACTTCACCGCCTGGGAGGCGGGCGACTTCGACACCATCCGGGGCCTGCTGGCCGACGACGTCGACTTCGTCGGGGCGCTGGGCACGGCGTCGGGGATCGAAGAAGCACTGGGCGGGCTGAAGGGGCTCGGGCAGGTGCTGGAGAAGATCGACGTGAAGGTGCGGGTCGCGGACGGCGACGAGGTGATCACCTGGTTCGAGCTGTGCACCAGCATCGCGCCGCCGACCCCGACGGCGAACTGGATGCACGTGGAGAACGGGAAGATCGCCCGGATCCGGGTCACCTTCGACCCGCGCGGGCTACTGGCGGGCTTCGAGACGAAGAGCTGAGCGGGGCGGACGGACCAGGAGGACTGTGGCAGCCGGGGGCGGTCACAGTCCTCCCGGCTTTTCCGACAATCGACCTGAACGGGGGATCGCGGTGGTGCCGTCGGCTGAACTCTGCGCCCGGTCGCTTCGGCCGATTTCCGCCCGGGGGAACTGAGAACCGTTCCGCCGTCCGGCGTGAACCCAGCCGCCACGGCCGCTCCACGGGCCGGCGCCGTCAGAGAGAGAAACCCCCAGTGAACCACTTGCTCCTCCGGACATCCGCGATCGGCTTCGGGCTGGCCATGGGCCTCGCCACGGTTCCCTCCACCGCCGCCTTCGCCGCACCGACCACCTCCGTCGCGTGCGGCGACACGGCCGCGCTGATCGCCGCCGTCAACGCCCTCAACGGGCCCGGCGGCACCATCGAGCTGGCCGCGAACTGCACCTACGCGTTCAGCACCCAGAACGACTCGACGGGCGCGGCCCTGCCGCCCATCACCGGGAAGATCACCATCACCGGCCACGACAGCGCCCTCGTGCGGTCCACCGACATCCCGTCCAACCTGTTCCGCATCCTCCAGGTGACCTCGACGGGCGACCTCACCCTCCACGGCGTCGAGGTCACCGGCGGTGCCAGCGGCATCGGCGGCGGCATCTTCAACTCCGGCAAACTGACCCTCGACAAGAGCGCCGTCACCCACAACGAGGCCTCGGGCGGCGGCGGCGGGATCTTCAGCAACAGCGGAACGGTGACGATCCGCCGCAGCAGCGTCTCCGACAACGTCTCCGGCGACGAGGGCGGCGGCATCGACAGCATCGGACCCGCCGCCCTGACGGTGACGGGCAGCAGGATCGAGAGCAACCAGGCCGTCACCGACGGCGGCGGCATCGAAAGCCAGGGCCCCCTGTCGGTCGAGAACAGCGTCTTCGCCCACAATTCCGCCCGCGACGGCTCCGGCGGTGGCTTGTTCTATCTCGGGTTGCCGAAGGCGACACTGAAGGACACCGACTTCATCGACAACTTCGCGGGCGTCAACGGCGGCGGCATCAACAACGAACCGAAGGACCGGCCCATCGAGATCACCGGTGGCGAGATCAGGGACAACACCGCCGGCCGCGACGGCGGCGGTCTCAACAACGCGGGCATCGCGACGCTCACCAAGGTCAAGGTCAAGGCGAACTCCAGCGGTCGCGACGGCGGCGGCATCAACAACCAGACCGTCACGGGGGAGAGCGCCGTGGCCACGCTCACCCTCGACCACAGCACCGTCACCGAGAACACGGCCGCGCGCGACGGCGGCGGCATCAACAACCAGACCGGCTCCACGGTGACGCTCAACGACAGCCGCGTCATCAGGAACACGCCCAACAACTGCACCCCGCTGAACAGCATCGCGGGCTGCCAGAACTGACGATCGACGGGTGGGGGTGGCGCCTCGTGAGGACTCCGAGCCGCCACCCCCGCACCATGCCTCCGCTCAGTTGTCCTCGTCGGGCGGGGTCGCGCGCAGGGCGGTGACGACGCCGAGCGCGACGGTGGCGAGCGCGAGGGCGAGGAGGACCGCGAAGGCGGTAGCGATCAGGAACCGCACGAGTTCGCGCACCACCTCATCCTCCGCACCAGCACCGCCGCTCTCGCCGCTCTCCTCCGTGGCCTCGAGGCCGGCGAATTCGACCACCACGCGTGACGTGCCATCCTGACCGCCATGAAGATCGCCGCAGCCCAACTGACCTGTGTCCCTGCCGGCATCCCCGCCAACGTCCGGCAGCTCGTCGCCCTCGCCGGACAGGCGCGCTCGCAGGGCGCTGAGCTGATCGTCTTCCCGGAGTTCGCGCTGACCGGGTACGAGCTCGACGCCATGGCCGCCGATCCCAACCTCTGGGTGACCGCAGACGACGCCCGCCTGGACGCCCTCAGGTCCACCGGCATCGCCACCGTCGTCAACTGTGCCGTCCCGACCGGCGGGCCCCGGCCCGCCATCGGAACGCATGTCTACGGCAGCGACGGCGAGCTGATCACCACCTACCTCAAGCAGCACCTCTACGAGAACGAGCAGGGCATCTTCACCGCAGGCGACCAGGACGGCCGCTTCGAACTCGGCGGCCTCCGCTTCGCGCTCGCCACCTGCTTCGACAACCACTTCCCCGACCTCACCGCCCGCGGTGCCGCCGACGGCTGCCACGTCCACCTGGCCAGCTCGCTCTACGGCACCGGCAACGGCATCCACGAGCGGGCGACGGTCTACCCGGGCATCGCCAAGGACTCCACCATGCATGTCGTCCTCGCCAACCACGTCGGCCCCTCGGGCCCCTGGACCGGCTGCGGTGGCGCCGCCCTGTGGGCCCCGGGCGGCGCCCTCCTCGCGGAGGCCGACGACCACACCACCACGGTGGCCGTCGCCGACATCCTCTAGCCACGCCCATGGAGCAGGAAGTCGGCCCCGCCGACTTCCTGCTCCGTCCGTCTCAACGGCCGGAGCGGATCGGCTCGCCCGTCCGGTGCAGGTGGCCGAGGATCTCGCGGTACGAGCGGAGCAGGCCCGTCTCGTAGTACGGGATGCCCTTCTCCGCGCAGAACTCCCGGGTGATCCGGGCCGCCCGCCCGAGTGCGGGGGTGGGCATGCTGGGGAAGAGGTGGTGCTCCACCTGGTAGTTGAGGCCGCCCATCACCGAGTCGAGGACCGGGCCGCCGCGGACGTTGCGCGAGGTGAGCACCTGGCGGCGCAGGAAGTCCAGCCTCATCTCCGGGGTCACCATCAGCATGCCCTTGTGGTTCGGGGCGAAGACGCAGCCCAGGTAGACGCCGAGCAGCGCCTGGTGCACGGCGAGGAAGGCGGCCGCCTTGCCGACCGGGAGGGCCGCGAGAACCAGGCCGAAGTAGACCGCGAAGTGCACGACCAGCAGCGCGCCCTCCAGCAGCGGCCGCTTCACCACCGGGCTGCGCAGCGCGCGGAAGCTGTTGAAGCTGAGGTTGAGGCCCTCCAGCAGGAGCAGCGGGAAGAACAGGTACGCCTGTCGGCGGCCGATGAACCGGGCGAGTCCGCTCGCCTGCCGAGCCTGCCGCTGGGACCACACGACGAGGTCGGGAGAGACGTCCGGGTCCCGCTCCTCGTGGTTCGGATTCGCGTGGTGGCGGGTGTGCTTGTTCACCCACCAGCCGTAGCTCATGCCCATCAGCAGGTTGGCGGCGATCCGGCCGCCGATCTCGCTCGGCAGGCGCCGGCTGAACACCTGACGGTGCGCCAGGTCATGCGAGAGCAGGCCGATCTGCGCGAACACGACGGACATCGACGCCGCCAGACCAAGCTGCCACCACGTGTCGCCCAGCGCGAACAGTGCCCACCAGCCGCCGAGGAACGCGGCGAGCACCAGGCCCGCGCGGGCGGCGTAGTAGCCGGGGCGCCGGTCGAGCAGCCCTTCGGCGGCGATCCGGCGGCTCAACTGGGCGAAGTCGCTGCCGCCGCCGTCCGGTTGTGGAGCGGGGGCCTCGGGAGCCTTGGTCATCGTCACGGGCTGTGTGGGCATGACCCGAGTCTGGTTCGACGGGCAGCTGCGAAGAACGGGGAAAGCACCCGTCCCGTACGGGTGCTAGCCCCCGCACCGCAAGGGGTGTCAGCAGGCCCGAGACGCCCCGGCCTCGCGGGACAGCGTGTCGGAGCCGCGGTCTACGCTCCCCATCACCTACGAGTTCTGGGGAAGACCGGATGTCCTACGAGGATTACGAGTACCTGCCCGCACTGATCACGGCCCTGGCCGATCCGTCCGAGGAGAAGTGGACCATCGACGGCTGGTGGATCGAGCGGCTCGGCCTGATCCAGGGGTCCGCCGACTACGGCACGATCTACGACCCGCTGGGGCCGGAGAGCACGGGCTTTCCGATGCGGCCCGGCGGCACACCGGTCTACCTGGTCTCCCACGAGGACGAACCCGGGCTCCCGGTGGCCGCTCTGGTGCACCCCTGCGACACCATCCCGGTGCGGACGGAGGACTGGGGCGACCGCGTGGCGACCCCCTCCGGCCTGGCCGTGCTGCACGCGAGCCCCAGCACCACCTGGAGCGAACCGGCCACCCGGATACTCAAGCGCACCTGGGCCACACTGCACGCGCGCGCCGCCGAGGGCGACGGCTGGTTGCTGGAGAACTTCCGCGAGATGCTCCAGCGCGCCTCGGTGGACCCGACCGACTGGCCGGTGGAACCGGTCGAGGGCGACTTCGCGAACGACTGGCTGATGATCCCGGACGAGGCCGGCACCGGCACCGTGCTGGGCATCCTGGTCAGCCCGGACGGGTCCAGCATGACCACGTGCCTGGACGCCGAGGGCAACACGGTCGCGGCCCTGCTCACCTTCGCCCCCTGACCCATGGGCGGCGTCCCGAACGGCGAGGCCGGTCGCCGGAAGGAGCCTGCGGAACGGGCTGGGACCTCGGGTCGACCGGCAGGCGCGGACCGTTCCGGGACTACCGGTCACACGCCGGGAGCGCTGCTGCGTTTGCCGCCTCGTCCGGCTCACCGGCCGCCCGGAACGGCCACGGTCAGGAAGCGGCCGTCGGGGCCCGGATGGTCGACGCGCCTCTCCAGGCCGAGCCGTTCGGTGCAGAACTCCAGGGCGCGCTCCTGGTCGGTGACGTAGACCGTCACGTACATGATGTTCGTCAGCATCCCGCTGCCTGTCCCTCCGTGCCGTCGGTGGTGCTCCGTTGCTTCACCGACGGCACGGAGGGCGGATGTGACGGACACGCGGAACGGGTTACGGCCGGAAGAGTTCGTCCAGGTGGTGGGTGAGGATCGCCAGCGCCTGCTCGCCGTCCCGCTGGCCGCCGAGGACGCTCGATCCGAGCCCGTTGACCATCGCCAGCAGTCCGGCGGCCGCCATCTCGACGTCCCGCTCCGGCGCGATCCCCCCGGCTTCCTGGGCGGCGCGGAGCTGCTTGACGACGACGCCCTCCAGCAGGTCCGGCTGCTGCACCCCGTGCCTGCCGATCGCCTCGGCGTCGTTCAGCACCAGCGTGTAGTACGCGGTGTACGTGCGGGTGATCCGGCGACTCTCGGCATCGGTCGGGAGGATGCAGGACAGGATCGCGGTCACCACCTCCCGTGGGGCGCGCGCGTCGCCGATCCACCGCTGCATCCGGGCCTGGAGCTGGCCGCCGAGGCGGGCGAAGGCGTCCAGCAACAGTCCTTCCTTGGTCTTGAAGTAGTACTGCACGAGGCGCAGCGAGACGCCCGCCTCGGTCGCGACCGCCCGCATGCTGGCCGACTGCAGCCCTTCGGTGTCGGCGATGCGCAGCAGGGCCTCGGCGATCTGGCGCCTGCGCTCCTCATGGTCGACCTTCTCGGCCACAGTTCGCCCCTTCCAGTCTTGGTACACCCGTATCATGCATGTGATACACATGTATCATGCGAATCAGCGAGTTCAAGAACGGCAAGGCCGAAGCCCGCTACCGCGCCGCTTACGAGCGCGCCGTGACTCAGCTCTGGCCCGGGCCGCGGACGTCGCTCGACGTCCCGACCGGCTTCGGGACCACCCGCGTCCACCGCACCGGCCCCGCGCACGGGCAGCCGATCGTGCTGCTCCCCGGCTCCGGCGGCAACGCCCTGATGTGGCACTCGTACATCGAGCCCCTCGCCGCACGGCACCCCGTCATCGCCGTCGACACCGTCGGCGAGCCGGGCGCCAGCGTGCAGACCGCCCCGATCAACGGCGGCCACGACGCCGCCGACTGGCTGGAGGAACTGCTCGCCGCCCTCGACGTCCCGGCGGCCCACGTCGTCGGCTGCTCCTACGGCGGCTGGATCGCCCTCCACCACCAGATCCGCCACCCCGGGCGGACCGCCGGCCTCACCCTGGTCGACTCGGCAGGCCTGGGCGACCTGAGCCGCGGCTTCTACCGGTGGCTGATCCTCGGCGGCCTCGCCACCATGGCCCCGCGCGCGCTCCGGCCCAGGCTGGCCCGGGCGGTCGGCAACAGCGCCATCCTGGAGACCGAGCTGATGGCCCTGATGCGCGCCTCGATGGGCTTCCGCCGCCGACTGCCACTCGCCGCCACCCTCGGCGACGGGGAACTGGGCCGCCTGAGCGCCCCCGTCTTCGCCCTGCTCGGCGAGCGCAGCACCCTGCACGACTCCCGGGCCGTCTCCGAGCGGCTGCACCGGCTCGTCCCGGCCGTCCGGGTCGAGATCGTCCCGGACGCGGGGCACTCCCTGCCGACCGACGACCCGGCGGCCGTCCTCAACGGGATCCTCAGCATGGTGGCGCGGCAGGTCAGTTGACCCCTCCCCCGTCCTCCTCGTCCTCGTCGCCCTCGACCCCTGCGGGCCCGGCCGCGAGAACCATCGGCCAGTCGCCCCCGGAGGCCGGCAGGGCGTCCGGGGGGGGGTGCCGGTCGCCCCCGTGAACACGGCGGCGCCTCCGGAGAGTTGGGCCGACAGCGCCGGGTCGACAACCGCCTCGACGGACAGGGCGAGGACCGCATCCGGGTCGAGGGTCGAACGGACGGGGAAGTCGGCCGGGTCGGCGTGGACCCGCTCCAGCGCGTACGGGTGGACCGCGACGGACACCGCCAGCCGCCCGCCGTCACGGGCGCGCTCGGCCCAGCCGTCGCCCGGCAAGAGGAAGAAGGCCCGGTCGCCCTCGCAGCAGTACGGAACGGGAGTTCGGCGACGGGCCCGGCCACGACATCGGGGACCCTTCTCGGCGCCACCGCCGTACGACCGGCCGCGCACCCGCCCGGTGCCGGGCCGGTCCCGTGCTCAGCCCTGCTGCGGCGGGCGGCGGCGCAGGCCGAGCAGCAGCAGGACCACCGCCGTCAGCACCGCCGCGGTACGCAACACGCCAGGCGCCATCGACCAGCTGAACTGGCCCAGCGGGGAGCCGGGTTGGGCGGCACCACCGCTCTGCTTGGCGTGATTCATCGCGAACAGGGTGGACGCGCTCATCGTGATCAGCGGGATCCCGAGGATCACGAACTTGCGCATCGTGTCGGAGATCTGACGCGTCAGATAGCCCAGCCCCCAACCCGCCAGCATGGCCGGGAAGAAGCCGGACACGGCGCCGCCGACCAGCAGCCCGCAGGAGAGCAGGATCAGCGGGGACGGCTTGCGGGCACCCTTGCTCGGGGCCGAACCGGCGGCGGCGGCCTTGGCCTTGGCCTGCTTCCGCTTCTTCGCGTTCACGGGCTTCGCCGCGGCCTGCTCGGCGGCCGCGGCGGCCTGTGCAGCCTGCGCGGCGGCCTCCTCCGCCGCCCGCTGCTCGGGGACCGGCCTCGGCGCCGGCTGCGGCGTGTCGGAGAAGTCGAGCATGGTCATGGTCCACGGGCTCGAACTCTGCACCGTCGGCGGCGGGATCGCCTCCGAACCGGTCTCGGGCCCGGCGACACCAGGCAGGTCCAGTGACACGTTCGGGATGCCGCCCGTCGAGGCGGGAGCGGCCGACGGACCGTACACGCTGTCCTCCGCCGGAACACCGGGAACGCCCGGGGACTCACCGGACGACCCCGGAGAACCGGACGGCCCCGACGCCCCCGCCCGTTCGCTCCAAGGCCCGCTCTTGCGCCACCACTCGCCGTCCGTCATCACCGACACCCCGCCTCGCCCGGCCCGCCCATGGAGAGCGCGGCCGCCCACCGAACCGCCCTCGGCCGTGACGCTACCCACCGTGCCCCGCCCGCGCGAGTCCGCCGCGATCACCCGCACGCATCGCTCCCCCACGAGGGCACCCTGCCGCGCGAGGGGGCCCCGTCGTCCGCGCGCCCGACTAACCTAGGTCGAATGACCACACAGCAGGGCCCCCAACGCCAAGGCAGGACGCCCGCCGGCCCCCGCACGCTCGCCGAGGAGCTGCGCACACGCCCCGACGACGCGCTCGCCGCCCTGCTCCGCTCCCGTCCCGACCTGCTGAACCCCGTCCCCGGCGACCTCACCCAGCTGTCCGCCCGGTTGTCCTCGCGCGCCTCCGCGCTGCGCGCCCTGGAGCGGCTCGACCGCTTCACCCTGCAGGTCGCCGAGGCGCTGGCCACCGCGCCGGACGGCACCGGCCTGGCCACCGTACGAGCCCTGCTGGCCGGCCCGGCCAAGGTCAAGCCGCACCCCGGCGCCACCCCGCTCACCCCGGCCGACCGGTCCGCTGTCGCCGGCGCGCTCCCCCGCGCGATCGCCACCCTGCGCGACCGGGCACTGCTCTGGGGCCCGGACAACGGCCTGCGGCTCGTCCTCGCGGTCCGCGAGGCGCTCGCCCCGACCGCCGCCAACCCCGGCCGCACCGGCCTCGGCCCGACCCTCGCCGACGCCACCGTCGGCATGTCCCCGGCCCGGCTGCAGCAGCTGCTCGCCTCGGCCGGGCAGCCCGCCACCCCGGACCCGGTCACCGCCGTCGCCGTGCTGACCGCCCTGCTCACCGACCGCGCCCGCTGCGCCGCGCTGCTCGACACCGCCCCCGAGCCCGCGCTGCGACTGCTGGAGCGGCTGGTCTGGGGCCCGCCCACCGGCACCGTCCCGGACGCCACCCGCCCGGTCACCGCCGAGGACGCGCAGAGCCCGGTCGAGTGGCTGCTCGCCCGCGGCCTGCTGCTGCCCACCAGCCCCGGCAGCGTCGTACTGCCGCGCGAACTGGCCCTGCACCTGCGCGGCGGCCGCACCCACCGCACCGTCGAGCCGGTCCAGCCCGAGCCCGCGCCGGCCGCTCCCCCGCGCGATCCACAGGCTGTGGACAGCGCGGCGGCCGGCCAGGCGCACACCGCCGTGAAGACCGTCGAGGAGCTGCTGGACGCCTGGGGCCTCACCCCGCCGCCCACCCTGCGGGCCGGCGGCCTCGGCGTACGGGACCTCAAGCGCACCGCCCAGACCCTGGAGACCACCGAGCAGCCGGCCGCCTTCTGGCTCGAACTCGCCTACACCGCAGGCCTGCTGGCCCCCGACGGCGAGGCCGACGAGTGCTGGGCGCCGACCCCGGGGTACGACAGCTGGCTGCAGCTGGACACCGCCGAGCGCTGGTCCGTGCTGGCCACCGCCTGGCTCAACGCCACCCGGGTGTCCGCCCTCACCGGCACCCCGGACGGCAAGGGCAAGCCACGCGCCGCCCTCGGCCCCGAGCTGGACCGCACCATCGCCCCGTCCGTCCGCCGCGCCACCCTGGCCCTGCTCGCCGAGCTGCCGCCCGGCACCCCGGCCACCGCCGAGGAGCTGCTGCCCACCCTGCGCTGGCAGCGCCCGCTGCGCGGCGGCCCGACCGGCCCGGACGGCCGCGAGCTGCGCGACGACCTCACCACCTGGACCCTCGCCGAGGCCGAGCTGCTCGGCATCACCGGCCGCGGCGCCCTCGCCGCCCCCGCCCGCGCCCTGCTCACCGCCGAGTCCGACCCGGCCGAGGTGCTGGCTCCGCTGCTGCCGCAGCCGCTGGACCACGTGATCCTGCAGCCGGACCTCACCGCGATCGCTCCGGGCCCGCTGCTCACCCCGCTCGCCCAGGCGCTCGCGCTCTGCGCCGACATCGAGTCCAAGGGCGGCGCCACCGTCTACCGGTTCACCCCGGCCTCCGTCCGACGCGCCCTGGACGCCGGACGCACCGCCACCGACCTGCGGACCTTCCTGGCACAGCACAGCCGTACGCCCGTCCCGCAGCCGCTCGGCTACCTGATCGACGACGTCGCCCGCCGCCACGGCATCCTGCGGGTCGGCGCCGCCTCCTCCTACCTGCGCTGCGACGACCCGTCGCTGCTCGGCGAGGTCCTCGCCGACCGCCGCGCCGCCGACCTGCGGCTACGGCTGCTCGCCCCCACCGTCCTGGCCTCCCAGGCCGCCCCGGACGTGCTGCTCGCCGCCCTGCGCACCATGGGCTACGCCCCGGCCGCCGAGTCCGCCGAGGGCGACGTGCTGATCACCCGCCCGGACAGCCACCGCACCCCGCCCCGGGCGGCACCCACGCCCGTCCCGGACGGCCCGCCCAGCCCGGACGACACCCTGCTCGCCGCCGCCATCAAGGCCATCCGGGCCGGCGACCGCGCCGCCACCGCCTCCCGCCGCGAGCCCACCCCCGACCCGCGCCAGCTCCCCCGCACCGCGGCCGCCGAGACCCTGGCAGCCCTGCAGACGGCCGTCCTGCTCGGCGAGCGGATGTGGATCGGCTACCTCAACGCCGAGGGGATCGCCAGCCAGCGCATCATCGACCCGGTCAAGGTCGAAGGCGGCTTCGTCACCGCCTTCGACCACCACGCCGACGAACTGCGCACCTTCGCCCTCCACCGCATCACCGGCGTCGCGGAGCTCGACGAATAGGGGCCCCTCAGGCTCAGTGCCCCTGCGACTCCTTCACCTTCTGCTTGACCGCCTGGTCCGCCAGGCTGCCCATCTGCCCCTGCCCGACCGGCAGCGAGCCGCCGCCGGCCACGTCCGCCAGCAGGAACGCGGGGGCGGCGAGCGGCCCGCCCGGCCCTTCGCCGATGCCTGCGAGGGCGTGCGCCGAGCCGGCCGAGGAGGCGGTGGCCGCGAAGGCCGTACCGGCGAGGGCAAGAGCGGAGAGGATGCGCTTCGACTTGTTCATGACCGGGTCAACGAGCGCCACCCGCCGTGGTCACCCGACGGCGGCGAGAACTCCGGCAGACTCGACGAGTGGGTGGGCGTCCTCGCGTACGACACCGACGCCGGCGGCAGGGCCACCGGCAAGTCCTGCGAGTGGAAGTAGCCCCACACGTTCCGCGCGGAATGAGCGACACTGGAGGGTCTGCGTCAATCCAGCCTGTCAGCCAGTGGAGGGCTCCCCCGCGTGAACGACGGACCGCTCATCGTCCAGAGCGACAAAACTCTTCTCCTGGAGATCGACCACCCCAAGGCCGCCGACTGCCGCCGCGCCATCGCGCCGTTCGCCGAGTTGGAGCGGGCGCCCGAGCACGTGCACACGTACCGGGTGACCCCGCTCGGACTGTGGAACGCGCGCGCCGCCGGGCACGACGCCGAGCAGGTGGTGGACGCCCTGGTGACGTACTCGCGCTACCCGGTGCCGCACGCGCTGCTGGTGGACGTGGCCGACACCATGGGGCGGTACGGACGGCTCCAGCTGGTCAAGCACCCGACGCACGGACTGGTGCTCACCACCACCGACCGGCCGGTGCTGGAGGAGGTGCTGCGCTCCAAGAAGATCGTCCCGCTGGTCGGCGCCCGGGTCGACCCCGACACCGTGGTCGTGCACCCCTCCGAGCGCGGCCAGATCAAGCAGGTGCTGCTCAAACTCGGCTGGCCCGCCGAGGACTTCGCCGGGTACGTGGACGGCGAGGCGCACCCGATCGACCTGGAGGAGGACGGCTGGCAGCTGCGCCCGTACCAGGCGCAGGCCGTCGAGGGCTTCTGGCACGGCGGCTCGGGCGTGGTCGTGCTGCCCTGCGGCGCCGGCAAGACCCTGGTCGGCGCCGCCGCGATGGCGCACGCCAAGTCGACCACGCTGATCCTGGTCACCAACACCGTCTCGGCCCGCCAGTGGAAGCACGAGCTGGTCAAGCGCACCTCGCTCACCGAGGACGAGATCGGCGAGTACAGCGGGACGAAGAAGGAGATCCGCCCGGTCACCATCGCCACCTACCAGGTGATGACCACCAAGCGGAAGGGCGTCTACGCGCACCTGGAGCTGTTCGACGCCCGCAACTGGGGCCTGGTGGTCTACGACGAGGTGCACCTGCTGCCCGCGCCGGTGTTCAAGTTCACCGCCGACCTGCAGGCCCGCCGCCGGCTCGGCCTGACCGCCACGCTGGTGCGCGAGGACGGCCGCGAGGGCGACGTGTTCAGCCTGATCGGCCCCAAGCGCTTCGACGCCCCGTGGAAGGAGATCGAGGCGCAGGGCTACATCGCGCCCGCCGACTGCTGCGAGGTGCGGGTCACCCTCACCGACTCCGAGCGGCTCGCCTACGCCACCGCCGAGCCGGAGGAGCGCTACCGCTTCTGCGCCACCACGGCGACCAAGCGGCGGGTGGTGGAGGCACTGGTCAAGAAGCACGAGAAGGACCAGACGCTGATCATCGGCCAGTACATCGACCAGCTGGACGAACTCGGGGAGGTCCTGGACGCCCCCGTGATCAAGGGCGAGACCAGCAACGCCCAGCGCGAGAAGCTCTTCGACGCGTTCCGCAACAAGGAGATCAGCGTCCTGGTGGTGTCCAAGGTCGCGAACTTCTCGATCGACCTGCCCGAGGCCACCGTGGCCATCCAGGTCTCCGGGACCTTCGGCTCCCGCCAGGAGGAGGCCCAGCGCCTCGGCCGCGTCCTGCGGCCCAAGGCCGACGGGCATGCGGCACACTTCTACTCGGTGGTCGCCCGGGACACCGTGGACCAGGACTTCGCCGCCCACCGGCAGCGCTTCCTGGCGGAGCAGGGCTACGCGTACCGCATCATCGACGCGGACGACGTGCTGTAGCCGTAGGAACGTTCAGTAACGGACACCGTCGCGCCCGAGGAAGATCACGCGCGCGGCGGTGTCCAGGGCGATGCCGACGTTGCGGACGACGGTGCTCAGCGGATTGCGGTGGCGGCCCTGGACGGCGGTCGCGCCGGCCGGGCCCGAACGGGAGGTGTTGTGCTGAGTGCTCATGTCTTCAACGGTAGGCACCCGACCGGCCCCCGGCATCACTCCAAAGGCCGTATCCACCAGGACGGACGTCGTCCTCCAGGTGTACCGCACCCCTGAGACCTGCAGGGCTGGAACCCCGAGACGGACGGGTCTAAGATCGTCCGTCTGCCCCCTCCCGAACCGTGGTACCTGCCGGTGTCCCGCAGGCAGCCGGGGGAGGTGCCGACCGCACGGCAACCGGTCGGCTGTACTCACCGTGAGCTCCATCGATCCGCTGCGCCCGCGACCGGGGCAGCCGGGAAGGTTCGCTGTGCCCGCCACCCCCACCACCGACCCCCTCCAGCGCGAACGCGACCACCTCGCCGCGTCCCGGACCGCGCTGCGAGCGATGCGCGAGGACGTCCAGTCGCTCGACCTGCGCGACGTGACCGGCACCTGGGTGTCCGCCGTCATCCTCCAGAACCAGATCGAGGCCAGGATCGCCGCCCTGGCCGACCTCGCCGACACCCCGCTGTTCTTCGGCCGCCTCGACTACCTCCACGCGATCAGCGAGGAGCTCAGCGAAGGCACAAGGGGTGCCGCGCGAAGCGCGCCGAGCAAGGGTGGTGGTGGGCGACGGGCGGGAGGTGAGAACTTCTACATCGGCCGCCGCCACGTCCACGACGCCGACGGCGACCCGATGGTGATCGACTGGCGCGCGCCGGTCTCCCAGCCGTTCTACCGGGCCAGCCGCACCGAGCCGATGGACGTCGAGCGCCGCCGCCGCTTCGGCTACACCGGCGGCGAGCTCACCGCCTACGAGGACGAGCACCTCACCGACCCGGCGGAGACCGAGACCGCCTCCGCCCTGCTCGCCGCCGAGATCGAGAAGCCCCGTGTCGGCCCGATGCGCGACATCGTCGCCACCATCCAGCCCGAGCAGGACGAGATCGTCCGCTCCGACGTCACGGGCACCATCTGCGTCCAAGGGGGGCCCGGCACCGGGAAGACCGCCGTCGGCCTGCACCGTGTCGCCTACCTGCTGTACGCACACCGCGAGCGCCTGGCCCGTACCGGAACCCTGGTGATCGGCCCGAACAACGCCTTCCTCTCCTACATCGAGCAGGTGCTCCCGGCCCTCGGCGAGCTGGACGTCGCCCAGGCCACCGTGCAGCAGCTGGTCGCACACGTCGAGGTGAAGGGCGAGGACGGCCCGGAGGCGGCCCTGCTGAAGGGGGACGCCCGGATGGCCGAGGTGCTGCGCCGGGCGGTGCGCGCGGGCATCACGCTGCCCACCGAGCCCTGCGTGGTGGTCCGCGGCTCCCGCCGCTGGCGCGTCCCGGTGTACGAACTGGTCGAGATCATCGAGGAGTTGAAGGGCCGCGCGATCCGCTACGGCGCCGCCCGGGACGCCCTCCCGCAGCGCATCGCGCACGCCGTGCTGCTGAAGATGGAGCAGGGCGGCGAGGCCCCCGACGACCGGGTGCAGGACGCGGTGGCCCGCAACAGCGCGGTCAAGGCCGTGGTCAAGGAGTGCTGGCCGGCCGTCGACCCGGCCAAGCTGGTGCTGCGGCTGCTCTCCGAGCCGGAGTTCCTGGCCGAGTGCGCCGAGGGTGTGCTGACCCCCGAGGAACAGCAGGCGGTGCTGTGGCCCAAGCCCGGCCGCTCGGTGAAGACCGCCCGCTGGACACCGGCCGACGCCGTCCTGGTGGACGAGGCGGCGGACCTGGTGCAGCGCACGCCCTCGCTCGGGCACGTGGTGCTGGACGAGGCCCAGGACCTCTCCCCGATGCAGTACCGCGCGGTCGGCCGCCGCTGCACCACCGGCTCGGCGACCGTCCTCGGCGACCTCGCCCAGGGCACCACCCCCTGGGCGACGGCGAGTTGGCCGGACGCGCTGCACCACCTGGGCAAGCCGGACGGGCACGTCGAGGAGCTGACCAAGGGCTTCCGGGTGCCCGAGGAGGTCATCGTCTACGCCTCCCGGCTGCTCCCGGCGATCGCCCCGGGCCTGGCCCCGGCGACCTCGGTCCGCGAGATGCCCGATTCCCTGACGATCCGCCGGATCGCCGTGGAGGAAGCCGCGGAGGCGGTCATCGCCGCCTGCCGGGAGGCGCTGGAGCGCGAGGGCTCGACCGGCCTGATCGCCGCCGACGCCCGGATCCCGCTGCTCGCCGAGGCGCTGACCGCGGCCGGGCTGCCCCACCTCACCCCCGGCACCGAGACCAGCACCGAGTCCCGGCTGACCCTGGTGCCGGCCTCGCTGGCCAAGGGTCTGGAGTACGACTACGTGGTGCTGGACGAGCCTGCCGCGGTGATCGCCGGGGAGCCGGACGAGCGGACCGGCCTGCGCCGGCTGTACGTGGCGCTGACCCGCGCCGTCTCCGGGCTCACGGTGCTGCACGCCGAGCCGCTGCCCGAGCAGCTGCGATAGCGGGGAAGGGGCCGGCCCCGCGAACAGGACCGGCCCCTTCCGAAACACGCTCAGGCGTCGACCAGCGCCCGCCACTCGGCGACCTTGGCCGCGTCCACCGGCGTCTCCCACCCGTCGGCCCGCACCGCACCGCCGACGTGGAAGGCGTCGAACCCGGCCGCCCGCAGCCCCGGCACGTGCTCGGCCCGCAGGCCGCCGCCGATCAGGATCCGCTGGGCGTACCCGGGCCCGCCCTTGCGGGCCAGCTCGGCCGCCAGTACCTCGCGCCCGGCGTCGACCCCGGCGGCCGCACCGGAGGTGAGGAAGGTGTCCAGCCCGGGCAGGGCGCCGACGGCGGCGCGCAGGGCGGCCCGGTCGGCGCTGTGGTCGATCGCCCGGTGGAAGGTCCAACGGCAGCCGGCGATCGCCTCGGCGACGGCCGCGGTGGCGGCCAGGTCGACGGCACCGTCGGCGTCGAGGAAGCCGAGGACGAACTCCTCGGCCCCCTCGGCCCGCAGCGCGGCGGCCCGGGCGCACAGCCCGTCCAGGTCGCCGGGCGCGAAACCGTCCCGGATCCGCAGCATGACGCGCAGCGGGATGCCGACGGCGGCCCGGATCCGGGCGAAGTCCGCCACGGACGGGGTGAGCCCGTCGGCGGCCATGTCGGTGACCAGTTCGAGCCGGTCGGCGCCGCCCGACTCGGCAGCCTGGGCGTCCTGGGGCGTCAGCGCGATGACTTCGAAAATTGGTCTAGACATATCAGATAGCCTGCCACATCCGACCGCCCCCGGCGAGACCACACCCCCGTTCCGCCCCCCACTCAGACCAACTGCCGACCGCCCGGCCCGGCCGGACCCTTCCGACGGCCCACCAGCACCAGCGCGACCGCCGCGGCGACCGTCAGCACGGCCATCGGCAGCAGCTTCCAGGCCCCGCCCTCCTGCTGCCAGAGCCCGTGCAGGTTGACGCTGAACGTCCACGGCAGCGCCGCGAGCCCCGGCACGGCCGCCAGGTACCAGCCGCGCACCGCCGTCAGCGCCATCAGCAGCGGCACCACGACCATCAGCGCCCGCCACTGCGGGTCCAGGTGGTACCAGCTGGTGTAGACGTTGTCCGCGAACGCCACGACCGGGGTCAGCACCGCCGCCGCCAGCACCAGGCCCCGCTCCCGCCAGGCCGGCGCCGGCAGGGCGTCCTTCGGCGCGGCCAGCAGCACCAGGGCCCAGAGCACGAACGGCCCGTCCCACTGGAAGGCGTAGAGGAAGTCCCACAGCGGCTGGAGGAGCTCCGGACGGCTCGCCTCCCGCGCGAGGTCCGCCACCGCGGCCAGCGCCGACACCCCGGACAGCAGCTTCGCCGTCGTCCACCGCCCGAGCAGCGCCGCGACGGCGGAGAGCACGGCCGCCCCCAGCAGCGCCCAGAAGGACAGGAAGTGCAGCAGCCCCCACCTCATGTGCGGCACCTCGGACTCCAGGTACCTCAGCAGCGCCTGACCCGCCGCCAGCCCTCCGGCGGCCCCGACCACCAGCGGAGCTGCCAGCGCCGCCAGCCGCCCGCCCGTGGAGGTCGAGGTCAGCCCGGTCCGCATCCGCAGCCCGTACGCGCCCAGGTCGAGCAGCTCCCGGACCTTGGCCACCAGGCCCGCCTCGGCGGTGGTGTCGGCGAAGACCACGGCCAGCTCGTCCCCCCGCTCACGGCGGTAGCTGCCCGGGTAGAGCGCCAGCGCCGTCCGAACGACGACGGTCGAATCACTCATGCTCATGCGAAGGCCCCCCTGACCCTCGGACTGACGACGGCGACGGAGAGCCGGCGCTCCGCCTCGGTGGCCACGGCCCGCAGCCGCTCGGCCTCGGTGGCCAGTGCGCCCCGGCCGGCGTCGGTCAGCGCGTAGGTGCGCCGCGCGCGGCCGTCCACCACCTCCTCGGCAGCCACCTCGATCAGGCCCTGGCCCAGCAGCCGGTCGAGCGCGCCGTAGAGCGTGCCGGTGCGCATCTTGACCCGGCCGTCCGAGATCGCGGCGATCTCCTGGATGAGCGCGTAGCCGTGTCTCGGGGCATCGGCCAGCGCGGTGAGCAGAAGCAGCGTCGGCTCCTGCATGGAGCGTTCTGTCATGCGTCTACATATATCGTCGACCGGCACATCCCGTCCACCGGAACCAGCCGACACAATGGGCCGCATGCCCACCGCGACCGAGGACCTGCTGACCGCCTGGACCGCCCTGCTCCACCGCTGCGGCGCCACCGACGACCCCGAACCGTACGGCCGGGAGCTGCTGCGCCGCTGGTCCGAGCCACAGCGCCGCTACCACACCCCCGAGCACCTGGACGCGGTGCTCCGGCACGTCGACGAACTCGCCGGGCACGCCGCCGACCCGGACGCCGTCCGGCTCGCCGCCTGGTTCCACGACGCCGTCTACCGGCCCGACCGCTCCGAGAACGAGGAGCGCAGCGCCGCCCTGGCCGTCCGCGCGCTGACCGCCGCCGGCCTGCCCGCCGAGCGGGTCGCCGAGGTCGAACGCCTCGTCCTGCTCACCGTCACCCACGACCCCGCCCCGGGCGACCGCGACGGCGAGGTGCTCTGCGACGCGGACCTCGCCGTCCTCGGCGGCTCCCCCGAGGCGTACGCGGCGTACACGGCCGCCGTCCGGGCGGAGTACGGCTTCGTCCCGGACCCGGACTTCCGCGAAGGCCGGGCCGCCGTCCTGCGCCAACTCCTCGCGCTCCCGGCCCTCTACCGCACCCCCGCCGGACGCGAGCGCTTCACCGCGCCCGCCCGCACCAACCTGACGGCCGAACTCCAGCAGCTGGAAAGCTAGACCAGCTCCCCCACCGGCGCCACCACCGCGCCCTGCTTGCCGCACACCCAGTGCGGCTCCGGCCCCAACTCCGGCTCCACGCTGAGCGCGTGCGGGTCGCCGTCGGCCGCGCAGGCGGTGCACAGCGGCCACCGCCCGTACTCCTCCAACAGCGCGTCCTGAACGTCCTGGGCGACCAGCCCGAGCACGTACTCGGTGCCGTCCGGCCACTGCTCCAGCCACCAGCGGCGGTGTGTGACGGCCTGCTCCACCAGCGAGACGACGGCGGCGTCCGCCACGTCCCGCGCGGTGAGGTCGGCCAGGATCAGTGCCCGCGCGTTGTGCAGGGCGGTCTCGATGTCATCGGAAGCCATCCGTCCATCCTCTCCCCAACCCACCCCGAACGCCGAAACGCCGCGTGGGCGGCCCCCCGAAGGGAGCCGCCCACGCGGACGGGGAATCAACCGATCCGATCGAGGCGATCAGGATCAGAAGTCCATGTCACCGCCCGGCATGCCGCCGCCGGCGGCCGCGGCGGCCTTCTCCGGCTTGTCGGCGATGACGGCCTCGGTGGTGAGGAACAGCGCCGCGATGGAGGCGGCGTTCTGCAGCGCGGAGCGGGTGACCTTGGCCGGGTCGATGATGCCCGCGGCGACCAGGTCGACGTACTCGTTGGTGGCGGCGTTCAGGCCGTGACCGGCGGGGAGGTTGCGCACCTTCTCCACCACGACGCCACCCTCCAGGCCGGCGTTGGTCGCGATCTGCTTGATCGGGGCCTCCAGCGCGACCTTGACGATGTTGGCACCGGTGGCCTCGTCGCCGTCCAGCTCCAGCTTGTCGAAAGCGACACCGGCCTGCAGCAGGGCGACGCCACCACCGGCGACGATGCCCTCCTCGACGGCGGCCTTGGCGTTGCGGACGGCGTCCTCGATGCGGTGCTTGCGCTCCTTGAGCTCCACCTCGGTGGCCGCGCCGGCCTTGATGACGGCCACGCCGCCGGCCAGCTTGGCGAGGCGCTCCTGGAGCTTCTCGCGGTCGTAGTCCGAGTCGCTGTTCTCGATCTCGGCACGGATCTGGTTCACGCGACCGGCGACCTGCTCGCTGTCGCCGCCACCGTCGACGATGGTGGTCTCGTCCTTGGTGATGACCACCTTGCGGGCGGTGCCCAGCAGGTCGATGCCGGCGTTCTCCAGCTTGAGGCCGACCTCCTCGGAGATCACGGTGCCACCGGTGAGGATGGCGATGTCGCCGAGCATGGCCTTGCGGCGGTCGCCGAAGCCCGGGGCCTTGACGGCGACGGACTTGAAGGTGCCGCGGATCTTGTTCACGACCAGGGTCGACAGGGCCTCGCCCTCGACGTCCTCGGCGATGATGACGAGCGGCTTGCCGCTCTGCATGACCTTCTCCAGCAGCGGGAGCAGGTCCTTGACCGAGCCGATCTTGGAGTTGGCGATGAGGATGTACGGGTCCTCGAAGGTCGCCTCCATGCGCTCCAGGTCGGTGGCGAAGTAGGCGGAGATGTAGCCCTTGTCGAAGCGCATGCCCTCGGTGAGCTCGAGCTCCAGGCCGAAGGTGTTGCTCTCCTCGACGGTGATGACGCCTTCCTTGCCGACCTTGTCCATGGCCTCGGCGATCAGCTCGCCGATCTGGGTGTCAGCGGCGGAGATGGAGGCGGTGGAGGCGATCTGCTCCTTGGTCTCCACGTCCTTGGCCTGGGCCAGCAGCTGGTCCGAGACGGCGGCGACGGCCTTCTCGATACCGCGCTTCAGGGCCATCGGGTTGGCGCCGGCGGCGACGTTGCGCAGACCCTCGCGAACCAGGGCCTGGGCCAGCACGGTGGCGGTGGTGGTGCCGTCACCCGCGACGTCGTCCGTCTTCTTGGCGACCTCCTTGACGAGCTCCGCACCGATCTTCTCGTACGGGTCCTCGAGCTCGATCTCCTTGGCGATGGAGACACCGTCGTTGGTGATCGTGGGGGCGCCCCACTTCTTCTCCAGCACGACGTTGCGACCCTTGGGGCCGAGCGTGACCTTCACTGCGTCGGCGAGCTGGTTCATGCCACGCTCAAGGCCGCGGCGAGCTTCCTCATCAAAGGCGATGATCTTGGCCATCTGAAGTGGTCCTCCGGGACACGGTCGACTGCTCGGACCAAGGGGTGCCCGCGACGGACGGCCCTGGTGTGCGGGGGTCCATTCCCCTACCGCTCCCGGGGGCCTCACCGACCCGGTCCGCTGTCACTCTCACGCTGTGAGTGCTAACGCCAATGATTAGCACTCCGGGTGGTCGAGTGCAAGCCCAATCGGCAACCCGCGAGCCGCCGTCGAGCCCGCGCGGGAAGGCGAACAGGGGCGCGAACGGGGGCGTGGACGGGGACGCGAACGGGCCCGCACGACGCGTGTCGTACGGGCCCGCCGAGAAGCAAGAGGTCCACCAGCAGTGGGCCGTGCCGAGCTCCTGGAGCCGGAAGGGGTCAGACCGCCGCGCGAACCATGTCCGCCTGCGGGCCCTTCTGTCCCTGGGAGATCTCGAACTCGACCCGCTGGCCCTCCTCGAGGGTGCGGTAGCCGTCCATCTGGATCGCGCTGTAGTGGACGAAGACGTCCGCACCACCGTCGACCGCGATGAAGCCGTAGCCCTTCTCCGCGTTGAACCACTTGACGGTGCCCTGAGCCATTCCGAACTCCCCTAGTGCTGTGCTGGCCCTTCACGTGCCCGCAGGTCGCGGGCCCGGGTCTGGTTGGAGGCCGGCCCGGGGACCCCCCCTGAGCGCAGCCGTGCACGCCGCAATCCTCCGCCCGGAACACCGAACGGCTCCCGGTGAGCGGGTGATTACGCCGACCGCCGCTGAATGTATCCGGATCGACGCCCTCTGCAACAGGGTCAGCCGCCGGGAATTCCATAGGCCCGTCAAGAGACAAGGCCGAGCAAAACGGGAGAAACTCGGCAATTCGTGCCGGACATAGCGGACGAATTACCCAAATCCCTGCAGGAATTCTGACATCCGCCTGACATGTTTCACGGCCCTGGACCCGACCCGGCCTCAGCGTCCGGACGACCTCAGGCGGAAGCACCGCGCGAGCCGAGAGGGAAGCCCCGTTCCCAGCAGAGCCACACTCTACTCCGACTTGACCCGGAAATATTCCCGCCGAAATGCCGGCGGCCGCCCGCGCATACGGAGAGTCGAATTCCGTACGTGCGAGCGGCCGGGAAACGGGTTCGCGACGGCTCAGCAGCCGCCGGCCACCGCCGGGATGATCGAGACGCTGGCGCCGCCCTTGATCTCGGTCGCCAGGCCCTCGGCGAAACGCACGTCGTCGTCGTTCACGTACACGTTGACGAAACGGCGCAGCTTGCCGGTGTCGTCCAGAATGCGGGCGGAGATACCCGCGTGGTTCTTCTCCAGGTCGGCGATGACCTCGGCCAGGGTGGCCCCCTCGGCGGACACCTCGGCGGCGCCGCCGGTGTAGGTGCGCAGGATGGTGGGGATGCGGACGTTGGCGCTCATGGCTCTCCTAGCGGGGGGTAGGGGTGGTTCAGGCGGACGCGAGGCCGGCGGAGCGGAACGACTCCAGCGTCGGGCGGATGACAGCGGTCATCCCGGCGTCGGAGACGGCGTCCAGCGTCTTCAGGCCGTCGCCGGTGTTGATCGCGACGGTCTCCTTGGCCGGGTCCAGCCGACCGGTCTCGACCAGCTTTTTCAGCACGCCGACGGTCACCCCGCCCGCGGTCTCGGCGAAGATCCCTTCGGTCCGGGCCAGCAGCCGGATCGCCGCCACGACCTCCGCGTCCGTGACGTCCTCGACCGCACCGCCGGTCCGACGGGCGATGTCCAGCACGTACGGGCCGTCCGCCGGGTTGCCGATCGCCAGCGACTTGGCGATGGTGTCCGGCTTGACCGGCTTGATCACGTCCCGGCCCGCCTTGAACGCGGCCGACACCGGCGAGCAGCCCTCGGCCTGGGCCCCGAAGATCCGGTACGGCCGGTCCTCCACCAGGCCGAGCCCGATCAGCTCCTGCAGCCCCTTGTCGATCTTCGTCAGCTGCGAACCCGAGGCGATCGGGATGACGATCTGCTCCGGCAGCCGCCAGCCCAGCTGCTCGCAGATCTCGTACGCCAGCGTCTTGGAGCCCTCGCCGTAGTACGGACGCAGGTTGACGTTCACGAAGCCCCAGCCCTCGCCGGCCGAGTCCCCGATCAGCTCCGAGCAGAAGCGGTTCACGTCGTCGTAGTTGCCCTCGATGCCGACCAGCTCGCCGCCGTACACCCCGGCCATCACGACCTTGCCCTGCTCCAGGTCGTGCGGGATGAAGACGCAGGACCGGAACCCGGCCCGGGCCGCCGCCGCCCCCACCGCGCCGGCCAGGTTGCCGGTCGAGGAGCAGGACAGCGTGGTGTACCCGAACGCCCGCGCCGCCTCGATCGCGCAGGCCACCACGCGGTCCTTGAACGAGTGCGTCGGGTTGCCGGAGTCGTCCTTCACGTGCAGCGGAGCGGTGAACCCGAGCTCCCGGCCCAGGTTGTCCGCCTTCACCAGCGGGGTCCACCCCGGGTTCAGGTTCGGCTTGGACGCCACATCGGCCGGCACCGGCAGCAGCGGCGCGTAGCGCCAGATGGACGCCGGACCGGCCTCGATCCGCTTGCGCAGCTCCTCCGCGCGCTCGCCCCCGAACTCGTACGCGATCTCCAGCGGCCCGAAGCACTCCAGGCAGGCGAAGCTGGGACCGAGCGGGAAGCGGGTGCCGCACTCCCGACAGGACAGCGCGGCGGCGGGGCCGAGGTCGACCGAAACGGGTGCGGCAGTGTCGATAGCCATGATGGCGGAGGCCTCTCTCCTCATCTTCCCCGGGACGCGGTCGCGCCACAGGCCGGAATTGGCACCTGTCCCGCCGGGGCCTGTACGACAGCCGAGCGAGAAGGTTGCCGGGACGTCAACGGGCCGTTCCCTCAGTCCCTCTGGATGAGCTTGTGAAGTTGTGGTTCAGCGGCGACCCCGGCGTGCGAAGGTCCGACCGCTGTACGAAGACTGTATCCGAAGGCGTCATCCCTGAAAGGGCCCGTCCGCCACGCGAGATGGCCCGTTCCACCCGACCTCGCCGAGGAGACCCACCGTGCCCGCCGAACCGACCCCCGCACTCCTCCCACAGGCGGCGTCCTGGCTGCGCCGCCGTTCGTGGAGCGCGGCCGACCGGCCGGTTCACGCCCTGCTGGAGGCCAAACGGCACACCCGGCAGACCGTCAGCGTCGTCCTCCCGGCACTCGACGAGGAGGCCACCGTCGGCGACATCGTCCGCACCATCCGCCGCGAACTGATGGACCGCATCCCTCTGGTCGACGAACTGGTCGTACTCGACTCCGGCTCCACCGACGCCACCGCCGCCATCGCCGCCGAGGCCGGCGCCCGGGTGGAGCACCGCGACGCCATCCTGCCCCGGCTGCCCACCGCCCCCGGCAAGGGCGAGGTGCTCTGGCGCTCGCTGCTGGTCACCCACGGCGACATCGTCTGCTTCATCGACGCCGACCTGCGCGAGTTCGACCCCGCCTTCGTCTCCGGCATCATCGGCCCGCTGCTGACCGACGGGGACATCCACCTGGTCAAGGCCATGTACGACCGCCCCCTGGAGACCGAGAGCGGTGCGATCGTCCCGGCCGGCGGCGGCCGGGTCACCGAACTCGTCGCCCGCCCCCTGCTCAACCTCCACTGGCCGGAACTCGCCGGCTTCGTCCAGCCCCTCGGCGGCGAGTACGCGGCCCGCCGCTCACTGCTCGAACGACTGCCCTTCCCCACCGGCTACGGCGTCGAACTCGGCCTCCTGGTCGACGCGTTGGAGCTGGTCGGCCTGGACGGCCTGGCCCAGGTCGACGTCGGCGTCCGACACCACCGCCACCAGGACAGCCAGGCCCTCGGCCGGATGGCCGCCACCATCTACCGCACCGCCCTGGAACGGCTCGACCGCACCCACCGCCTCAAGGCCTCCGCCGACCTGGTCCACCCCCACCTCACCCAGTTCACCCGCGACCCGCAGACCCGCGCCTTCACCGCCCACACCCACCCCGTGACCGCCCTCGAACGCCCGCCGATGCACACCGTTCCCGAGTACGCGAAGCGCCGCACCGACGGGTGACGGACCCGAGCAGTGCGGCCGCTGCGGTTTCGCCGGTTACCCCGGCGGTTGGTTTGCGATGTCCGCCAACCGGCAACATCCCAACCGTGACTCCTCCCCCTCTCGACGAGGAGGCTTCCCACTCGACCCCTGCGGAGCCTCGTGGCGGCCAAGCCCTGACCGCTGCGTATCGCAGGTCTCCGACTGTACGGCTGCGCCGCGCTCCGCTCCGCCGTACGCTCGGAATCCACCCCAACGGGTGAACGGGCAGACCCAGAAGAGGACTCATGGCCGATTCATCGACCAAACGTTCAGGCCAGGCCGGCACCGCCCCCGTCCTGGTGGCCTCCAACCGGGGACCGGTGTCGTTCAGCACCGCCGACGACGGCACGCTGACCCTGCGCCGCGGCGGCGGAGGCCTGGTCTCCGGCCTCTCCGCCATCGACGACCCGAACGCCGTCTGGGTCTGCGCCGCCCTCGGCGACGCCGACCGCCGAGCCGCGAGAGAAGCCCCCGACGGCCGCCTCGACCTGACCGGCCACGAGGTCGGCGGCCAAGCCGTACGGATGCTGGACATAGACCCGGAGACCTTCGCCCGCGCCTACAACGGCGTCGCCAACTCCACCCTCTGGTTCGTCCACCACCTGCTCTACGCGACCCCCACCGCGCCCTCCTTCGACGCGGACTTCCGCACCGAATGGGCTGCCTACCAGGCCTACAACACCGCCTTCGCCGAGGCCCTCGCCGCCGAAGCCGCCCCGAACGCCGCGGTCCTCGTCCAGGACTACCACCTCTCCCTGGCCCCGGCCCTGCTCCGCCGGGCCCGCCCCGACCTGCGGATCGGCCACTTCTCCCACACCCCCTGGGCCCCGCCCGAGTACTACCGGCTGCTCCCCGACGACGTCGCCCGCGCCGTCCTCACCGGCATCCTCGGCGCCGACCGGGCGGGCTTCCTCACCGAACGCTGGGCCCGCGCCTTCGCCGCCTGCTGCGAGGACCTCCTCGACGCGACCGTCGACCACGACGCGATGACCGTCACCCACAACGGCCGCACCACCCACCTCGGCGTCCACGCCCTGGGCGCCGACGCCGACTTCCTCCGCGAACGCGCCCACCGCCCCGACGTGGACGAACGCCTCGCCACCCTCCGCACCGCCGTCGGCGACCGCCGCACCATCGTCCGGGTCGACCGCACCGAACTCAGCAAGAACATCGTCCGCGGCCTCCAGGCCTACCGGCACCTGCTCCGCACCCACCCCGAGTGGCACGACAGGGTGGTGCACATCGCCTTCGCCTACCCCTCCCGCACCGACCTGGCCGAGTACCGCGACTACACGGCCGCCGTGCGGGAACTGGCCGAGGCCGTCAACGCCGAGTTCGCCACCCCCACCTGGCAGCCCCTGATCCTGCACGTCGACGACGACTTCCCGCGCTCCCTCGCCGCCTACCGGCTGGCCGACGTCGCGCTGGTCAACCCGATCCGCGACGGCATGAACCTGGTCGCCAAGGAAGTCCCGGTCGTCTCCGACAACGGCTGCGCCCTCGTCCTCTCCCGCGAGGCCGGCGCCCACGCCGAACTCGCCGAGGACGCACTCACCGTCAACCCGTACGACATCATCGCCACCGCCGAGGCGCTGCTCACCGGCCTCACCATGAGCCGGGAGGAACGCGCCGGCCGCACCAAGCGACTGGCCGCGGCGGCCACCGCGCTCCCCCCGCAGCAGTGGTTCCTGGACCAGCTCAACGCGCTCTGACCGCCTCCCCCAAGGCACCCAACAGCTCCACCACACCCTCGGGGCCGTCGACCACCACATCCGCCCGGTCGGCGAGCTCACGCACCGGCGCGTCCCCCACCGCCCCGGCGCACACCAGCAGCCCCGCCACACCCTGCCCGCGCAGCTTCTCCACCGCCGCGAAGGCCGCCACGTCCCCCAGGTCATCTCCCGCGTAGAGCACCGACCGCGCCCCCCGCTCCCGCAGGAACCCGGTCAGCGCCGCGCCCTTGTCCACCCCCGGCGGCCGCAGCTCCAACACCAGCCGCCCGGGCTCCACCACCAGCCCGAACTCGGCGGCCAACTCCCCCACCGGCGCCCGCAACAGCTCCAACGCCTCCTCCGGCGCACCCGTCCGCCGGGTGTGCACTGCCACCGAGCGCCCCTTGTCCTCCACCCACGTCCCCTCGGGCGCCCCCACCCGCTCCAACACCCCCGGCAACGCCGCCCGCACCCCCGCGACCCCCGGATGCACCTCCGGTGCCGTCACCACGCCCCCCTCCCACCGCTCGGCCCCGTAGTGCCCCAGCACCACCAGCCCCGGCACCCCGTCGAACCCCCCGTACTCCGCCGCCAACCCGGCGGGCCGCCCCGTCACCACCACCACGGCCCCCAGCACGGACGCCAACCCCCGCAACGCCCCCACCACCCCCGGCTGCGCCCGCGCCTGCGAGGGATCCGCCACGATCGGCGCCAAGGTCCCGTCGAAGTCCAAGGCGACCACCGCATCCCCCGGCGCCGCCAGAATCGCCCGCAACCCGTCCCGCCCGGCACCAGTGGCCGGCACAACCATCTCGTCAAGGCCCATACGGACGCACATACCCCGCCCCCACCCACCCACCCCCCGTCAGCGAGCCGCCCGCCGGGTATCCCGCACGCGCCGCAGCCGATTCACCAGCACCGGCGCGAACGCCAGCGCCTCCTCCCGGTCCAACAGCCCGTTCAACACCTGGTAGTACCGCGTCGACGAGAGCCCGAGATCCTCCCGGATCGCCCGCTCCTTGGCCCCGGCCGTCCGCCACTGCCGCCCCTCCAGCGCCAGCACCGCCCGGTCCCGCTCACTCAGCTCGCCCACCGAGAACACCTCCGCCCATCACTACGGAGTGTCATTCTCCCGCCGAACCCCGACACACTCCGGGGGACGCCCGGGCCCCCGCCGCCGAGCTACCGTCACCCCATGATCAGCTTCGCCGTGAACATCCCCACCGCCGACCTCGACCCCGAGCCCCTCGACCCGTCCCAGATCCTCTCCGGCACCCCCGAGGTCACCGGGAAGGTCCTCTCCGAGTCCCCCGACGGCCGCCAGCTGCGCGGCATCTGGCAGATCACCCCGGGCGTGGTCACCGACGTCGAGGCCGACGAGATGTTCGTGGTGCTCAGCGGCCGGGCCACCATCGAGATCGAGGGCGGCCCGACCCTCACCGTCGGCCCCGGCGACTGCGCCGTCCTGCGCGGGGGCGACCGCACCACCTGGACCGTCCACGAGACCCTCCGCAAGGCCTACGCGATCACGCTCCCCAGTTGAGAGAAGCCCCCCGGCCCCGGGTCCTACTGCTTGCGGACCCGGGCCGCCTCCTTCACCGCCGCGTCCTGCAGCCCACCGAGCACCTGCTTCGGGTCCCCGGTCACGGCCTGCCCGATCCCCGCCTTGATCCGGTTGCTGACCTCGCCCCAGGCCGGGTCCCCGAACGGGTAGAAGCTCGCGTTGGTCAGCCCGACCGCGAACTGCTTGAGGTCCTCGTGCTTCGGGTCCGACGACATCTGGCTGAACGCGTCCTGGGTCACCGGCAGCAGGTTGTACTGCTCGTCGAACTTCAGCTGGTGATCGCGCGTGTAGACGAAGGACAGGAACCTCTTGATCTCGTTCTTGTGCCCGTTGGCCTTGAACGCCATCATCCAGTCCGCGACCCCGAGGCTCCCGGTCCTGGTGACGCCGTCCTTCCTCGGGATCGGTGCCGTCCCGAAGTCGATCTTCCCGGCGGACGCCATCCGCAGCAGCGTCGGATGCCCGTTCAGCATCGCGACCTTCCCCGACACGAAGTCCTGGAACACCGGCGTGCGGTTCATCTTGCCCGGGTCGGCGTACGTCAGCCCGGTGCTCACCAGGTTGTTCTTCAGCCAGGTGAACGTGGCCTGGTTCTGGTCGCTGTCGATGGTGTAGTTGCCGACGTCGTCCGAGATGCTCCCGCCGCCGCTCAGCGTCCACAGCATCGACTCGGCCGGCGCCTCCTCGGGCCCCAGCGGAAGCCCGTACGGGGTCACCCCCGGAACCTTGGCCTTGATCTTCTCGGCGGCCGCCCGCAGCTCGTTCCAGGTGGTCGGCGGCTGGGCGATGCCGGCCTGCTTGAAGACCGCCTTGTTGTAGAAGAGCACCCGCGACGACGACACGAACGGAATCCCGTACTGGGTCCCCAGCACCTGCCCGGCGTGCGCGAAGTTGTCCATGAACTTCGCCTGGGTGTCCATCGAGAGCACGTCCGCCGCCGGGTACAGCCGGTCCGCCGCGACCTGCTCCGCGAACCCGCCGCTCTGCAGCAGGTCGGGCGACTTCCCGGCCGCGATCATGTCGTCGACCTTCTTGCCGATGTCGGTCCAGCTGTCGACCTCGACCTGGACCTTGATGCCCGGGTCGGCGGCCTCGAAGGCCTTGGAGACCTCGTCCCAGTAGCGCTTGGAGCTGGTCTCGGCGTTCTCCCCGTAGTCCGCGGCGACCAGCTTGAGCGTGACCGGCCCGCTGCCCTGCCCGCCGCACGCGCTGACCGCGGTGAGCACCAGCGCTCCGGCCATCGCACTACCGAGCACACGGGTGGAAACGTGGACGCGCCTGTTCAACGCGGGTACCGCCTTCAGGGGAAGAACTGCGGCCGGATTGAGGGAATCCGGCAGGGGGAGGCGCAACACTGCCAAACCCGTCGTCCAATGGTCCACACCACTCGACCCCGCCCGCCGAGTAGTTACCGAAGTGCCCGGCTTCATTGCACGATGCGCAACACGAAGCGGCCGCAGGCCGTCAGCACAAGTCCCGTACACCCCCGCACCCGAGACAAAGCTCACCCAGTATGGACCAGACCAATACGACAACTGGACTAGACCTCTTCGACCACCCAAGGGAAACTGTCCTCCGTGAAGCACGTCATCGCACTCGATGTAGGCGGCACCGGCATGAAGGCCGCGCTGCTCGCCCAGGACGGCTCCGTGCTGTTCGAAGCACGCCGACCGACCGGGCGGGAGCACGGTACCGACGCCGTCGTCGCCGCCATCCTCGACTTCGCCGCCGACCTGGCGGACGAGGGTCGCGCTCGTTTCGGCCTCGCCCCGGTCGCGGCCGGCGTGGCCGTGCCCGGCACGATCGACGAGAAGAACGGGATCGCGGTCTTCTCCGCCAACCTCGGCTGGCGCGACCTCCCGCTGCGCAAGCTGCTCGGCGAGCGCCTGGCCGCCCCCGGCGGCCCCGCGATGCCGGTGGCGCTCGGCCACGACGTGCGCTCGGGCGGCCTGGCCGAGGGCCGGCTCGGTGCCGGCCGGGGCGTGGACCGCTTCCTGTTCATCGCCCTGGGCACCGGCATCGCCGGCGCCATCGGCATCAACGGCCGGATCGAGGCCGGTGCCCACGGCTACGGCGGCGAGATCGGCCACGTCGTGGTCCGCCCCGGCGGCCCCCGGTGCGGCTGCGGCGCCCGCGGCTGCCTGGAGACGCTGGCCTCCGCCGCCGCCGTCTCCCGCGCCTGGGCCGAGGCCGGCGGTGACCCCGACGCCGACGCGGCATCCTGCGCCGCCGCGGTGGACGCCGGGGACGATCGCGCGCTCGCGGTCTGGCAGTGCGCCGTCGACGCCCTGGCCGACGGCATCGTGCTCGCCCAGAGCCTGCTCGACCCGTCCACGGTGATCGTCGGCGGCGGGCTGGCCGAGGCCGGCGACACGCTCTTCACTCCGCTGCGCGCGGCGGTCACCGAGCGCCTGACCTTCCAGATGCCCCCGAAGGTCGTACCCGCGATGCTCAAAGACACCGCCGCGTCCCTGGGCGCGGGCCTGCTCGCCTGGGATCTGCTCTCCTTGGAGGTGACCGCGTGACCACCGCGGACCGTGACCGCACCGCCCTGGCCGGCGCCAGACTCGTCCTGCCCGGCGGCGTCGTCGAGGGCGAGCGCATCGCCGTCGAGGATGAGCGCATCGCCGGCCTCGGCGGCGAGACCGAACCCGGCGACCTCGACCTGACCGGCCACACCGTCGTCCCCGGCTTCGTCGACCTGCACGTCCACGGCGGCGGCGGCGCCTCCTACGCCTCCGGCATCGCCGAGGAGGCCCTGCTCGCCGCCCGCACCCACCTCCGACACGGCACCACCACCACGGTGGCCTCCACCGTCACCGGCGAGATCGACGACCTCGCCCGCCAGGCCCACGTCCTCTCCGAACTCGTCGAGGACGGCGTCCTGGCCGGCATCCACTTCGAGGGCCCCTTCATCTCCCCGGGCCGCTGCGGCGCCCACCGCCCCGACCTCCTGCGCGACCCCGACCCCGCCCTCGTCCGCAAGCTCGTCGACGCCGCCCGCGGCCACGCCGCCATGGTCACCCTCGCCCCCGAACTCCCCGGCGGCCTCGACTCGGTACGCATGCTCGCCGACCTCGGCGTGATCGCCGCCGTCGGCCACACCAACTCCGACTACACCACCACCCTGCGGGCCGTCGACGCCGGCGCCACCGTCGCCACCCACCTGTTCAACGCCATGCCCGGCATCGCCCACCGCGCCCCCGGCCCCATCGTCGCCCTCCTGCGGGACGAACGCGTCACCGTCGAACTCATCAACGACGGCGTACACCTCCACCCCTCCGTCCTCGACCTCGCCTACCGCACCGCCGGCGCCCACCGCGTCGCCCTGATCACCGACGCCATGGGCGCCGCCGGCATGGGCGACGGCCTCTACCCCCTCGGCCCCCTCCAGGTCCAGGTCACCGACGGCGTGGCCCGGCTGGTCGAGGGCGGCTCGATCGCCGGCTCCACCCTCACCCTGGACGTGGCGTTCAAGCGCTCGGTCACCGTCAACGGCCTGACCCTCGACCAGGCCGTCGAGTCGCTCTCCGCCACCCCGGCCCGGCTGCTCGGCCTCTCCGACTCGATCGGCTCGCTGGAGACCGGCAAGCTCGCCGACCTGGTCGTGCTCGACTCCGACACCTACGACCTGGTCGCCGTGATGCGCCGAGGTCGGTGGGCGCGCGGCGGCGAGGCCTTCGCCACCGTCACGTCCGCCTGAGCGAACCGGTCCGAGCGAGCCCTGCCGCACAACGCCGACGGCCGCCCCCCCCGGAAGGGGACGGGCGGCCGCGGTGCGTCCTGAGGCGGCCTCAGCTGCTCGGCTCGATCGCGACCTGGTCGATCAGCACCGTCGCGCCGGGCGGCGGCATGAAGGTGACGCTGTTCTGGCCCGCCTGGAACTGCGGAAGGATGAACGTGGTGAACCACGAGGCCGACGGGTCCTTGCCGGCGTTGTAGTTCTTGTACGTGACGCCGCTCGGCCAGTCCTTCCCGTTGACCGACGCCGCACCCTTCACGTCCCCGCCGGGGTTGTTGTAGTGAACGGTCACCTTGTACGTCCCGGCCGCGGCGACCTGGCCGTTCCAGGTCACCGTGCCGCCCTGCTGGAGCGTCAGGTAGCTGCCGTCGGCGGACTTGGCGCCCTTGACGCTGTTGCCGGACGGCGCGTTCTGGCCCTGCAACTGGCCGGCGTCCACGGTCGACGGCCCGTTGGTGGCGGTGGCGCCCGCCGAGGGCGAGGCCGTCCCGGCGGTGGTGCTGGTCGCCGGGGCGCTGGGGGCCGGCGGGGCCGTGGTCGTGGTGCCGCCCTTGGCGTTCTTGTCACCGTCCGGGTCACCGGTGGAGAGCGCGATCCCGGCCCCGATCGCGATCGCCGCGACCACGGCGACCGCGCCGATCACCGCACCCTTGCTCCGGCCGCTGCTCGGCCGGTCCTCCCCGGGCTGCGGCCGGGAGTGCTCGGCGTAGCGGGTCTGCTGGGTGGGCACGCCGCACTCGGCCTGCTGCGGCGGCATGCCGGGCTGGCCGTACGGAGCCTGCTGCTGCGGCACCGGCTGCTGACCGTACGGGCCGGGCTGGCCGTACGGCTGCTGCTGCGCACGCGGCGCCCCCCCTTGCTGGTAGTGCTGGCCGTACTGCGCGCGCCCGACCTCCATCGGCCGGCTGTACGACGTCCGGGGAACCCCCTGCTGCGGCTCGGCCGACTGTCCGCTGGAGCCGTCGGCCGGACGGTAGAGGTAGCCGAACGGGTCGTCGTCCTGCGGGGCACCGCCCCCCTGGCCCTCGGGCACTCCGTTGTCGCCGGCGGTCGTCACGGTGGTCTGCTCCCCCATCCGGTGCGCGCCGCCGGCTGCGGGCGGCGCAGATCATGGACGCTGTCGTACCGGGCACCCTACCTGCCGTTCGTGACAGCGGGAAAAGAGCCCTTGACAACTCATGGGTAACCTGTGCGGCGCAGAACGCTCGGCACCCGACCGACCTCGGCAAACAACCGATCGAAGCGCGGAGGGGCCGGTCAGCCCGCCCGCCGGTGCGAGCGCTCCCCGCGCGCCCCGCGCACGGCGCCGCCCCGGGCGCGCTTCTCGTCGTACATCCGTTCGTCCGCGGTGTGCAGCACCTCCTCGATGCTCATCCCGCAGCCGGCCCAGCCGATCCCGAGACTCACCCCCACCCGCATCGCCCGGCCGTCGATCCGCATCGGCGGGATGATCGCGTTACGCAGCCGGTGGGCGAGGTCCTTGGCCTCCTCGCGGCCGATCCCGTCGGCCAGCACCACGAACTCGTCGCCGCCCAGCCGGGCCACCGTGTCGCCGTCCCGGACCGCCCCGCTCAGCCGCCGGGCCACCTCGACCAGCACCGCGTCGCCCGCGTTGTGCCCGAACCGGTCGTTGATCGACTTGAAGCCGTCCAGATCGCAGAAGAGCACCGCGAGCCCCTTGTCCGCCGGGGCCGCCGGGCCGGAGCGGAACGGCACGGACCAGGCGTCGCCGGTCGGCCCGTACTCGGCCGGGACCACCGCGTGCACGTGCTCCCCGTAACCCGGGGCCAGGCCGGGCAGCAGGCCGCCGCCCTCGGCCGGTCCGTAGCCGTGGACCGGCCCGGCGTACGGGCCCACCCCCTCCAGGCCGTCGTACGCCGCGTGCGCGCTGTACGAGTCGGCCGGGTAGCCGTACGACGCCGGGTAGGCCGCCTCGCCGGAGTTGAGGCCGGCGCCGACCGGCTGCGACTCGGGGCAGAGCCGGCGGCCCAGCCGGGCTTTGAGCTCGGCGCCGTTGGGCAGGCCGGTGAGCGCGTCGTGGCTGGCCCGGTGGGCGAGTTGGAGTTCGTGGCGCTTGCGGTCCTCGATGTCCTCGACGTGGGTGAGCAGGAAACTCGGGCCCTCGGCCGCGTCCGCCACGATCGAGTTGCGCAGGCAGACCCACTGGTAGCCGCCGTCCCGCCGGGACAGCCGCAGTTCCGCCCGGCCGCTCTCGGCGCTGGTGCGTTCCAACAGCGCCCGGTCCTCGGGGTGGACCAGGTCCGCGAAGCTCTGCTGGCGCAGCACCGCGCGGGGGCGACCGAGCAGCCGGCAGAGCGCGTCGTTGACCCTGGTCAGCTGGCCGCGCCCGGCGCCGTGCAGCTCGGTGATGGCCATCCCGCTGGGTGCGTACTCGAAGGCCTGCCGGAAGCTCTCCTCGCTGGCCCGCAGCGCCTGTTGCTCCTTCTCCAGCCGGGCCAGCGCGCGCTGCATCTCGGCCCGCAGCCGGGCGTTGCCGATCGCGATGGAGGCCTGCAGCGAGAACATCTCCAGCGCCTCGCGGGTCCACGCGCCGGGCCGTTTGCCACTGCGCGGGCGGTCCACCGAGAGGACGCCGAGCAGGTCGCCCCCGGCGCTGTACATCGGGGCGAGCAGCCCGTCGGCGGGGTGCCAGTCGTTGGCGTAGACGGGCAGCGCGCCGTCCCCGATCCAGCGCGGGATGTCGCTGGCGACGGCCCAGCCGCGGTCGTACGGCAGGAAGCGCAGGGTGCCCCAGTGGTCGCTGACGCCGAGCAGCCGGTCCCAGGACTCCCGGGAACCGACCTGGCCGAGCAGCACCGAGGGCCCGCCCATCGGGCTCTCCTCCAGCTCCCATACGGCCGCCACCACGAGGTCGCCGTCCGGCCGGACCAGGCTGACCGCGGCGGCGTCGAAGCCGAGTCCGTGCACCGCGCCCTCGACGACGGCCTGCAGCGTGCCCGCCAGGCTGCGGGCAGCGTTGAGGTCCGCCACGACCCGGTGCAAGGTGCGGAGGGTCGCGAGACGGACGTACGGCTCCGACTCGGCTTCCATGCGGGGGCTCCCCGGCTGCTTCGGATAGTTCTTGATTGGTTATCGTCCGATTGCCAGAAGAACTGAATCACAGGGAGCACAGCGTTCGGCACGCTCGGTCAGCAATAGGCCACCACTTGTGACTTAAATCACACGACACTAATGCGCCCGTAATCAGTTCATCCGCCCCATAGCGGGACATAAAGCGCTATCGGAGCATTTCTCGTGGTCGACCGCATTGACCACGCGCTGAAGCCCGCTGCACCCGCCGGTCCCCCGGCTTCACTCCTGAGGGTGAGTCCGCGCCGGAACCGGCCCGCGACCGCGGCGATGGTCCTACGACCACGGTCCGATGCCGTTTCCCGCGGCCGCCAGCTACCGTGCGGTACGTGCACCCGTCCCCGCAGCCGGAAGCTGCCCCCCACGCCACGCCCGACGAGTTCCGGGCAGCACTCTCCCAGCTCGCCGCCGGTGTGAGCCTGGTAACCGTCCACGACCCGGAGGACGGAGAGGACATCGGCATGACCGCCACGTCCTTCCTCTCGGTGTCGCTGGAGCCGCCGCTGGTGCTGATCTCGGTCCGTGAGGACTCCCGGATGGACGAGGTGCTCTCCCGGGTCGACACCTGGGCGGTCTCGGTGCTGACCGACGGGCAGAAGACGATCGGCTCCCGCTTCGCCATGAAGGGCCGGCTCAGCGACCGGCTGCTGTTCGCCGACACCCCGCACCACTGCGGCCCGCAGACCGGCGCCCCGCTGATCGAGGACGCGCTGGCCACCGTCGAGTGCCGCACCGAGCAGCGGATACCCGTGGGCGACCACACCCTGCTGGTCGGCCGCGTCCTGGAGGCCGCGGTCCCCAACCCCGGCGGCCGCCCGCTGCTCTACTTCCGCGGCGGCTACCGCGCCCTGGGCTAGGGCCCGCCTCCCGGATCCCTGCCGGGTCCGTCGAAACCCGACAGCCAGGCCCTAGTCCTGCCGCGGGGCGCGCCGCCCCTGCTTCAGCTCGGATCGCTGCCGCTTGTTGGACAGCCGCCGCTCGACCATCCCCCGGCTCGGCCTGGTCGCCCGCCGGGCCTTCGGCGGCGGAGCGCACGCCTCGGTCAGCAGCGCCGCCAAGCGGGCCGCGGCCGCCTCCCGGTTGCGCCACTGCGAGCGGTACTCGGAGGCCTGGACCACCAGCACCCGGCCGTCCACCAGCCGGTTCGCCAGCCGCTCCACGGCACGCCGGCGCCACACCTCGGGCAGCGCCTTCGAGGCGGCCAGGTCGAAGCGCAGCTCGACCTTGGAGTCGGAGGTGTTGACGTGCTGGCCACCGGGGCCGGAGGAACGCGAGAAGCGCCAGACGAGCTCGGTGTCGGGGACGACCACCGACCCCCGTACGCGGATGGGCTCGGGCATGCGCCCATCATCCCGCGCCCGGCGCGCCGGGTCACCCGGTTATCCGCACGCCCCCCGCGGACGGCACCCGGTTACCGGCCCGCGCCCCGAGCCCCGACAATGGCCTGTGTGATCGAGCTCGGCTACTCCCTCTCCAACCGCTTCCCCGACCCCCCGCAGACCGACTACCGCACCGCCTCCGTGCGCTCCCTGCGGTACGACCTGTTCTGCGGCGACGTCTACCTGGACGCCGAGGGCGCCGAACTCTCCACCCGCTGGGGCTGGGTGCCGGTGCTGGACTTCGCCTGGGCGCTGTGCGACATCGTCGAGCAGCTCGACCGCGACCCGGACGGCTCCCGGGCCGCCCGGGTGCAGACCGCCGACCTCGACTTCACCCAGAACACCGAGCTGCTGCGCTTCGCCCGCCGCTTCAACTGGGTCGAGGTCACCGCCACCTGGCTGCGGGACGAACCGCCCGCCGTGGTGCGCCACAGCGAGCTGCGCCGCGAGGCCCGGGACTTCCTCCAGGACACCCTCGCCGACCTGTTCGACATGCACCCCGACCTGGCCGACAACCCGAACATCTGGACGCTCCAGGGCCGGTTCCCCCGGGTCTGAGACCGGTTCCGCGCTCCCGCGCCCGACCAGTGCATTGCCTGCCCTTTGCCCGGGTTTGACGCCGGGCAAAGAATTCACGGACTCCGCGGAACCAAGCCACCGGAGTATCGCGTTGTCCCGGGAAAAGCGAACGAAGGGACTGCAATCGCCATGCCAGTGAGCCTCTCCAAGGGTGGCAACGTCTCGCTGACCAAGGAGGCCCCCGGCCTGTCCGCGGTGAGCGTCGGCCTGGGCTGGGACGTCCGCACCACGACCGGCGCCGAATTCGACCTCGACGCCAGCGCGATCGTCCTGAACGCGGACGGCAAGGTGCTGTCCAATGCGCACTTCGTGTTCTTCAACAACACCAGCACGCCGGACGCCACCGTCGTGCACACCGGTGACAACCGCACCGGCGAGGGCGCGGGCGACGACGAGTCGATCAACGTCAACCTGGCCGGCCTGCCCGCCGAGGCCGTCAAGATCACCTTCCCGGTCACCATCTACGACGGTGTCGCCCGCGGCCAGAACTTCGGCCAGGTCCGCAACGCCTACATCCGCGTAGTAAACGCCGCCGGCGGCGCCGAGATCGCCCGCTACGACCTCTCCGAGGACGCCGCCACCGAGACCGCGATGATCTTCGGCGAGCTCTACCGCAACAACGGCGAGTGGAAGTTCCGCGCGGTCGGCCAGGGCTACGCCTCCGGCCTGGCCGGCATCGCCCAGGACTTCGGCGTCCAGATCTGACGCCCCCCGTCGCAGATCCGACCCGCCACCAGAAGCCCGCGGCGCGGGAAGTCGGTCCGTCCGACTTCCCGCGCCGCGGGCTTTCCGTCCAGGCCGCTCAGCGCGACGCGCGCAGCTGCGGCAGCTCGATCAGCTCGGTCTCGTCCTCCGGCGTCAGGTCCACCACGGTCGGCTCGCCCTGCCCCGGCTCGTCGCCCGACCGCTCCGGCCGGGCCGCGTGCACCGGCTGCGACGGCTGCGCGCCCTTCGGTGCGGCCGACTCCGTCGCCTCGGCCTTGGCCTTCGCGGCGACCGCCTCGTCACCCACCACGTCCGCCAGGTCGGTCCGGTCCCCCAGCTCGGCGATGCTGCCCACCGCCGGCGCCGGAGCGGCCGCCCGTACCGCCGAACCCGCGTTGCGGCCGAAGAAGCTGAAGCCCTGCCCGCGCGCCTGCCCGGACTGCGCCGGGCGAATCCGCTGCCGCTCCACCGGAGCCGGCGCCGCGGCCGGAGCGCTCGGCGTCCCGCCGAGCTGACCGACCGTCGCGGTCAGCGCCGGGCGCAGCGGAGTGGGCTGCACCGCCGTGGGCTGCGCCGGCGCCTGGGCGCCCGGCGCCCGCGCCGGGGTGGGCACCGAGGGCGCGACCGGGGCGGGCACGGACACCGGCTTGGGTGCCGGCGCGGCCGGGGCCGCCGGGACGATCCGCGACTCCGTCGCGGGCGCCCGCAGCGCGACCTCCGCGCCCGCCGTACGGGCCCGCCGCGCCTCCTGCTCCGATGCCCGGCGCTGCAGCAGCCGCAGCACGGACGCAGCGCGGACGAACGCGGCCGGGCTGGCCGGGTGCTTCGGACGGCTCGCGGCGAGCGCCCGCTGGGCCGCCTCGGCCTCCTTGAGCGCCTGCTCGGCCACCGTCACGGCCCGCTCCCGCAGCAGCCGGGCGATCTCGGTCTCGGCCTTGGCCAGCCGCGACTTCTCCGCCGTCAGCCGCCGTCCGAAGCGGGTGGCCCGCTCCTCGGCGACCTCGGCGGCGTACTCGGCCTCGGCCAGCTGCTCCTCGAAGCGTTCCTCGGCCCGCATCCGCTGCGCGGCGGACACCTCGGCGGCCGCCCGGGCCGCCTTGTCCCGCTGACGCAGCAACAGTGCGAAGCCGAGCACCGCGATCAGCGCCGCGATGCCCACCGAGCGCACCAGGATGGTGTCCTGACTGAAAAGCAGAGCGGCGAGTGCGGCGACCAGCAGTACGCCGGCAGCGGTGGGGGGAAAGACCCGGCTGAGGACGGAGGAATGACGATGGCGTCCGCGAGACATGCCAAGAAACTAGCGTGCGAATTGGGGCCGTGTCAGCCCAGGGTCCCCTTCCGCCCTTGACAGTGTGCCGTTTTTACCGCACGTGCCCGGCTTTTCACTCAAGATCACGAAAAACGGCCTGCTCAGCGATGCCCCGGCGGTGGCGACCCGATGACCCGCCGCCGACCCGCAGAGGTCTCAGCGGTGCGAGGCCGCCGGCCCGCTCGGGTCGTCGTGGTTCTCCGGCAGCTTGCACACGTGCTGGACCCAGAGCGCCGCGGCGATCACCGCGGCCCCGGCCAGCACCGCGAGCCCGGCGGTCACGGCCTGGTCCTTGCGGGCCGACACGTCCAGCTCGCCGAGCAGGTAGATCCCGGCCCCGGCGTAGATCCCGGTGACCACCGAGGAGACCAGCGCGCTGGCCTGCCCCAGCACCACCGCCCGGGCCGCCAGCAGCGGGTCGACCCGCTTCGCGCCGGGCTGCCGCTCGCGCACCGCCTTCAGCCGGGACCGCAGCGAGAGCGCGGTCGCCAGCAGGATCACCGCCACCGCCGCCAGCACCACCGGCGCCGCGGCCGGCACGGCCGGCAGCGTGTCCAGGGAGGCCCACAGCTTGGAGCCGGCCCAGGACAGCGCCGTCGTCGCGGCGGTGATGCCGATCAACAGGCGGAGGCGAAGCAGCTTCACTCGGAGGAGGTCCTTCCCGGGGTACCAGAGCCGGCCGGCCGCCCGGTGGCCCGGCGCGGCGGCGCCAGGCCACCGTACCGGGCCCGGCCGGGCGGACATCTACTCGTACGGCCGGGCCCCCTGGCCGAGTTCCCCGGCGCCCGGCCGGCCGGGCGCCGGGCCGGCTCTCTCGGTGCTACTCCGGCAGCGTCAGCCGGATGTCGTCGCGCCGCTTCACGCCCTGCGCGTCCGGACCGCCGAGCGCCTCCAGCAGTGCGGCGACCTGGCCGTGCCCGGGCACCTCGGCCTCGGGCTGGGCGTCCAGCCAGGGGGCGAGCACGAAGGCCCGCTCGTGCGAGCGCGGGTGCGGCAGCACCAGCTGCGGGTCGTCACTGACCACGCCCTCGTAGGCCAGGATGTCGACGTCCAGGGTGCGCGGACCCCACCGGACCTCCCGGACCCGCCCGAAGGCGTCCTCGATCGCGTTGCCGCGCTCCAGCAGGTCCTGCGGGGGCAGCGAGGTGCGCAGCACGACGACCGCGTTGTAGTAGTTGGGCTGTTCCTCCGGGCCGCCGACGGCCTCGGTCTCGTAGACCGCGGAGACGGCCTTGATCTTCAGCCCGGGGGTGTCGGCGAGCGCGTCCACGGCACCCTGCAGGGTGTCCAGCCGGTTGCCCAGGTTGCTGCCGAGCGCGACCACCGCACAGCGCTGGCTGCGCAGCGTGGTGTCGGCGGAGTCCACCCGGCTCTCCAGGTCGAACGCGTTCGGCTCGGTGATCGGGTCACTGCTGTTCATCGAAGAAATCCCTCTGCATCGGAAACCAGGCGCGCGGTGGGGGTCATGCGCGGCCCCGGTGGATGGTCACGGTCACGTCGTCGAACGGCACGGTGATCGGGGCGTCCGGCTTGTGCACGGTGACCTCGACCTCCTCGACCGCGTCGTGCTTCAGGCACTGGTCGGCAATGCGCTGGGCCAGGGTCTCGATCAGGTCGACCGGTTCCCCGGCGATGATCGCGGTGACCTCCTCGGCCACGATGCCGTAGTGCGCCGTGCGGGTGAGGTCGTCTCCGGACGCGGCGGGGCGGGTGTCCAGGTACAGCACGAGATCGACCACGAAGGTCTGGCCCTCGATGCGCTCGCGCTCGAAGACGCCGTGGTGGCCCCGGGCTCGCAGCCCCCGCAGGGTGACGCGGTCCAGCAAACGAATCACTGCTCCCAGTCGGACGGGCCCCGCCCGGAGAAAGGCATGGACGGGCAGGGCGAAGGCGGGCAGCACGCCCGCCACTCCGTTTCGAATCTACCCGCGAGCGCGGACAACGCCTGACCGTCCTACCCGGCACGAACCGTCTCCACGCGCACCGAATCGGCGATTGACGTGAACGTTCGGTGACCACTCGGAAATTCCCTGGCGACGGTCCGGCGCCGATTTTCCACGACCGCCGAAATCAGTCCTCGTCGTCCTCGTCCCCGCTGGTCAGGACGGGTGAACCATGGTGCGACCAGAGCTTCCACCCGGCCGGGGTACGACGGAACAGATTGCTGGAGACGACCTTTCCGCCGACCAGCGGCCCGAGTTCCCCCTCCTCCTCCGCCTCACCGCCGGAGAGGATGTTCTCGGTGCACGTGACAAGGGCCACATCACCGTGGACCTCGGCCTCGACATCGGTCAGGAAGAACTGGATGTACTCCGTGTTCATCATGATCAGCATGTACGAGCGGGTCACCTGCGCCCGCCCGCGCAGCACCGGCCAGCCGGGGTGCACGCACACCACGCCGCCCTTGTCGTCGGCGTACTCGGGGCCCAGCCAGGCGTCCTCGACCGCCTCGACGTCCCCCCGCTCCAGCGCCTCGTAGAACCCCCGGTTCGCCGCGAGCACCGCCTCCAGGTCCACCTCGTGGGCCTTTCCCGCCGTACCGCCGCTCAACCTGCCGTCACCTGTCACAGACCCTCCCTCACCCCAGCCGCGCCGCGCGCTGCCAGGCCGCGACCACGCGGACGGCGTCCGCCGTACCGGACACGTCGTGCACCCGTACCGCCCAGGCTCCGGCCTGGGCCGACAGCACCGAGACCGCGGCGGTCGCGGCGTCCCGCTCGCGGGCCGGGCGCAGTTCCCCGGTTTCCGGGTCGGCGAGCAGCGTACCCAGGAACCGCTTGCGCGAAGCGGCCACGAGCACGGGACGGCCGAGCGCGGTGAGCGCGTCCAGTCGGCCGAGCAGCGCCCAGTTGTGCTCGGCGGTCTTGGCGAAGCCGAGCCCCGGATCGAGGATCAACTGGTCCTCCTTGACCCCGGCGGCCAGCAGGGCGTCCATCCGGTCGGTCAGCTCGGCGACCACGTCCGTCACGACGTCGTCGTAGAGGGCCAGCCTGTCCATGTCGGCGGACTGCCCGCGCCAGTGCATCACCACGAAGGGCGCGCCGGTCTCGGCGACCACCCGGGCCATCGCCGGGTCGGCGAGCCCGCCGGAGACGTCGTTGACGATCGCGGCGCCGGCCTCGACGGCCCGCTCCGCGACGGAGGCCCGCATGGTGTCGACGGACACCACCACCCCGGCGGCGGCCAGCTCGCGCACCACCGGCAGCACCCGGCGCAGCTCCTCCTCCTCGGGCACCCGCTGCGAGCCCGGGCGGGTGGACTCGCCACCGACGTCCACCAGGTCCGCGCCGCGGGCGCGCAGGGCCAGCCCGTGCGCGATCGCCCTGGCGGGGTCGAACCAGAGCCCGCCGTCCGAGAAGGAGTCGGGCGTGACGTTGACCACGCCCATCACGGAGCAGCGGTCGAGCCGCGGCAGCCCGGCCGGCAGCGAGAAGGACGGCGAGTTGCTCATGCGCCCGCCCCGCTCCGCTCGGCGAGGGCATTCGCCCACGCGCGCCTTTCGATGATTCCCCCCCGGCCTCCGGCCGGGGGTACCCCCATGCTGCGCTCGCTCATACCCTCCATTATCGAACGGGGCCCCCGCCGAGCGTTCTCGGCGGGGGCCCCGGACGGTGTCGAGGTGCCTCAGGCGGCCTCGCCGACCTCCCTGGTGGACGGGACCGGCATCAGGCCCTCGCGCTGGCGCTTGCGGCCGAAGCGAGGCATGCCCAGGGTGATGAAGGCCTCCGCCTGCATCGCGGCGAAGCCGATCCGCGGCAGGTCCCGGGTGTTCGGGAAGACCAGGAAGCGCGGCTCCCACTCGGGCTGGAACTTGGCGTTGAACTTGTACAGCGACTCGATCTGGAACCAGCGGGACAGGAAGACCAGCAGTCCACGCCAGGCGCGCAGCACCGGGCCTGCGCCGATCCGCTCGCCGCGGGCCAGGGCCGAGCGGAACATCGCGAAGTTGAGCGACACCCGGCGGACGCCCAGGGCGGGCACGGCCTGCAGGGCGGCGACGATCAGCAGCTCGTTCAGGCCCGGGTCGGCGGCGCGGTCGCGGCGCATCAGCTCCAGCGAGATGCCGTCCGGACCCCAGGGGACGAAGTGCAGCACGGCCTTCAGGTCGTCGCCGCTCTCGCCCTCCTCGGGCTCCTTGTGGGCGGTGACCACCACGCAGTCGTCGTCCAGCGGGTCGCCGAAGCGGCCCAGGGCCATCGAGAAGCCGCGCTCGGTGTCGGTGCCGCGCCAGCGGGCGGCGGCGTCGGCGATCCGGTACTTCTCCTCCACGGTGAGCTCGGAGACCCGGCGCACCTTGCAGGAGTAGCCGTTGCGCTCGATCCGCTTGACCATCTGGCGGACGTTGCGCATGGCGCGGCCGGAGAGCGAGAAGGCCGAGGTGTCGACGATCGCCTCGTCGCCCAGCTCCAGCGCGTCCAGGCCCGCCTCACGGGTCCAGACCTCGCCGCCGACCTCGCTGCAACCCATCACGGCCGGCACCCAGGCGTGCTCGCGGGCCTCGGCCATGAACACCTTGATCGCGCCCGGCCAGGCCTCGACGTCGCCGACCGGGTCGCCGGAGGCCAGCATCACGCCGGAGACCACCCGGTAGGAGATCGCGGCCTTGCCGGTGGGCGAGAACAGCACGCTCTTGTCGCGGCGCAGCGCGAAGTAGCCCAGCGAGTCGCGCTCACCGTGCCGCTTGAGCAGCTCGCGGACCTTGTCCTCGTCCTCGGCGGTGAGCTCCGGCTTCGGCTTGCCCGGGCGCAGCGCCAGGTAGGCGGTGGTGAAGGCGGTCAGCAGGCCGAGCCCGCCGAGCAGGTAGGCGACCAGGTCGGACATCCGCACGTTGGTGTAGCGGATCGGGCCCTCGAAACCGAACAGCCCGTACCCGACGTGCTGCAGCCGCTCCACGAGGGCGGGGTGGCCGACCTCGTACTTGGTGCGGGTGCTCACGATCAGCAGGCCGAGCAGCACGCTGAGGGTGCCCATGACGACCAGGTTGACCAGCGCGCCCCAGCGGGTGCGCGGGTCGGCCTTGGCGTAGAACTCGCGCCGGTGCACCAGCATCACGGCGAGGACCGCCAGCGAGACGACCGCCGGGCCGATCTGGTGCCAGCGCACGAGGTGCAGCGAGGCGCTGACCGGCAGCAGCACGCAGACCGCGCGCCAGGCCCGCCGCTTGCGCCGGCGCAGCGCGTGCGCCAGCGGGACCAGCAGGATGCCGACCATCAGCGTGCCGACCGCGGCGAGGCTGGTGGTGCCGCCCGGCAGCTGCCCGGCGAAGGTGTGCATCCTGGTGTGCCGGAGCTTGGGGAACACCGCGCTGGCGATGTCCACCAGCCCGATCAGCAGACAGGCGTAGCCGACCGCGCCGGGGAGCCAGGCCCTCGGGACGGCGGCCGCCTGGTTGCGCAGCGTCTGCAGACCACGCCGACGGTGCGGCGGCTGCTCGGGGCTCGGCTCAACGGACACGGGAACGCTCATGGAAGCTCAGGGTAGAGGCTGCGGGGCGGTGTCCGGTCACTCCGGGGGAGCACGTGTGATGGACCTTCATGCCTATTCCTTCATCAGGCCATGCGCATACCAAGGATCCGGAAACGGTAGGTAAAACCGGTGCCGTGGGCGCGCTGCGGTTGAGCCGGGGGTGGGAGCCGAGGGCCCGCCGCCGCATGGCGGGGCAGGACCGTCCGGTACGCGTTACGTACGGTGGACGCCGCATTCTAGGGCGCCGGTTGCCCCCGGTCTCCCCCCGGCCTCCCCCGGCCTCCTGAACCGACCGGGCGCCCGGTCGGCCTAGCAGCGGTGGTCCGGCCTGACGGACCACCAGACGATGAAGCCTGCACCGACAGTGTCCCACCGGAAGGCCGACGGTATGGAACTGACCAGCGACGCGCTGGTGAACTCGCTGCTCGCACTCGGCGCTGCGGCTCTCGTCACCACCCTGTGGATCTGGCCCCGGCTGGCCCGGCAACGCCCGCTGCCGGTGCTCGGCCGGATCGGCCTGCTGACAGTGGTTCAAGTGTCGACCCTGGCGGTCCTGGCGCTGTCGGTGAACAACTCCTTCGGCTTCTACACCTCCTGGGGCGACCTGCTCAACCCCGGCGGCGCCAAGCTCGCGCTGACCAGCAACGAGAACCACAGGGGCGGCATCCCGGTCTCCGACCAGCTGGTCCAGCCGACCGACGAGGGCGGCCTGGAGAGCGTCGGCAACCTGCCGAAGGGCACGCCCGAGGAGGTCGGCAAGATCGAGTCGATGCGGGTCAACGGCAGGGAGACCGGTCTGTCCGACCAGATGTTCGTCTACCTGCCGCCCGAGTACTTCGACCCGAAGTTCGCCCTGGTCCGCTTCCCGGTCGTGGTGGCCCTGGCCGGCTACCCGGGCACCACCCTGAACCTGCTGAAGGAGCTGCCGCTGGTGCAGACGGCGGTCGAACTGCAGCGCTCCGGCAAGATGCCGCCGACCGTCCTGGTGATGGCCCGTCCGTCGGTCGTCCCGTCCCGGGACACCGAGTGCGTGGACGTCCCCGGCGGACCGCGCACCGAGACCTGGTTCGTCAAGGACCTGCCCGAGGCGCTGCACAGCACCTACCGGCTCGGCCGCTCGGCGGGCTCCTGGGGCCTGTTCGGCTACTCCACCGGCGGCAGCTGCTCGATGCGGCTGTCGATGCGCTTCCCGAACGTCTACGGCAGCGCGGTCGGCCTGCACGGCGACTTCTCGGTGCGCCAGGACCAGTACACCGGTGGCGACCTCTTCAACGGCGACAGGTCGCTCGCGCAGCAGCACGACCTCGGCTGGCGGCTGCAGAACCTCCCGGCCCCGCCGCTCAACCTGCTGGTGGTCTCCACCCGCAAGGAACCGGACTACCCGCAGACCGTCCAGTTCGTCGACCAGGCCACCCAGGTCGCGACGGCCAACCCGCAGTTCAAGGTCGAGTCGCTCTACCTGGACGACGGCGGGCACAACTTCGACAGCTGGACCCGGGAGCTGCCCGCCTCGCTCGAATGGCTGGGCACCCACCTCGGGTAGCCGGGGCTAGCGCGTGTGAGTGACTACCCGCCGGTCGGCCCGGCCGGCCGACGGCTCGGGGGAACGTATCGCGACCGCCCGTCCGACACCCCGGCGGGCGTCGCCCCGGATCCGCGCAGGAGGCGCCGTGCTGAGCACCCGCTCGCTCTTCAACGAGATCTACCGGAACGACCAGGCGTACCAGCTGTTCTGCAGCATCGCGGCCGGCGGCGAGGACCAGGGCGGCTGGGAGAACGAGCGGATCACCGCCCTCACCCGGGACCCGGTCCTCGCCCCGAAGGTCGCCCGGCACGGCGCGGACGAACGCAAGCACGGCCGGATCTTCACCCAGCTGCTGAACAAGCGCGGCCTGCCCAAGGTGCCCGTCCCGGACGAGGCCGCCTACTGCATGCTGCTGGAGCGCCAGGGCATCGGCCTCGCCCACGAGCGGCTGAACAGCGACGTCCCGCTGACCGACCGCGAGATCATCACCTACCTCGCGCACAGCCGGGTCACCGAGCAGCGCGCCGCCGAGCAGATGCGCCGGCTGGTGAAGGTGTACGGCGACGACCCGGAACTCGGGCGGGCGATGCGGATGATCTCGGCCGACGAGGACGACCACCTCGCGTACTGCCACGAGGAGCTGCTACGGCTGACGGCCGAGGGCCACGGCCCGTACATCCGGCACGCCCTGGAGACCAGCGCCCGCGGCGAGATCCGCACCCACCGGGACGTCGGGCTGGCGGTCACCACCCGGATGGCACGGATCCTGCGCTGGCCGCGCTGGCAGCTCGCCGCGGTCACCCTAGGGGTGCACGTGCTGTACCTGTACGACCGCGCCTTCGGCTGGCGCCGGATGGTCACGCTGCGGATGCCCGAGCGCCGCAACGCGCTGGGCACCCCGGCTCCGCCGCACGCGGAGCACGAGGTGCTCTGAGCCGCTCTCCCGCCGCCTCAGCGGCCGATGCCCCTATCGACCGATGATGAGGCTCATCGCCTCGGCGCGGGTGGCCGGGTCGCGCAACTGGCCGCGCACGCAGGAGGTGATGGTCTTGGCGCCGGGCTTGCGGATGCCGCGCATCGACATGCACATGTGCTCGCACTCGACCACGACGATCGCCCCGCGCGGCTCCAGGATCCGCATCAGCGCGTCGGCCACCTGGCTGGTCAGCCGCTCCTGCACCTGGGGGCGGCGGGCGTAGACGTCGACCAGCCGGGCCAGCTTGGACAGGCCGGTGATCTTGCCGCTGGTGGACGGGATGTACCCGACGTGCGCCACACCGCGGAACGGCACCAGGTGGTGCTCGCAGACCGAGGTCAGCTCGATGTCCTTGACCAGCACCATCTCGTCGTGGCCGAGGTCGAAGGTGGTGGTCAGGACCTCCTCCGGCTCCTGCCACAGGCCCGCGAATATCTCCTTGTAGGCCCGCGCGACCCGGGCCGGGGTCTCCAGCAGGCCCTCACGGTCCGGGTCCTCCCCCACGGCGAGGAGCAGCTCGCGGATGGCGTTCTCGGCCCGCTTCTGGTCGAAGGTTCCGACGGCGGGCGGACCGTCGAGCGTCACCGGGTCGATCATGCGGGCCTCGCTTAGTTGTGGGAAGACTCTGGCTGAACAGCACGGATGCCGCGCCTCCAGGGTACAAACCCTGGTGACGCGGCATCCATTCCAGCGGGTGCCCTGCTCAGCTCTCGGTCGGCGGCTCGGCGGCCGGCAGCGGCGGGAGCTTCACGATGTCGACCGGAGCAGCGTCGGTGGCGGCGGCGCCGTTGGTGAGCGCCAGCTCCTTCGGCGACTGCACCGGCGGCCGGGTGGACGGCGTGCGACGGGTGGAACCCGTCCAGGCCGGCCGGGCCGGGCGCTTGACCACGGGGGCGAAGATCTCGGCGATCTGCTCCTTGTTCAGGGTCTCCTTCTCCAGGAGCTCCAGAACCAGGTTGTCGAGCACGTCGCGGTTCTCGACCAGGATCTCCCAGGCCTCGTTGTGCGCGCTCTCGATGAGCTTCTTGACCTCTTCGTCGACCAGCGCGGCGACCTCTTCCGAGTAGTCGCGCTGGTGCCCCATCTCGCGGCCCAGGAACGGCTCCGAGTTGTCGGTGCCGAACTTGATCGCACCGAGGCGCTCGGTCATGCCGTACTGGGTGACCATGGCCCGCGCGGTGGCGGTGGCCTTCTCGATGTCGTTCGAGGCGCCGGTGGTCGGGTCGTGGAAGACCAACTCCTCCGCCGCGCGCCCGCCCAGCATGTAGGCCAGCTGGTCGAGCATCTCGTTGCGGGTGGTGGAGTACTTGTCCTCGTCCGGCAGCACCATGGTGTAGCCGAGGGCCCGACCGCGGGACAGGATGGTGATCTTGTGCACCGGGTCGCTGTACTGGCAGGCCGCCGCGACCAGGGCGTGACCGCCCTCGTGGTACGCGGTGATCTTCTTCTCCTTGTCGGACATGATCCGCGTGCGCTTCTGCGGACCCGCCACGACGCGGTCGATCGCCTCGTCCAGGATGCCGTTGTCGATCAGCTTCTTGTCCGAGCGGGCGGTCAGCAGCGCGGCCTCGTTGAGCACGTTCGAGAGGTCGGCGCCGGTGAAGCCGGGGGTGCGCTTGGCGACGGCCGACAGGTCGACGTCGGGCGCGATCGGCTTGCCCTTCTGGTGCACCTTGAGGATGTCCAGACGGCCCTGGAGGTCGGGGCGCTCCACCGCGATCTGGCGGTCGAAGCGGCCCGGGCGCAGCAGTGCCGGGTCCAGGATGTCCGGACGGTTGGTCGCCGCGATCAGGATCACGCCGCCCTTGACGTCGAAGCCGTCCATCTCGACGAGCAGCTGGTTGAGGGTCTGCTCGCGCTCGTCGTGGCCGCCGCCGAGGCCCGCACCGCGGTGCCGGCCGACGGCGTCGATCTCGTCGACGAAGACGATCGCCGGGGCGTTCGCCTTGGCCTGCTCGAACAGGTCGCGGACGCGGCTGGCGCCGACACCGACGAACATCTCGACGAAGTCCGAGCCGGAGATGGAGTAGAACGGCACCCCGGCCTCACCCGCGACGGCACGCGCCAGCAGGGTCTTACCGGTACCGGGCGGGCCGTAGAGCAGCACGCCCTTGGGGATCTTGGCGCCGACGGCCTGGAACTTGGCCGGCTCCTGCAGGAACTCCTTGATCTCGTGGAGCTCCTCGACCGCCTCGTCCGCGCCGGCGACGTCGGCGAAGGTGGTCTTCGGGGTGTCCTTGGTGAGCAGCTTGGCCTTCGACTTGCCGAACTGCATGACGCGCGAGCCGCCGCCCTGCATCTGGTTCATCAGGAACAGGAAGACCAGGACGATGATCACGATCGGCAGCATCGACAGCAGCAGGCTGACGAAGGTGCTCTGCTTCTCCGGGCTGACGGTGTAGCCCTCGGCGAGTGTGTTCCGGTCCTTGTCGTTGATCTGGGCCTGCAGCTTGTCGGCGATCGCAACACCCTGGTCGCCGATGTACGAGGCCTGGAACTTGCTGCCGGACGGGGCCTTGCCCGTACCGGCGGGGGACAGCGTGGCGCCGTCCTTCAGCTGGATCTTGATCGTGTTCGAGTCACCGGTGGTGATCTGCGCGGACTTGACATTGTGCGCGTCGATCGCCGCGACCACCTGACCGGTGTCCACCGTCTTGTAGCCGTTCGAGTCCGAAACGACCTGCATCAGTACGATGACGGCGAGGACGGCCAGCACGATCCACATGATCGGCGCACGGAAGTATCGCTTGACGTCCATCCATGCGGGGCGTTGCCGCCCCGTCCCTCCTGCCACTCAACGGCGCCGGGAGGCTGTAGGGCCGCGGCGCATCCGGTCGGTGCTCATATGAAGAGCGGTTTATTGGACCGTACCGCAGTCGGACCCGCCCATGGCGGGAGCGTAGCGGCACGGCTGTGGTTCTTTGTCCCCCCGGTGCAACGGGCGGGAACAACCTACTGTTCCCGCCCGTAGCCCGAACGGGGCCCTCAGCCGCCGTAGACGTGCGGGGCGAGGGTGCCGATGAAGGGGAGGTTACGCAGCTTCTCCGCGTAGTCCAGCCCGTAGCCGACCACGAACTCGTTCGGGATGTCGAAGCCGACGTACTTCACGTCGATCTCGACCTTGGCGGCGTCCGGCTTGCGCAGCAGGGTGCAGACCTCGAGCGAGGCCGGGCCGCGCGAACCCAGGTTGCCCAGCAGCCAGGACAGCGTCAGACCGGAGTCGATGATGTCCTCGACGATCAGGACGTCACGGCCGGCGATGTCGGTGTCCAGGTCCTTCAGGATGCGCACCACGCCCGAGGACTTGGTGCCCATGCCGTACGAGGAGACCGCCATCCAGTCCATGGTGACCTGCGAGTGCAGGGCCCGGGCGAGGTCGGCCATGACCATCACGGCACCCTTGAGGACACCGACGATCAGCAGGTCCTTGCCTGCGTAGTCCCGGTCGATCCGCTCGGCCAGCTCAAGGAGCTTGGCGTCGATCTCGTCCTTGCTGATGAGCACCTTCGCGAGGTCAGCGCCCATGTCGTTCTGGTCCACCGGGGATACGTCCTCAAACGTTCGGGGTCTGTGTGGCCGGCGGCCGGCTCCCCCGGGACATGCCTCGCCCTCAGTCGCCCTGCCGCCGAAAGACCAGCGTGCCACACCTGCGGGTGGCCTCGACGCCCCCGGGTAGGTGCAGCGGCCCCTGACCGCGCCATCCGGTGACCAGCAGGTCCACCGCCTCCAGGTGCCGCGCGAACAGATCCCCGGCCGGACAGCCCGCGCGCAGCGCGGCCCGGCGCAGCACCCGGCGCCGCACGGCGGGCGGCAGTTCGGCCAGTTTCACGGCGTCCAGGGCGCCTTCGCCCGCACGGAGGTCACGCTCGGCCAAAGCGGCCCACTGGTCGAGGGCGTCGGCGTCGTCGCGAAACAGCCGGGCGGTACGGGCCAGCGCCTCCACCACTCCGCCGCCCAAATGCTTCTCCAGCACCGGCAGCACCTCGTGGCGGACCCGGGAGCGGGTGTAGGCGGGATCACAGTTGTGCGGGTCGTCCCAGACCGGGATCGCCTGGGCGGAACAGGCCTGCCGGGTGGCCGCCCGGTCCAGCTCCAGCAGCGGACGGCGGTAGCGGCCCTTCTGGGCCGGCATCCCGGCCAGCGAGCGGGCACCCGAACCGCGGGCCAGGCCCAGCAGGACGGTCTCGGCCTGGTCGTCCCGGGTGTGACCGAGCAGCACCGCGATCGCGCCGTGGCGCTCGGCGGCCTCGTCCAGGGCGGCGTAGCGGGCGTCCCGGGCGGCGGCCTCGGGGCCGCCGGTGCGGCCGACCTGCACCGGGATCGCCTCGACCGGGTCCAGGCCCAGCGAGCGCAGCCGCTCGGCGACCTGGGCGGCGCGGTCGGCCGAACCGTCCTGCAGGCCGTGGTCGACCGTGACGGCGCCGACCCGCAGGCCGATCTTGGGGGCCTCGAAGGCGGCGGCGATGGCCAGCGCCATCGAGTCCGCGCCGCCGCTGACCGCGACCAGGACCAGCGGCGAGCCGGGTGCGGCCGGGGTGCGGGGCAGCCCGGAAGGATGGCGCGCGGCGTTGCCGATCAGGGTGGTGCCGACGGCGGCACCCACCAGCGGCGCCCCGGCCGGGCGCTCGCGGGGTTCGCGCACGGGCGCGGTGAAGGTGGTACCGGCCTCGGCGGCGAGGTCGGTGAGCGTGCGGCGAACGGCCAGGCGTATCGCGGCGACGGCGGGGTGAGGGCCCACGGCGGACGACTCCTCGGCGGAGGGGGACAGGACTGCGGTGGGCACGGCGGGGACCGCGCACCTCCATAGCGCCGTGTTACCGGGCGCTCACAGATGGTGGCAGAAAGGAGCGACCCGCTACGCCACCCGCGCCACCAGTACGACCACCGTCCCACGTTCGGGTGAATGGAGAAACGTATCTTCACCCGCCATTTGCCCGATTGGACCACTCGTACGAGCGGGTTTGACCGCCGCCGACCGGCGGCGGTCCCGGCTTGTCGCGGTTCCCGGGGCTTTCGGGCTTCCCGGGTCGCTCAGCGGGCGACCCGGGCGACCCACGCGGCCGGGTCGTGGATCTCGTCCTTGGTCGGCAGGGTGTTCGGGGAGGTCCACACCCGGTTGAACCCCTCCATGCCCACCTGCTCCACCACCGCACGGACGAACACCGCCCCGTCCTGGTACTGGCGCAGCTTGGCGTCCATGCCGAGCAGCCGGCGCAGCATCAGGTCCAGTCGGTTCGCCCCGCGGTCGCGACGTTGCTGGAACTTCTCCCGGATCTCCGCGACGGTCGGCACCACGGCCGGGCCGACACCGTCCATCACCACGTCCGCGTGGCCCTCCAGCAGCGACATCACCGCCGTCAGCCGCCCCAGGATCTCCCGCTGCGCGGGCGATTGGACGATCTCCAGCAGGTTCGCCGAGGAGGCGCTCTCCCGACCCTCCCGGCCACCCGCCCCCGGCAGGGCGCCGCCCAACGAACCCGCCGCGTCCCGCAGCCGGTCCAGCAGCGCGCCCGGGTCGACGTCCGTCTCGGCCAGGAAGGACTGCACCTCGGACTGGATGTGGTCGCGCAGCCACGGCACCGCGGTGAACTGCGTGCGGTGCGTCTCCTCGTGCAGGCAGACCCAGAGCCGGAAGTCGGACGGGTCGACGTCCAGCTCGCGCTCGACGTGCACGATGTTCGGCGCCACCAGCAGCAGCCGGCCGGGCCCGGGGCCCTCCGGGCCCAGCCGCGGCTTGTCGAACAGCGCCGCCGGGCTGTCCGGCGCCTCCAGCGAGGGCTCGGCCGGGGCGAAGGTCTCGTACTGGCCCAGCACCTTGGTCGCCAGGAACGCCAGCAGCGCCCCGACCTCGATCCCGGTCGCCTTCTCCCCCACCGCGCCGAGCACACCGGCGCTCGCACTGTTCGCCCGCCGCGCCTGCAGCTTCTCCACCAGCGGCTGGACCACCGTCCGGAAGCCCGCCACGTTCGCCCGCACCCACCCCGGACGGTCCACCACCAGTACGGGGGTCGCGGCGGCCGCGGTCAGACTGCTCGACCGCATCCCGGTGAACGCCCGTACGTGCTCCTCCGCCTCCAGGGCGTGCCGACGCAGCTCGGCGACCACCGCCGCCGCCTCCGCCCGGCTCACCTCCGGCCCCGGCCGCACCAGCCTGGTCGCGGTTGCGACCGCGAGATTCCAGTCGACCATGTCAGCCCCGCCACTCGCGCTCGTCATGCCCTCACCGTACGTGCTCCCCACCACCAACGGCAGCCGCCTGTCCCCAACACCCGCACCGCCCGGCCCGGGCCCGCCGCCGTCGGCCGGAGGCGTCGGTTCACGGGCACGACCGGCGGCCGGGAACGCCCGGCCTCCACCCACCCCGCCCGTCCCCGCACCCACCCGGACCCGGCCACCGGCACCGTGGATCCCCGGCGTTGGACACCGCCGCCGTCGAGGTGACGGCGGCGGCCCGGGGTGGTCGACGCCGATCAGTGGCAGCCGCAGGTGGTGAGGTGGGCCGCGATGCGGTCCATGGCGGCGCGGGCGGTGTCGGCGGGGGCGGAGGTGCGGGTCATGACGGCGAAGGCGAGGAGGCGGCCGTCGGCGTCGACGACGGTGCCGGCGAGGGTGTTGACGCCGCTGAGGGTGCCGGTCTTGGCGCGGATCAGGCCGGCCGCGTCGGCGGCGCCGGAGCCGGAGCCGTAGCGCTTGTCGAGGGTGCCGGTGAAACCGGCGACCGGGAGGCCGGTGAGGACCGGGCGCAGGGCGGGGTGCTGCTCGGAGGCGGCCAGGGCGAGGAGCTGGACCAGTACGGCGGGCGGGATCGCGTTGCCGGTGTGCAGGCCGCTGCCGTCGTCGAGGACCACGCCGGTCATCGGCACGCCGAGCTTGGCGAGCTCCTGGGTGACGGCGGTCGCCGCACCATCGAAGCTGGCCGGCTGGTGGGCGGCCAGGGCGACCTGACGGGCGATCGCCTCGGCGAGCTGGTTGTCGGAGGTGGTCAGCGCGCGCTCGACCAGCCGGGCCACGGTCGGCGAGTCGACCTTGCCGAGGACCGGGGCGTCGGCGGCGGCCGGGGCGGCGGCCGGCTTGGCCCTGCCCTCGACGGTGACGCCCTGGGCGGCGAGCAGCTTGGCGAAGGCCTCGGCGGCCGCGTCGGCCGGGTCGGCGACCCGGTCCGGGGCCTCCTCCCGGCTCTTGGGGTCGACCTTGGCCTCGTCCACCATCAGCGGGACGACCAGGGCGATGTTGTGGTTGTCGGGGTTCGTCTTGTGCTGCGGGTTGCCCGCGTACATGGACAGGTCGTAGTCCAGTTTGACCGTGGTGGTACCGGCTGCCTTGAGCGCGGTGGCGGTCTGCCGGGCGAGGTCCTCCAACGAGGCCGGGGCGGTGTCGGCGTCGGCGGGCCGGCCGCCGATCTGCACCTGGTCGGCGGGCAGCGCGGTGAGCGTCGGGTCCCCGCCGCCGACCAGGGTGATGGCGTCCGGGTCGGCGCCGCGGACCACCCGGGTGGTCAGCCGGGTGTCGCCGGGGATGAGGGACAGGGCCGCGACCGAGGTGGCCAGCTTGGTGGTGGAGGCGGGGGTGGCCGGGGTGTTCTCCCCGGAGCCGTAGAGGAGTTGGCCGCCGGCGGCGTCCGCGACGGCTATGGTCACGGTGCCGAGGTTCTTGTCCGCGAGGGCGGGGGCGAGCGCCTGCTGCAGGCCCTGCGCGGTGGGGACGGCGGCCTCCGGGCCGCTCGCGGCGGTGGCCAGGACGGCGCCCGTCGCGGGCACCGGGCGCGCGACCGGCGAACCGCTGCCGCCCGGCGTGGAGCCGGCGGGCGGCTCGGCCCGACGGGTGGGGCCGGCGCTCGGGCTCTCGCCCGTACGGGGCGTGCCCTTCCCGTGGTCGCCCTTCCTGCCGCCCTGGTCGCCCTGCTCGCCGCCCTGGTCGCCCTGGTTGTCGTCGTCCTCGCCCTGCCCCGCGCTGTGCCCGCCGGGGGTCGGCAACGGCTGCGCATACGCACCGCCTGCGGTCAGGATCGTTCCGGCGACCAACAGGGCCGCCCCGAACAGTCCCGCGGCCGTCCCCCTGCGGCGGCGCGCCGCCCCCACCCCAGCTCCCACCGACCGGCCCCTTTCCTGAGCACTCACTCCCGTAGGAGACACTTGGATTCTGTCAGTCCCTACCTTGGAGGAACCGTTGGAGTTCGACGTCCTTATCGAAATCCCGAAGGGCTCTCGTAACAAGTACGAGGTCGACCACGAGACCGGCCGTCTGCGGCTCGACCGGATGCTCTTCACCTCGACCCGCTACCCGGCCGACTACGGCTACGTCGAGGGCACGCTCGGCGAGGACGGCGACCCGCTGGACGCCCTGGTCATCCTGGACGAGCCGACCTTCCCGGGCTGCCTGATCAAGTGCCGCGCCATCGGCATGTTCCACATGACCGACGAGGCCGGCGGCGACGACAAGCTGCTCTGTGTCCCGGCGACCGACCCGCGCTGGGAGCACCTGCGGGACATCCACCACGTGTCGGAGTTCGACCGCCTGGAGATCCAGCACTTCTTCGAGGTCTACAAGGACCTGGAGCCGGGCAAGTCCGTCGAGGGTGCCAACTGGGTCGGCCGCGCCGAGGCCGAGGCCGAGGTCACCGCTTCGATCAAGCGCCTGGCGGAGCAGGGCGGTCACTGAACCGTCGTTCCGATCCCACTCGACCAGGACAGTTCGAGGTAGGTCGGGACAGCCTGGGGCCGGGGCCCGCGGATTCGTCCGCGGCCCCGGCCTCTGTCGTGTCCCGGCCTGACGCGTCCCGGGTCTGGAGTGTCCTGGGCCTGACGCGTCCCGGGTCTGGCGTGTCCCGGGTCTGGCGTGTCCCGGGTCCGGCCCTTCCGGTGGCGGCTCAGTCCTCCAGCCGGAAGCCGACCTTCATGCACACCTGGTAGTGCTTGATCCGGCCGTCCTCCAGGTGGCCCCGGACCTGCGAGACCTCGAACCAGTCGAGGTTGCGCAGGGTCCGGGCGGCCCGTTCCACCCCGTTGCGGATGGCCGCGTCGACGCTCTCGGTCGAGGACCCGACGATCTCGGTCACCCGGTACACATGGTCGGTCATGGCGGACTCCCTCAGCTGTGCGACGGCCCCCGGTCCACCGTGCACCGCCCCCGCCCGGCCCGCACCCCGACCGCCTCCGGCGGGCGGTCCCCGGCCGTCAGAACGCCGCCCGGACCTCCCCGACCGGAACGCCGCCGCCGAGCAGCGGGGCCGCGCCGATCCGCTCGACGGTGTCCGCCGCACCGGTCACCCCGAGCCGGCGCAGCGCGGCGGCCAGCACCGGGCCGCGGGCCCGCTCGCCGCCGTCGTCGATCTTGAAGGCGAGCGCCCGTCCGTCCGGCAGCGCGACCACCTGGACGGCCTCGGCACCCATCTTGGACAGCGCGCCCGGAACGGCCCGCATCAGCCAGGTGTCGGCCCGGCGGGTGCCGGCCACGTACTCGGGGTGGGCGCGCATCGCGTCGGCCACCCGGCGCTGCGCGGTGCCCTCGGCGGCCAGCACCAGGCCGCGGTAGCCGCGGGCCAGGCCGGTCAGCGTGACGGCCAGCAGCGGGGCGCCGCAGCCGTCCACCCCGGCGTGCACGGGGACCTCGCCGGTGCCCTCCTCCAGGGCCTCGCCGGCCAGCAGCTGGATCGGGTGGGCCGGGTCGAGGTAGCTCTCGGTGTCCCAGCCGTTGGCGACGCAGGCGGCCAGCCAGCCGGCGTGCTTGCCGGAGCAGTCCATCAGGATCGGGGCGCGCCGGCCGCCGGCGCCGAGCAGCAGCTCCGCCTCGGTCTCGTCCAGCGGCAGGTCCGCCGGGGTGCGCAGGGCCGACTCGTCGAGTCCGGCGGAGCCGAGGATGGCCCGAACCCCGTTGAGGTGAAACGATTCCGCAGAGTGGCTGGAGGCCGCCAGCGCCAGCAGCTCGCCCTCGATCGCCAGCCCGGCCCGCAGGGTGGCCACCGCCTGGAACGGCTTGGCCGTCGAACGGGGGAAGACCGGCGCGTCGGGGTCGCCCAGCGCGAACTCCACCGAGCCGTCGGCGGCGAGCAGGACCAGGGAGCCGTGGTGACGGCCCTCGGTGAAGCCCGAACGTATGACCTCGGCGAGCACGGGCGGAGTGGCGGACTGGGACATCGGGGAGCCTTCCGGGGGCAAGGGTGGGCCGGGAGGAAGCCGGGCCCCGCCCACCCGCGACGACTCACCCGGTCAGAGCGGCCTCTCCGAGAGCAGGTCGTCGACCCGTGCTTCCCCATCACGGTACCTGCGGGTGATCTCGGCATTGCAACCGTCGGCCGTCCGCAGCAGCCGCTGGCGCCGCCCGGAGACCTCGCGCTCGTGCGCGCGCAGCCGCTCCAGGGCGGCCACCAGGTCCTCGGCCGGGTGCGCAGCGAGGTCGGCGAGCTGGACGTCGCCCATCAGGGCGTCCGCCTCCAGCTGGGACTCCTGGGTGCGCGGCGGGCCCAGGGTGACGTGCCGGGCCGAGCGCCGGACGCTGGAGGGCGCGTCGGTCAGGATGGCCGGCAGCCGGTCCAGCAGGTCGCCACCGAGCCCCTCGCCGGCCGCCAGGGCGGTACGGGCGGGGCCGCAGCCGGGGCGTCGGTCCAGCTCGGCGCGCAGGATGTCCATCCGCCCGTGCAGCAGCCGCCGCAGGTAGGACAGGTCGGCCTCCTGCTCCAAGGTCTCCCGGCGCAGCACCCGCAGCTGCTCCAGGCCCAGCCGCTCCAGATCGGGCTCGCCGTCCGGGCCGGCCGCCCAGGAGGGGTCCCCGGGAGCCTGCGCCACCCGCCCGGAGTGGTTCCGTGCCGCGCTGCTCGCGTCCATCATCCAACCCACCTGCCGTCGTCCGATCCCGCCCGCTCGCGGCACCCCGTCCCTGCCGCCGGCCCGGCCCGTCCCCCGACGGGCTCGCGCGTCCCGTCCGTTGGCACGCCCGGGGGCCCCGAAGGGTTCCGCTCCCCGGCCGGAACCACCCGCCGGGGCGACCCGGCCAGAACGCCTGACCTACCGGCTCGACCGCCCGGCCGAACCCCGGCCCGGTGCGGCGGACCTTCAGGCACGCCGGGCCCTTCGTACGGTCCCCCAGCGTGCCACCCCACCCGGCGCGCGCGCACCGCCCGTGCACCCGAACGGCCCCCTGGCGAACGGGGGTGGCTGATACGACCGGCCCTTTCCGCAGGAAGAGCGGCGCCCGACCCTGCGCAGGCGCGCGCCGCACGGCGTGCGCCACATTGTGCGCGCCCCCTGATGCGCACCCTGAGGCGCTACGGGGGCGGTGCGGCGCTCCGGCACAATGGCCGCATGCGAGCAGTGGTGCAGCGAGTGACCGAGGCCCGGGTGACCGTGGCCGGAGAGACCGTCGGCGCGATCGAGGGGCCGGGGCTGTGCGTCCTGGTCGGCGTCACCCACGAGGACACCCCGGCGAAGGCGGCCCAACTGGCCCGCAAGCTCTGGACCCTGCGGATCCTGCCGCCTTCCCCCCGCGCCGAAGGCCGCGCCGACGCCGAGAGCGAGGAGCGACAGGCGACCGACGGAGGAGGGAGCGCCGGAGCGACGACCGTCGGAATCGGCCCCGGAGCGGCCGACGGCGAGCAGGGAAGTCTCCGCGAGGGCGTGGAGCGGAGTTGCTCGGACATCGGCGGCCCGCTGCTGGTGATCAGCCAGTTCACTCTCTACGGCGACGCCCGCAAGGGCCGCCGCCCCACCTGGACCGCCGCCGCCCCCGGGCCGGTCGCCGAGCCGCTGGTGGACGAGGTGGTCGCCCAACTGCGCGCGCTGGGCGCCAAGGTGGAGACGGGCCGGTTCGGCGCCGACATGCAGGTGGCGCTGGTGAACGACGGCCCGTTCACCGTCCTCGTCGAGGTCTGAGCCCCGGAGCTACTGCGGGACGACCACGTCCTGGGTGCCCGGCACCGTCCCGGCCAGCAGCACCGCGTCCACCGGGACGTTCCGCTTGACGATCGCCAGCGCGATCGGCCCCAGCTCGTGGTGCCGGGCCGAGGAGGTCACGAAGCCCAGCGCCCGCCCGTCCGGGTCGGAGGCCAGCCGCACCTCGGTGCCGTGCGGGGGCAGGGTCTCCTCGGTGCCGTCCAGGTGCAGGAAGACCAGCCGGCGCGGCGGACGGCCCAGGTTGTGCACCCGGGCGACGGTCTCCTGGCCGCGGTAGCAGCCCTTCTGCAGGTGGACGGCGGTGCGCAGCCAGTCCACCTCGTGCGGGATGGTCCGGTGGTCGGTCTCGAAGCCCAGCCGGGGCCGGTGGCCCTCGATCCGCAGCGCCTCGTACGCCCAGACCCCGGCCGCCGGGCCGTACCCGGCGGCGAGCTTCTCCAGCTCGGCGCGCGGAACGAACAGGTCGCGCCCGTACGGCAGTTCGCGCACGGCGGCAGCGCCCTCCACCGAGGCGGTGGAGCCGGCCGGCAGGTGGACCACGGCGTAGTCGGCGGTGGCGTCGGCGACCTCCACCCGGTAGAAGAACTTCATGCTCTCCAGGTAGGCGACCAGCGCGCCCTGGGTGCCCGGCTCGACGTGCGCCCACGTGGTGGTGCCGTCGTCGACCAGGTAGAGCGCGTGCTCGACGTGCCCGTGCGGGGAGAGCACCAGCGCCTCGGTGGCGAGCTGCGGCCGCAGCTCGCTGACGTGCTGGGTGAGCAGCAGGTGCAGCCAGGAGAGGCGGTCGTCGCCGGTGACGGTGACCACGCCGCGGTGCGAGAGGTCCACGAAGCCGCTGCCCTCGGACAGGTTCCGTTGCTCGCGGAAGATGTCGCCGTAGTGGGCGGCGACGCCCTCGTCGGCCCCCTCGGCGGGGACGGCTCCGGGCAGGGCAAGCAGCGGGCTCTTCACACCGGTCATACCGGCCAGCTTACGACCGGCCGTCCGCGTGCTCGGCGGTGCAGTCGGCGCAGCGGCCGAAGATGGCGAAATGCTTGAGGTCGGTGTCGAAGCCGTGCTGCTCGCGCAGCCGGTCGATCAGCGGCTGGGCGATCTCGGTGCCGGTCTCGGCGACCTTCCCGCAGTCCCGGCAGACCAGGTGCAGGTGGTGGTGGCGGCCGGCCAGATGGTAGGTCGGGGCGCCGTGGCCGAGGTGGGCGTGCGAGACCAGGCCCAGCTCCTCCAGCAGCTCCAGGGTCCGGTAGACGGTGGAGATGTTGACGCCGCTGGCGGTCTTGCGGACGTGGCAGAGGATGTCGTCGGGGGTGGCGTGGTCGAGGACGTCGACGGCCTCCAGCACGAGCTGCCGCTGCGGGGTCAGCCGGTAGCCGCGCTCGCGCAGGTCGGCCTTCCAGTCGCCGGAGAGCTGCCAGTCGGTGGTGCCGGTGTCCGCCACGGTGCTGTCCCTGTCAAGGTCGGGGGTCCTGATGCAAGTGTAGGGACCGGCTGCGGGCCGGTCCCTACCTCGTGCACGGACTTCACTTGAGCTGTGCGTACTTGAACTGTGCCTACTTGAAGAAGGCGATGCCGTCGTCCGGCAGGTCGTTGATGTCCTTGATCAGCTGGGCCGGGCTGAGCACCTTCTTCAGCTGCGCGGACATGTACGGGCGCAGCGGCACGTTCGGGGCGGCCTTCTCGCCGACCCAGAGCAGCTCGCCGTTGACGAAGCCGTACAGCCGCTTGCCGCCGGAGTACTCCGGGGAGCCCTCGATCCGGGCCACCGCGTCGGTGGAGACGTCGACCTGCGGCTTGCCGTCGGCCAGCTCGCCGTACCAGATCTCGACCGTGCCGTCGTCACGGACGGAGGAGATCTCGATCCCGCGGGCGCCGGTGGTGCCGTCGGTGTTGCTGGTGATGCGCCAGAAGGCGTGCTCGTTCTCCAGCGGACGGACCTTCTCGCCCTCCTCGTTCAGCACCCAGGTGCGGGAGCGGAACTCCAGGAAGGGCCGGCCGTCGTGACGGATCACGATCTCCTGGCCGAAGTTGCACTTCTCCGTGCCCGGGCCCCCCTCATTAGGCAGAGGGGCGTAGACGCCCGCGCCCTCCCAGGTGCCGAGGAGGAAGGCGAGCGGGACGACGTCCTTGTGGAGGTCAGAGGGGATCTCGATCATGTTCCTGGTCGCTGTCGTGGTCGGTGCGGTCTGCCTCAACCGTACGGCAGGCTCAGCGCTGGCCCTGGTACAGCTTCATCACCGAGAAGATGGCGAACCAGGTGATCAGCACGGCCATGAAGGCCAGCAGACCGTCGAAGAACATTTCCAGACCGGACACGGGGGGCTCCCAGGCGGCGACAGTGTGGTGGATTTTGCTGGCGCTCACTCTATCCGCCGGGCTCCGACGGGTCGCGGTGAGCCCCGCCACGTCGCGGTTCGCGCCCGCGCGCCCCGGCGCCGCCCAAGGTTTCCCCAAGGGATTCCGAGATGACGACAGACGGGGGTGGCGGGCCCTCTAAGGTGGCGCCATGTCGAAGAAGCTCGTCATCAAGGTCACCGCCGGGGCGGACGCGCCGGAGCGGTGCTCGCAGGCGTTCACGGTGGCGGCCGTCGCCGTCGCCAGCGGGATCGAGGTCTCGCTCTGGCTGACCGGGGAGTCCTCCTGGTTCGCCCTGCCGGAGAAGGCGGCGGAGTTCGAGCTGCCGCACGCGGCGCCGCTGCCGGACCTGCTGGAGTCGATCCTGGCGGCCGGCTCGGTGACGCTGTGCACCCAGTGCGCGGCCCGGCGCGGGATCGAGCAGAAGGACACCGTCGAGGGCGTCCGGATCGCGGGCGCGCAGGTCTTCGTCAGCGAGATCATGTCGGACGGCGTCCAGGCGCTCGTGTACTGACGCCCATGGCCTCAGGCCGCTAGGGCCGTCCTCCCGAGGAGTCGCGCGGCTCGTGGTCGGGGCGGTCCCGGTCGTGACCGGGATCGTCCCACTTCGGATCGTCCCAGCGCGGATCGTTCCACCAGTCGTCGTCCGGGTCCCGCTTGTTGGCGAACACCGCGGCGGCGGGCGGGATGACCATCGCGACCACGCACAGGGCGACCGCGGCACCCACCGAGAAGAACCGCACCACGCCCCAGGCCATGACGAACAGGCCCAGGCACACGCCCATCATGGCGTAGTAGAAGCGCCGCCGACGCCTTGCCTGCACGTCTCCACGGTACGGCCGAGGGCCCTGCCGCGGCAGGGCCCTCGGTGTGATCGTCCGACTCGGTCAGACCGCGATCGCGACCTCGACGGCGGTGCCCTGGGAGGCCACCACCTGACGGTCCACGGTCTGGCCCGGGACCAGTGCCCGCAGGGTCCACTTGCCCGGGCGGGCGAAGAACCGGAACTGGCCGGTCGCCGAGGTGGGCACCTCGGCCGTGAACTCGCCGCCCTCGTCCAGCAGCCGGACGTAGCCGTTGACCGGCTCACCGTCGCGGGTCACCGAACCCTGGATGATCGTCTCGTTCGCCACGTCAACTCCTGCCAGGTCCGGGCCGCCGGCCTTCGCACCGCACATGTCTGTCTTCCCTTCTGACTTACCGGTCGAGCCGGGGGCTCAGTTGCTGCCGAGCTCGATCGGCACGCCGACCAGGCTGCCGTACTCGGTCCACGAACCGTCGTAGTTCTTCACGTTCGCCTGGTCGAGCAGCTCGTGCAGGACGAACCAGGTGAGCGCGGAGCGCTCGCCGATCCGGCAGTAGGCGATGGTGTCCTTCGCCAGGTCGATGCCCTCGGCCTCGTACAGGGCCTTGAGCTCCTCGTCGCTCTTGAAGGTGCCGTCGTCGTTGGCGTTCTTCGCCCACGGAATGTTGCGGGCGCTCGGCACGTGGCCGGGGCGCTGCGACTGCTCCTGCGGGAGGTGGGCCGGGGCGAGCAGCTTGCCGGAGAACTCGTCGGGCGAGCGGACGTCGACCAGGTTGAGGTTGCCGATGGCGGCGATCACGTCGTCACGGAAGGCGCGGATCGAGGAGTCGGCGGCCTGCGCCGTGTACTCGGTGGCCGGGCGGGCCGGGACCTCGGAGACCAGGTCGCGGGAGTCCAGCTCCCACTTCTTGCGGCCGCCGTCCAGCAGGCGGACATCGCCGTGGCCGTACAGCTTGAAGTACCAGTAGGCGTACGAGGCGAACCAGTTGTTGTTGCCGCCGTAGAGCACGACGGTGTCGTCGTTGGCGATGCCCTTGGCGCCGAGCAGCGCCTCGAAGCCGGCCTGGTCGATGAAGTCGCGGCGGACCGGGTCCTGGAGGTCCTTCTTCCAGTCGATCCGGACGGCGTTGCGGATGTGGTTCTTGTCGTACGCGGAGGTGTCCTCGTCGACCTCGACGATGACGACCTTCGGGTCGTCCAGGCGGGCCTGGACCCAGTCGGCGTCGACCAGGACGTCGCTGCGGCTCATGGTGATGTTCTCCATCCGAGGGCGGTTGGCGGAAGGTGCTGCTCAGGAGGGGCTGCAGGGGCGCCCGGGCGGATGCGGCCCGAAATCCTGTCCGAATGATGGGACGGAGGAGGTGAACCGGGACGGCCGGGCGGGGAACTGCGAGGTGCGGCGGCAACCGCCGACCGGAGCGGCCGGGCGAGGTCGCCGGAGAGATCGGCGGCGGGCGTCAACTGCCCTGCCAGGACGCCGACTCAGCGCATTCGACACAGACAGGCGGCCACGCGGCACAGGTCGACCGCCCGCCGCTTCGTGAGATCCGTCTGTCGCTTCATGCCGACGATGCTAGGGACACCGACGGCCCGCTGTCATCAGCGTATCGAATAGCGAGATCGAAACGACCGGATGGTGGGATTTGACCTCGACCGGGCCGGGCGTGCACCGGGGAGGGCCCCGGCGGCGGCCCACAACGGGCGGAAACGACACCGCTCCGCGGTCCACGCTGGACAGCGCGTCTCGCGGAGCGGAACGAAGGCGTCGCGGACCCGGCACGGATCCAAGGGGCACGCCCTAGCCCAAGAGCTTGACGCCCTTGCCCTCGAAGGACAGCTGGAGGCCCTCCGGCAGCGGCGTCGCACCGTCCTGCTCGGCCAGCTTCAGCCCGGCCGGCATCGAGTCGAGGGTGAAGCCGGCCGGCTGGATCTTCCGGTTGGAGAGCCCGGCGAACATCTCCGCCAGCGAGCTCAGCTTGAGGCCGTCCACCGTGATGGTGTTGCCCTGGTTGTGCACGGTCGCCTCACCGACCGACACCGGCCCCAGCGAGGCCTTGATCTTGCCCGGCCCGCCGTACGACAGGCTCAGCCGGGAGTTCCCGCCGACCGGCATCGGGGCACCGCCCAGCAGCTCGGAGGCCGGCGGCAGCAGCTGAGCGAGGTCCTGGTAAGAGATCACGCCGCTGCCGGTGCCGTTGCCCACGGTGGCGCTGTCCAGGTCGTCGCCCACCGAGACGCCGGAGAGCTTGGCCTTGAAGGAGTGCAGCGCCACCTGGTGGCCGTTGTTCTGGACGGTCAGGCCGTCCGAGGAGATCCGGACGTCGTCCAGCCGCCGCGAGAGCACCTGGGTCAGGAACGGGAAGCCCTCGATCGTCACGTCCGGCCGCTGACTCATCTGGCCGCTCTTCACCATCCGGTCGGCGGCCTCGTCCTCGGCCACTCCGACCGCGATCCGGTCAGCGCCCACCAGCAGCCCGGAGAGCACCACCAGGCCGATCGTCGCCTTCAGCCATCCGCGCATCGTGTCCCCCGTCGTCGCCGGTCGCTGTCGTCGTCCGCTGTGGAATGTCGCTGTTCCATGGCGGCCGCCCTGATGCGACCGCTCCCGCACGACCGTACGACGTCCCGCCCCGGAACGTGGTTCCGGGGCGGTGTGACGTACCCCGGCTCAGCCGGCCAGCAGGTCGGTGGCGATCCAGATCAGCGGCGCGGACACCGCCAGCGGCAGCGCCACGCCCGCCGTCATGTGCACGAAGCGGGACGGGAAGTCGTACGCCGCGACCCGGCGGCCGACCAGCGCCCCCAGCCCGGCCAGCGACCCCAGGGCCATCGGCGCACCCACCAGGAAGCCCAGCAGCACCGCCGCGACCAGGCCCAGCACCGGGCCCAGCTGCTTCGGGCCGGGCAGCGGCGCCGCCGCCAGCAGGGTGGCCAGCGCGACCGCGCCCACCCCGGCCGGCACCCAGTCGGCCAGCAGCAGCATGGTGCACAGCGCCGTCACCACGGTGGCCGAGCCGAGCACGGTCAGCGCGTAGAACCGCTCCTTGGGGTCCGAGGGACGGAACGTCTGCAGCACCAGGACCAGCAGGAAGAACCCGCCCAGGGTGCCCACCACGGCCGCCACGCCGCCGCGGGAGTCCGCCAGCAGCACGGCCACGTCGGCGGTGAACCCGGCCAGCGCGGCGAGCAGGATGCCCTGACGGGCCGGCCACATGCCGTTCAGCCGGAACCAGCCGGCCGCCGTCAGCAGCTGCAGCAGCGCGACCACCAGGGCCAGCGCCACCTGCCCCAGCGCGGCGCCGCCGGCCAGCAACGCGGCCGCGCCGGCGGTGATCAGGGCGGGCTGCAGGCCCGGGTCGATGATCGGCGAACCGGTCCGACCGCGTGGGGCGGCGGGCGGCGGCGTCACCGGCTGCGGCTGCGCCGGGACGGCCGCGTACGGCTGGGCGCCGGGGGCGCCGGTCACCTGGCCGGGCACCGGGGCGGTCGGGCGCTTGAGCGTCATGGTCGGCGGGTCGAAGCCGGGCCCGGTGGGCGGCACGGGCGCAGCGGGCGGCATGGGCGCAGCCTGGTGCGGAGCGGGCTGCGGCGTCGGGGCCCGGTGCCGGGCCCGGGACGGCGGCTGCTGCGGCTGCGCCGGGGGCTGTCCGAAGTGCTGCGGCGGGGCGACCGGCATCGCGCCGGAGACCGTGACCGGCGGCAGCAGTGTGGTGGCCGCCGCGTCGTCCAGCGGCGGGACGGGCGGCAGCAGGGTGGTCGCGGCCGCGTCGTCCAGCGGGGGCACCGGCGGCAGCAGCGTGGTCGCCGCCTCGTCGTCCACCGGATAGCCGTACGGGTGCTGCTGCGGGTGCGGCTGCTGGTGCGGATAGGGCTGCTGGGGCTGCTGCGGCCAGTTGCCGTAGCCACCGCCGTGGTTCGGGTTGTTCATGTCCGTCACGCCGCTCAGCCTCCCGCGAACGGCGGGAGGACCTCGACCGTCCCGCCCTCGGTCAGGGCGACGGTCGCATGGTCCCGGCCGCCCACCTGGGCGCCGTCGACCAGGTACGAGCAGTGCCCGAGCAGCTGGACGAGCTTCGGCCGGGCCGCGTGCCGTTCCTTGGCCGCCGCCAGCGCCTCCGCCAGGGTCTGCGCCTCGTACGGCTCCTCGGCCAGCCCGGCCTCGGACTTCGCCGCCGCCCAGTAGCGGATCGTCCCGCGCACCCGGGCGCCGCTCGCGGGCTCGGTGGTCGCGCCCATCGGGCCACCCCTTCCGTTCGTCCTCGCCCGGCCCCGGTGACCCGGTCCGGCTCGCCATCGGGGCCGCCGCCCGACCACCCGAACGATGGACCCGCGCAGCGCCGCCGATGTGCGTCCCATGATGGCGTGTCCGCCGTCGCGACCGGCAATCGCCCTGGCCGGACGGGTGTGCGGCGGCGCTCGAAGCTGTGTCCAGACTCACCCGGCGCACGCCCGGATTGGGCGAACCGCCGGATTCGCGCACTCCCGGCGCGGGAGCGGGTCGGCTATCCTCGACCACCAAGAGGGATCCGGGCAGAGTCGCCCCCGGGTCCTTTTGTGCTTTCAGGACGCCAGTACGGACATTCTTGCGATTCGTCGGCCCACCCCCGGCGCGCCGCAGGAACCGCCCCGCTTCTCGCGGCACAAGGACGTGCCGGGTCGGCGGGGTGTCGTTCACCCGGCGCCGGGCCGCCACCCGGTACCGGACCAGACCGGAGGGTTCGCGGGATGAGCAGGGCAGAAACGGTGCGCCAGGGGTTGCGGGCCCCCCGGCGCGAGCGCCGTCGCGCCTCCTGGTCCCCCCGTACGCCCTGGGCGCCCTTCCCCCTCACCCTCCCGTCGCCCACCGCCGCCCCTGCCGGGACGCGCTGCGCGCGACGCTTTCACGATCGTGCGCCATCCGGCTGTGGCGGCAGCCGTCATGCGACCGCGACGACCCGGAAAGGGGACCACCGGGTATGAGTTCTCTCCTCCTCCTCACCAACGCGCTGCAGCCGTCAGCAGAGGTGCTGCCGGCGCTCGGCCTGCTGCTGCACAACGTCCGGGTGGCCCCCGCCGAGGGATCGGCCCTGGTGGACACCCCCAGCGCGGACGTCATCCTGGTCGACGGGCGACGTGACCTGCCGCAGATCCGCAGCCTCTGCCAGCTGCTGCGCTCCACCGGCATCGGCTGCCCGCTGATCCTGGTGGTCACCGAGGGCGGCCTGGCCGCTGTAACCGCCGAGTGGGGCATCGACGACGTCCTGCTGGACACCGCCGGCCCCGCCGAGGTCGAGGCCCGGCTGCGGCTGGCGCTCGGCCGACTCCAGGTGGCCGTCGACGACAGCCCGATGGAGATCCGCAACGGCGACCTCTCGGTCGACGAGGCCACCTACTCCGCCAAGCTCAAGGGCCGGGCGCTCGACCTCACCTTCAAGGAGTTCGAGCTGCTCAAGTACCTCGCCCAGCACCCCGGCCGGGTCTTCACCCGGGCACAGCTGCTGCAGGAGGTCTGGGGCTACGACTACTTCGGCGGCACCCGGACGGTGGACGTCCACGTCCGGCGGCTGCGCGCCAAGCTCGGCGTCGAGAACGAGCAGCTGATCGGCACCGTGCGCAACGTCGGCTACCGCTTCGTCGTCCCGGAGAAGTCCGAGAAGGGCGAGCGGCCCGAGCTCGCCCAGCGCCCCTCCGCACCACTGGAGGCCTAGGGGGGCCTGGGGACGTGTCTTGTGGATCTTTGCCGGATCCGACAAGCCCCACAAGACACGCCCTGTACCCGGTCGCCGGGCGGGCCGTCCCCCGCCCGGCTCGTCCGGATTGCGCCCGGTGCGCCCCGGGGCGGCGACAGGTCCCACTGCCGTCCCGGAGGCCACACGCGTAGACTCCATCCGTGGCCAAGGTGACGCGCGACGATGTAGCCCGACTGGCTGGGACCTCGACCGCGGTCGTCAGCTACGTGATCAACAACGGGCCGCGCCCGGTCGCGCCCGCGACCCGGGAGAAGGTCCTCGCGGCGATCGAGCAGCTCGGCTACCGGCCGAACAGCGTCGCCCAGGCGATGGCCTCCCGCCGCACCAACCTGATCGGCATGGTCGTCCCGGACGCCCGCCAGCCCTTCTTCGCCGAGATGGCGCATGCCGTGGAACGGGCCGCCTCCGAGCGCGGCAAGCTCGTGCTGATCGGCAACTCCGACTACGTGGACGACCGCGAGGTCCACTACGTCCGCGCCTTCCTCGGCATGCGGGTCTCCGGCCTGATCCTGGTCAGCCAGGGCCCCTCGCAGCGCGCCGCCGAGGAGTTCGCCGCGATGGAGGGCGCCAAGGTGGTGCTGCTGCACCGCCGACCCGAGGCGATCGACGACGTCGCGGTGGTCACCGACGACGTGGGCGGCGCCGAGGCCGTCGTCCGCCACCTGCTGGAGGAGCACGGGCACCCGTACGTGGCCTGCTTCGGCGGCCCGGTCGAGTCCCCCGCCCCCGGCGACCCGGTCATCGACCACGTCGAGGGCTGGCAGCGCGCCATGGACGCCCACGGCATCCCCACCGAGCCGTACCTGATCGACGCGCCCTTCCACCGCTACGGCGCGTACGACGTCGCGCTCGGTCTGCTGAGCTCGCCGGACCGGCCCCGGGCGATCTTCTGCTCCACCGACGACCAGGCCATCGGTGTGCTGCGGGCCGCCCGTGAGGTCGGCCTGCGCGTCCCCGAGGACCTCGCGGTGGCGGGCTTCGACGACGTGCCCGAGGCCGCGCTCGCCGACCCGCCGCTGACCACCGTCGCCTCCGACCGCGACGCGATGGCCCGGGCCGCCGTCGAACTGGTGCTGGACGACTCGCTGATGGTGCCCGGCTCGGACACCGAGCGGGTCCGCAAGTTCCCGGCCCGCCTGGTCATCCGCCGTTCCTGCGGCTGCGACGGGGCCGCGCCCGGCCGGGCCGCGGCGGAATAGCCGATTCCGTTCCGCAGGCGGCCTGACCAGGGTTTATGAGAAGCCAACGGGCTTCTCGGATCCTTCTGAGCCGCTTCTCATCCGGTCCTCATCCACCGGGCGGAGCTTGGTCGGCATGAGCGAACAGCAGCAGCACCCCGGCGAGCACCACGACGACCCGTACCGACCCCGCGTGATCGAGGGCACCGTGCTCGGCGGCGGCACCGCGGGCACCGGCGACACCGACCCGCGCGCCGGGTACACCTACCGCGAGGACCACTCCGGCGGAAGCTTCGACGGACCGCCCCCTCCGCCGCCCATCCCGCCCGAGCCGACCACCGTCCTCGGCCACCCCGCGGGTCCCGAAGGCCCTGAAGGCCCCGGCCACGGCAGCCGGGCCCGGCGCGGCCTGCTGCGCGGACGCCTCGCCCTGGTGACCGCCGTCGCCGCGATCGCCGCCGTCATCGGCGGGGTCACCGGCGGGGTCATCGCCGCCGACCGGCAGTCCTCCGGCAACCACGTCGGCGCCATCGCCAGCCCGGTCTCCGCCCGCTCCGACGGCAGCGCCAACGTGCCCGCCATCGCCGCCGCCGTCTCGCCCAGCGTCGTCCAGATCACCGTCAAGAACGGCAACGGCACCGCCACCGGCACCGGCGTCCTCCTGAACACCGGCGGCCAGATCCTCACCAACTTCCACGTGATCGACACCGCGGCCGACGGCGGACGGATCACCGTCACCTTCAAAAACGGCTCCACCGCCCCCGCCACCGTCACCGGCACCGACAAGAAGCTCGACGCCGCCGTGATCACCGCCACCGGCGCCAAGAACCTCACCCCCGCCGTCCTCGGCGACTCCTCCGCCATGGCCGTCGGCGACCCCGTCGTCGCCATCGGCAACCCCGACGGCCTCACCGGCACCGTCACCTCCGGCATCATCAGCGCCGAGAACCGCGACGTCACCGTCCAGCTCGACGAGGGCAGCACCAGCGGCAACGGCGGCTTCGGCTTCCCCAACCTGCCCGGCCTGCGCGGCACCCTCCCGCAGCAGCAGAACAGCGGCGACACCACCACCTACAAGGCCTTCCAGACCGACGCCGCCCTCAACCCCGGCAACTCCGGCGGCCCGCTGATCAACGCCAACGGCCAGGTCATCGCCATCAACTCGGCCATGTACGCCCCCAACGGCGCCAACTCCACCGCCGGCGGCGGCAGCAGCACGGCCGGCAGCATCGGTCTCGGCTTCGCCATCCCGATCAACGACATCAAGCAGGTCCTGCCGAAGCTCGAAGCCGGCCAGAACCTGTGAGCCACAATCCGTAAGAACCGGTAAGAGTCCGCACGACGGACAATTGCTCCCAGCAGGCCCTCCACCCGACGAGAAAGGGCACCAGCCCATGACCCCGTCCGCCGACGACCGCACCCCCGCCGAGGCCGCCCACCCCTCCGCCCGGCTCCTCGTGGTCGACGACGAACCCGCCCTCCGGGACGCCCTGGAGAGCAGCCTCGCCTTCGAGGGCTACGAGGTCACCACCGCCACCGACGGCTACGAGGCACTGGAGTCCGTCGAGCGCGACAAGCCCGACCTCGTCCTGCTGGACATCATGATGCCCCGGATGGACGGCCTCACCGCCGTCCGCCGGATGCGTTCCCGCGGCGACGCCGTCCCGGTGCTGATGCTCACCGCCCGCGACGCCGTCGGCGACCGCGTCACCGGCCTCGACGTCGGCGCCGACGACTACCTCGCCAAGCCCTTCGAACTCGACGAACTGCTCGCCCGCGTCCGCGCCCTGCTGCGCCGCAACGCCCTCGCCGCCGAGGCCGCCGCCCGCGCCGCCGCCGAGGACGAGAGCGAGGTGCTCGCCTTCGCCGACCTGCGGATGAACACCGCCACCCGTGAGGTCACCCGCGCCGGCAAGCCGGTCGAACTCACCCGCACCGAGTTCATGCTGCTCGAGATGTTCCTCTCCCACCCCCGCCAGGTCCTCACCCGCGAACAGATCCTCAAGGCGGTCTGGGGCTTCGACTTCGAGCCCTCCTCCAACTCCCTGGACGTGTACGTGATGTACCTGCGTCGCAAGACCGAGCAGGGCGGCATGCCGCGCCTCATCCAGACCGTACGAGGCGTCGGCTACGCCCTGCGCCCGGCCGCCGGCGCGAGCGCGTGAGCGAGCGAGCCTTCAAAAGGGGCGCATGGGCGCATGCCCCTGCCGAGCGAAGCGAGGCGGGCGCATGAGCACTGTCCCGCCTCCGCCGCTGGCTCCGCCCCGCGCGCCCGGCCGCCGCAAGCGCGTCGTCCACTGGCTCCGCTCACGCTCGCTGCGCGGCCGCCTCACCTTCCTCAGCGCGGCCGCGGTGGCGGTCGCGATCGCGATGTCGGCGCTGGCGTGCTGGTTCATCGTGGAGAAGCAGTTGTACGGCCAGGTGCGGACGGATCTGGCGTCCGCGCCCCCGGCCGCGGGCGGCGTACGTAGCCTCAGCTGCTACCCCACCCCGGAGGACGCGCTGGAGCACCAGCGCGGCGGCAGCATGCCGGAGATCAGCGGGGCCGTCCCCCGGGACACCCAGTTCCTCTCGGCCGCAGGAACCTGCCTGCCCCCAGGGGCGACCAAGGCGATCGTGACCAAGCCGGACGACCTCGCCGCCCTCCGACTCAAGCCCGGACAGTCGACCATCCGGAACGGGCGATACACCAACGGTGAACCCGCGATGATTCGGCTGACCGCCAGCCACAACTTCACGACACCTGTCGTCGTGATGGTCGCCACCCCCACCCAGCCCATTGAGGACTCCCTCCAGGGCCTCGCCATCCTCCTCGGCGCCGTCTCCCTCGGCGGCATCCTCCTGGCCGCCGTCGCCGGGCGTCTGGTGGCCCACTCCTCCCTCAAGCCCGTCGACCAACTCACCGACGCCGTCGAGCACATCGCCCGGACCGAGGAGGTCGGCACCACCATCCCCGTGCACGGGGACGACGAGATCGCCCGCCTGTCCACCTCCTTCAACTCGATGAGCACCGCCCTCGCCAACTCCCGTGAGCGGCAGACCCGGCTGATCGCCGACGCGGGCCACGAGCTCCGGACCCCGCTCACCTCGCTGCGCACCAACGTGGACCTGCTGATCCGCAGCAACGACACCGGTCGCCCGCTGCCCCCGGCGACCAAGACCAAGCTGCTCGGCAACATGAAGGCGCAGATGCAGGAACTCACCGTCCTGATCGGCGACCTGCTCCAGCTCTCCCGCCCCGACTCGCCCAAGACCGGCCCGAACCTGACCGTCGTCGCACTGCACGAGATCGCCGGGCGGGCCCTCGAACGGGCCAAGCTGCGCGGGCCGGGGCTGGTCTTCGAGACGAGCGCCGAGCCCTGGTACGTGCACGGCGACGCGGCCGGGCTGGAGCGGGCCGTGATCAACCTGCTGGACAACGCGGTCAAGTACAGCCCGCCCGGCGGCACCATCGAAGTAGGGCTCCAGCAGGGCGTGTTGACCGTCCGCGACCACGGCCCCGGCATCCCGCCGGACGAGTTGCAGTACGTCTTCGACCGGTTCTGGCGCTCCCCCTCCTCACGCCAACTGCCGGGCTCCGGCCTCGGGTTGTCGATCGTCGCGCAGAGCGTCCGGGAGGCGGGCGGCGAGGTCACCCTGGGCCCGGCCGGGGACGGCGGCCCCGGCGCGCTGGCCACCGTGCGGCTGCCCGGCGGGCCGGCGCCCGAATAGCGGAAACAGGACGGGCGGGGCGCCCCGACAGCGCCCCGCCCGTCCCTCAGGATCGGCTCACAGTCAGTCGATGTCGCTGCCCGGGCCGAGGACCTTGATCCGGTCCTGCGCCGGCGGCTTCAGCGGCGAGGCCGCCGAGCTGTGGCCCGCCAGGTAGGCCGTGAAGACGTCCAGGTCGGAGACGCCGACGAGCTTGTCGGTGCCGGCCGCGAAGGCCGGGAAGCCGTCGCCGCCGCCGGCCAGGAACTCGTTGGCCGCGACCCGGTACTTGCCGGCCGGGTCGACCGGCGCGCCGTTCAGCCGGATCGAGTCGACGACGACCCGGTCCGCGCCGGTCTTGCGCATGTCCAGGGTGTAGTGCAGGTTCGAGGAGGCCTGGAGGACCTTCGGTGCGGCGTCGTTGAGGCCGCTCACCTGCTGCTGGAGCAGCTGGACGAGCTGGGCGCCGGTCAGCGTCTTGACCTGCATCATGTTGGTGAACGGCTGGACGGTGAACGCCTCGCCGTAGGTCACCACGCCGTCGCCCTCACTGCCCGAGGCCTTGTAGACCAGGTCGGAGCGGATGCCGCCGGGGTTCATGAAGGCGACCTGGGCCCCGCCCTTGGCGGCCGGGGCGAGCCCCTCCAGCTGCGCGTCGGCGATCAGGTCGCCGAGCGGCTTCTCCAGGTCGCCGCTGCCGCGGCCGTTGATGTCCGAGGAGATGTAACCGATCGGCCGGTTGGCGATCGGGGCGGCCAGCTTGGCGTAGTGGCTGATCAGCTCCGTCATGTCCGGAGCCTTCTCGACCGTGCGGCGCACCACGTGGTTCTCGGCCTTGACCGAGGGGCGCACGATCTCGCCGGTGGTCTTGTCCAGCTTCATGTCGATCTCGGTGAACAGCCGGCCGAAGGAGGCGGCACTGGTCACCGAGCGCGGCACGCCGTTGGGGTCGGGGATGGTGCAGGCGTACGAGTTGTGGGTGTGGCCGGTGATGATCGCGCCGACCGACGGGTCGATCTTCTTGGCGATGTCGACGATCGGCCCGGAGACGCCCTGGCCGGCCGGGCCGCAGTCGTAGTTGTAGACGCTGCTGGCCGGGTAGCCGCCCTCGTGGATCAGCGCGACGATCGAGTTGACGCCCTTGGACTTCAGCTCCGCGGCGTACTTGTTGATCGTGGTGACCTCGTCGGCGAACTTCAGGCCCTTGACGCCCTCGGCGGTCACGATGTTCGGCGTGCCCTCCAGGGTGACACCGATGAAGCCGATCTTCACGCCCTGCGACTTGGTCACCCAGTACGGGGGCAGCAGCGGCTTGCCGGTCTGCTCGTCGGTGACGTTGGCCGACAGGTAGTTGAAGTTGGCGCCCTTGAAGGTGCGACCGGGCTCGTAGCAGCCGTCGGTCGGGTGGCAGCCGCCCTCCTGCTTGCGCAGCAGCTCGGCCGCGCCCTGGTCGAACTCGTGGTTGCCCACCGAGGTGACGTCCAGGCCGAGCTTGTCCATCGCCTCGATGGTCGGCTCGTCGTGGAACAGCGCCGAGGTCAGCGGGCTGGCCCCGACGATGTCGCCGGCCGCGACGGTGATCGAGTCGTCGGCCGGGATCCGGGCCTGGCGCAGCTCGGTGGCCAGGTACTCGATGCCGCCGGCCGGGGTCGAGACGACCTGACCGGTGGCCGGGTCGGTCTCCTTGATCGTGCCGGAGGACCCGGCCGGGGGCTCCAGGTTGCCGTGGAAGTCGTTGATCGCCAGCAGCTGGAGGTTGACGGTCTTGTGACGCTTGGCGTTGGCGTCGGCGGCCTGGGCGGCCGTCGGCACGGCGACCGTGCCGAACAGACCTGCGGCGGCGACGACGGCGAGCGCCGTCCGTCGTGATCTGACGGTGAGCATGAAGGTCCCCTGCACCTCGGAGGAGCACCGGCGGCGGACAGCACCGGGCGTTCGGGCATGTGTTGTGCGTGTGCAGCCTAGGCTCAACGCGCGTAGCTGTCAGGGCGTCGGACGTCACAAGAGGATTACCTACTGACGAACCGTCGTCGTCCGAGCGGTGCGCGGACTACGGAGGAACCGCCCCGACTCCCGGCCCGACCGCCGGTCAGACCCCCGGCTCGGCCGCCAACTGCCGTTCGGCCCGCACCCGTTCGGCCACCGCGTCCTCGGTCATCGCGCGGTCGGTGTACACCAGCGGCCGCTCGGTCTCGGTGATGATGTGTTTGACCACCTGGACGTTGCCGTTGACGTCCCAGACCGCGATGCCCGGCGACAGGGTCGGGATGATCTCCACCGCCCAGCGCGGCAGGCCCAGCACCCGGCCGGTGGCCCGCGCCTCCTCGGCCTTCTGCATGTAGATCGTCCGGGTGGAGGCCATCTTCAGGATCGCCGAGGCCTCCCTGGCCGCCGCGCCGTCCACCACGTCCGACAGGTGGTGCACCACCGCGACGAAGGAGAGCCCGAGCCGTCGGCCGAACTTCAGCAGCCGCTGGAACAGTTGGGCCACGAACGGGCTGTTGATGATGTGCCAGGCCTCCTCGACCAGGAAGATGCGCTTCTTCCGGTCCGGCCGGATCCAGGTGTGCTCCAGCCACACCCCGACGATCGCCATCAGGATCGGCATCGCGATCGAGTTGCGGTCGATGTGCGAGAGGTCGAAGACGATCAGCGGCGCGTCCAGGTCGATGCCCTCGGTGGTCGGCCCGTCGAACATGCCGCGCAGGTCGCCGTCGACCAGCCGGTCCAGCACCAGCGCCACGTCCAGGCCCCAGGACTGCACCTCGTCCACCGCCACGCCCAGCGACTCCACCGAGGACAGGTCGGGGTTGCGCAGGGTGTCGATGATGTCGTCCAGCACCGGCTGACGATCCTTCACCGAGGCCGCCACATGGGCGTGCGCGGCCTTCAGCGCGAACCCGGCCCGCTCCTCCAGGCCGCGCCCCATCGCCACCTCGACGATGGTGCGCAGCAGCGACAGCTGACCGGTCTGGGTGATCGCCGGGTCCAGCGGGTTGAGCTTCACCCCGCCGTCCCGGGCCGCCATCGGGTCCAGCCGGATCGGCTTTATGCCCAGCGCGTTGGCGATCAGGTTCCACTCGCCGACGCCGTCCTCACCCTGCGCGTCGAGCACCACGACCTGGCGGTCGCGGAACCTCAACTGCCGCAGCACGTACGTCTTCTCCAGCGCCGACTTGCCGTTGCCGGACTCGCCCAGCACCAGCCAGTGCGGGGCCGGCAGCTGCTGCCCGTACAGCTGGAAGGGGTCGTACACGTACCCCTTGCCGCTGTACACCTCACGCCCGATGATCACGCCCGAATCACCCAACCCCGGTGCGGCCGTGGGCAGGTAGACGGCCTGCGCCTGGCCGGTGGAGGTGCGCACCGGCAGCCGGGTGGTCTCCACCTTGCCGAACATCAGGCTGGTGAACGCGTCGGTGAGGTTGCCGAGCGCCATGGGCGGCCTCCTGGTGCCAGCGGTAGGGGTGGACGAGCGCGGTGGGTGGAACGGCGCAGTGGGTGGACGAGCGTGGCGGTCAGCGGCGGATGCCGGTGGCGAACGGCAGGGTGTTGACGAAGGCCCGGTGGTGCTCGCGGTCGCACCACTCCAGCTTGAGGTAGCTCTTGCCGGCCGAGGCCCGGATGGTCCGCTTGTCGCGGGCCAGCGCGTCCGGGTTGCGCGAGGAGACCGTGATGTAGCCGACCAGGTTCACCCCGGCCGCGCCGGAGGCCAGGTCGTCACCGCGCTGGTCCACCCGGCCGGTGTGGGCCAGGTCGCGCGGGTCGACCGTGCGGTTCATCTTGGCCGCGCGGCTGGCCTCCGCCTCGTCGTTGGTCTTCTCGGTCAGCATCCGCTCGATCGCGACGTCGGTGGGCTCCAGGTCCATCGTCACCGCGACCGTGCGGATCACATCCGGGGTGTGCACCAGCAGCGGCGCCAGGAAGTTGACGCCCACCGGGGTGAGCGGCCACTCCTTGATCCACGCGGTGGCGTGGCACCACGGCTCCCGGGTCGCCGACTCGCGGGTCTTCGCGCTCAGGTACTGCGGGTGGGTCGCGTCCAGCTCGGCCGGCCAGGCGTTGCGCCGGGACATCGCCTGGATGTGGTCGATCGGGTGGTCCGGGTCGTACATCGAGTGCAGCAGCGAGGAGAGCCGGGCCTGGCCCAGCGGCTGGCGCACCCGGATGTCCGCCTCGGCCAGCCGGGCGCAGATGTCGGTCAGCTCGCGGGCCATCACGGCCGCCAGCCCGTCGTCGTCCCGGGCCCGCCCGCCGGTGGCGGTGCGTCCCATCGCGTGCGCCTCGGCGGCCAGGTCACGGGTGTAGTGCATGCAGGCCACCAGGTACGCCCGGTGCTGCTCCGAGGAGGTCGACACCATCGACTGCAGCTGGTCGTACGACTCCTTCAGCCAGCGCGGGGCGTCGTGGTCGCCGCGCCGCTCGACGTCCTTGGCGTGCGCGTCAGGGTCGGCCGGCAGGGTGCGGGCCAGGATCTGCAGCCGGGTCACGAAGCCGTCGCCGTTGGCGACGTGCTTCAGCAGCGTGCCGAAGCGGTCGACCAGCGCCTCCTGGTCCTCCGAGTCGCGCAGGCCCACACCCGGGCCCTCGATCTCGATCGCGGCCGTCACCGTCCGCCGCTCCAGGTGCATCAGCACCCCGACCTCGTCCGGCCCGAACGGCGCGGTCAGCCAGCGCAGCCGCCCCACTCCGGGCGGCGGGCCGATCTCCACCTCACGGCCGTCCATCCGGGTGCCCGCGTCCATCGCGTCCGACCGCCACACCGCGCGCCCGCTGCGGACCGTCCGGCGGTAGGTGCGGTTGATCTCCACCCACTTGTAGAACGTCCGCTTGCGGTACGGCACGTAGACCGCCGCGATGGCCAGCGTGGGCAGGCCGATCAGACCGGCGATCCGCAGCCCCAGGATCGGCATCAGCAGACCCCAGAGCATGCCGAGGAACGCCCCGAAGATGATCAGCAGGATCTCGCCGGACTCCCGGTTCCGGCCGATCGGCGCGTTCGGGCGGGCCTTGCCGATCAGGTAGGTGCGGCGCTGGTGCACGTACGGCTGGGCGTACTGGGCACCGTACTGGCCGAGCGGTTCGCTGCTCACTTACCCGTCACCCTCCCTTCGCTGGATTGCTGTCGCGGATCGGAACCGGAGCCTGCGGCGGCCCGGCCTGCGCGGGTGGCGTCGGCGTCCGGCCGGCGTGCGCGGCGATGCCCGGCGCGACCGAACCGCCGCCCGCACCGCCGCCACCCGCGCCGGCCGCCTGCGGACCGCGGTCGCCGTGGGTGGTGATGCCCTGCTTCATCAGGTTCGCGGTGCCGTTGATCATCGCCGAGCCGGCCTGCACGGCACTGGCCCGGGCCCGACGCATGTTCAGCATCTCGTCGCCGAAGGTCGGGACGAAGCGGTACACCGCGGCGCTCGCGAAGATCGACAGGAACAGGATCGCCAGCCCGGACAGCACCCGGGAGAAGTCGTCGTTGGCCCCGGCGCCGGTCGCCACCGCACCCGCCAGACCCAGGATGATCACGATGATCGGCTTCGCCAGATCCACCGCCAGCATCATCCCCGCCCACCGGCGCACGTGCTTCCACAGCTGCCGGTCCACCAGCCCCGCGTACACCGCCGTCCCCAGCAGCGCGCCCACGTACAGCATGGCCGCCCGGATCACCAGCTCGATCCAGAGCACCGCCGCCGCCAGCACCGCGACCAGCGACACGATCACCAGGATCAGCGGGCCGCCGCCGACGTCCCCCTTCTCCAGGGTGTCGGCGAACCCGCCCAGGTACGTCCCGGTGTCCGACTTCGTGCCGACCGCGATCGCCTTGGTCAGCCCGTCCGTCACGCTCACCACGGTGTACAGGATCAGCGGCGTGAACGCGGAGGCCACCACGGTCAGCCACAGGAAGCCGATCGCCTCCGAGATCGCCGTCGTCAACGGTGCCCCGCGCACCGCCCGCTTGGTCACCGCCAGCAGCCACAGCACCAGCGTGATCACCGTCGACACCGCGAACACCACGGCGTACTGCTGCAGGAACGACGCATTGGTGAAGTCCACCTGCGTCGTCCCGTCGATCGCCCCCGACAGCTTCCGCACCACCCACGCCGCCGCCTGGGCACAACCCTTGGCGAGCGAGCCGAGCGGATCGGTCACGTTGTTGACGGTGCCGCCGCCGGGCAGCGAGCCGCCGCCGGGCTTGTCGACGCAGAGGATACCGTTCCCCGAGATCGGCAGGTCAGGGCAGTTGGGGTTCGCCGTACCGGTGGGTGTCGGCGTCGGCGACGGCTCGGCGAACACCCGCTGGGCCGCCAGCATCGCCGCCACCTGAAGCGTGGCCAACACACCGGCCACAGTGCCTGCGCGGCGTGCGGTGGACCGGCGTGAGGTCTGGTCAACGGGCATAGCGGAACCCCCCGAACTGCTGGACGGCGCCGGTGATCTCCTCGGCGGTGGCGGCCTGCTGGTCCCCCGGCATCGGCGCGGGGCCCTGCCTGCTGGTGAAGTCGGTGAGCTTCCAGTCGCTGCCCGCCCAGTGGAGCGAGAGCGTGAGGGTGAACCAGTTCGCGGTCACCGGCTGGACGGAACGTTCGCCGGCGAGGCCGGTGAGGCCGGTGCACCACACCTCGACCTTGGCGTCCCCGTCGTTGTAACCCGTCGACTTGGTGCCGACCGGGACGGTGCGGCTGACGAAGGTGAGGCCCTTGGGGGCCCGGCCCTGGGCGTCGAGGCCGTAGCGGGCGGCGGTGTCGCCGCCGAAGCCCTGGTCCAGCCGTCCCTGCAGCGCGCCCACCGCGCCCGGGTCGGCGATGGTCGCGACGATGGTGTGGCGGCTGTCGGCGCGGAACATGTCCGCGGAGCCGATCGCCACCGCGTAGTTGGTGGCGGCGGACTGGGCGCCCTGCTCGGTGTGCGGGAAGCCGGACGCGATGCCGTTGGCTGTGGTGCCGACGGGCTGGTCGCCGCTGGCGGCCGGGCCGGCGCCCGAGGAGGCGCTGGGGGCGGCGCGGTCGGCGGAGCTGCCGCCGCTGCCGGGGTCGGGTCTGCCGCGGTTGGCGATGGAGATGGCGACCACGAGCAGGGTGACGACCACGAGAACGGTCAGCAGTGCGCGCAGCGGGCGCGACTGACCGAGGGTCGGCGGGGAGGAGGGCTGTTCGCCGATCGGCAGCCGCGTACGGGTGTGCGGCTGGTCGTCGGACAACGGCACGGCGGCCCTCCTGGTGCGGGGAGCCGCGGGCGGCTCCGGGGGCCCTCCGCCCGGGGGCGGGCGCGGACGGAGGGTGGGAACGGGGGGGTGGACTCCTGGGCGGGTCGGCCACTGGGAAGGTACGGGCGGGGACCTGTCCTCAGGCGGGCCGGGTCACTGCTGTCCGATCGTCAGATCGCCATGCCGTAGACAATGGTGAACAGAGTGCCGAGTGATCCAATGATGAACACGCCGGTCAGCCCGGCAATGATCAGCCCCTTGCCCTGTTCGGCGCCGAAGCTGTCGCGCATCGCGGTCGCACCGATCCGCTGTTTGGCGGCACCCCAGACCGCGAGGCCGAGGCAGACGAGGATGGCGACGGCCATGATGACCTCGACCATCACCCGGGCCTCCGAGCCGAGGCTCGCGAACGGCCCCCAGTCCGGGGCGATTCCGCCGATGATGGTGTCGATGTTCGGCTTCTTGGGTGGGTCATCGGCCAGGTGGCCGACCGCATAGGTGTGCACGCTGCTCAGGTTCATTTCCATCTCACCGCCCGATCAGGCAAATTCAAGGGCCCGGACCCCGCCCGCGCGAAGGGTCGGAACCTATTCTTGGCCGGATCTGATGTCGACTTGGCTACTTCTCGCGGATTGGTCGTGAGGCATCGGACACGTACGCGAGGATGTCCACCGTACGAAGGATAGCGCTCACTCCTTGTATCTCTGATGATTGCGGTGAGCAACGCCTTCCGGGACACTTCGACTGACGATTCGTCGGGATGGTGCTGATGGTACTCCGGAGGGCCGGTACGGCCGCCGTCGCCGCGGGAGTTGTCGCGTTCGGGTTCATCGGCCTGGTGACGATGGGGACGTATGCGGCAAGTGGGACGCCGCAGCAGTCGGCGAATCGTTCCACCCTCTCTCCGGGAACCGTTCCGGCCGCTTACCAGGACGCGATCCAGAAGTGGGGATCGCTCTGCCCGGAGATCTCCCCGCCGATGCTCGCGGCGCAGCTGTACCAGGAAAGCGGTTTCGACCCGAAGGCCCAATCCGGCGTCGGGGCGCAGGGAATGGCGCAGTTCATGCCGGACACCTGGCCGATGTACGCCACGGACGGTGACGGGGACGGCAAGAAGGACGTCTGGAACCCGTACGACGCGATCGCCTCGGCGGCGGTCTACGACTGTGCGCTCGCCAAGGACGTCGCCGGCGTACCGGGCGACCCGCAGGCCAACATGCTGGCCGCCTACAACGCCGGCCCGTACGCGGTGACGAAGAACAGGGGCATCCCGCCGTACAAGGAGACCCAGGGCTACGTGCGGAACATCCAGGCGATGGCGCGCAGTTTCACCGCGCCGACCGCCCCGCTGGAGGTGTCCGCGCAGTCGGCCGCCGCGATCTACTTCGCGCAGACCAAGCTCGGTACGCCGTACCTGTGGGGCGGTGACGGCCTGCCCTCGCAGAACGGGCGGTTCGACTGTTCCGGGCTCAGCAAGGCCGCATACGAGACCGTGGGCATCAACCTGCCCCGAGTGGCCAACGACCAGTGGTACGCCGGCCCGCACCCGTCGCGCGATCAGCTGCGACCGGGGGACCTGGTGTTCTTCGCGACGGACCTGAGCGATCCGCGCAGCATCCACCACGTCGGGATCTACGTGGGCGGCGGCTACATGATCAACGCGCCGCACACCGGGGCGGTGATCCGCTACGACAAGATCGACACCCGGGAGTACATCGGCGCGACCCGGGTCACCTCGGACGGTGCCCAGGCGCTGCCGACCCGCAACGACAACGGCGCGGTCAACGCCCCGAGCCGCCCTGGCAGCACGGCCCCCGCCGCGCCCACGGCCGCCCCGGCGGACGCCACGGGCCAGCCCTCCCCCGCCCGTCCCGCCGTGGCCGCCCCGCCCGCTCCGACCGGGCCCGGCCTCCCGGTCGGGGGCGGCTGAGCCGGCCGTCGACCTGTGTGCGCCCTGTGGACGCTGAGTCAAGTTTCCATAACCGCGCGTTTCCGTGGAACGCTGTGCCCCGGCGATGACGTTGGGTCCGGTGGCCCCTCGTCAGCTTTCCGCGCCGGGCGGGCCCCGGCCGGAACGAACAGGTGCTGCGGACCAGAAGGAGGTGCGGCGTGTCGACGCCGCTTGCCGACACGACCAACCCCGACCTCGGCCTGCTGTACGCCGTCAACGGCCTGGCCAAGAGTTCCCCGCGGTGGCTCGACCACCTGGTCTCCTGGGTGGGCGAGTACGGCATCCTGATCGGCCTCGCCATGCTCGGGCTGGTGGCCTGGCTGCAGGCGAGACGCCGTCCGGACGCGCCGGTGGCGATCGCCGGGCTGCTCTGGGTGCCGCTCTCGACCGCCGTCGCCGAGTTGGCCAACCTGCCGATCGCCGCGATCGTGGACCGGCCGCGGCCCTTCGTCGACCACCCCGGGCTGCTGGTGCTGGTGGACGGCAAGGCCGGCACCCACTCCTTCGTCAGCGACCACTCGACCATGACGATGGCCGTCGCGGTGGCGCTGTTCCTGGTGAACCGGAAGCTGGGCTGGATCGCCGGGGGCCTGGCCCTGCTGCAGGGCTTCTGCCGGATGTTCATGGGCGTCCACTACCCGACCGACGTGATCGGCGGCTTCGCGCTGGCCGTCGCCGTGGTGCTGCTGCTGGCACCGATCGCGATGGCGGTGCTGGTCCCGTTCTGCCACGCGCTGAGCCGGACGGCCGTCGCCCCGCTGATCCGGGCGCCGGAGCGCGGCGGCACGGCCCGCGGCGCGGCCCCGCGCGGCCGTCGGCGCGGGCGTGGGGCGGTGCGTTCCGAGGAGCAGCCGCCGGAGTCCGACCTGGCGGCCTGAGGGCCGCAGGAATCGGTTCCGGGGAGAGGTCTAGTCCGACTCGCCGGCGCCGTACTCGGCGAGGTGCCCGGCTCCCTCACGGCGGGCCAGGTCGCGCGAGCGGCGGGCCGCGGAGTACCAGCCGCAGCTGCAGGTCGCGAAGGCGAAGGAACCGCGTTCGCTGATCGCGACACGGTGCTCGGGCATCCGGGTGGTGCCGGGGGCCACCGGCAGCTCACTGCGCACGTCGTTCACCGTAACGCCCCGGATGCCCCGCGCGCGACGCCCCCCGGTTTTCCGGACCCCGTAACCGTTCGCCGCTCAACTCGTTTGCCCGGAAAGAGCTCTGCCCACCCGGTGGTGTCCCGGCAGGGCAGTCGGGCCCGAGGGGGTTGTCGCGAGGATGAAGATGACCGACCAGCAGCGAACCGGGCGGCCGGCGCGCCGTCCGGGGCCGCACCCGCGCTCGGCGGCCTGGGCCGCCCTGCTCGCCGCCGTCCTGGCCGTGGGAGCCGCCGGGTGTTCGGGCCACTCCGGCGGCGGCTCCTCCGACCGGGGGGCGGGCGTCCCGGACCAGCTGGCCGGCGACCCGCTGACGGCGGTGCGCAACGCCGCCGACATCACCGGCCGCACCGGCGCCGCGCACACCGCCACGGAGTTGGTCACCGAGTCCGCGGAGAAGAAGGCATCCTTCACCGGGACCGGAGGCTACGACTACGTGAAACGGATCGGCCGGCTGGAGGTCCAGGTGCCGCCGGGGGCGGCGACCACCGGGAAAATCGTCGAGGTGGTCCTGCCGGGCACCGTCTACCTGCAGAACAGCGGCGCGAAGGTGCCCGCGGGCAAGTGGGTCAAGCTGGACGTGCGCCAGCTGCCGGACGGCAACCTGGTCAGCAGCGGCGCCACCGACCCGGCCTCGGCGGCGGGGGCGCTGCGCGGGGTTCAGAAGGCCGACCTGGTCGGCACCGAGACCGTCGGCGGCGCCTCGCTGCACCACTACCGCGGCACCCTGGACCTGGCCAAGGCGGCCGACGCGACCGGCGGTCGGGGCGGGGACGGCCTGCGGACGGGCGGTCAGACCTTCACCGTGAAGGAGGTCCCGTACGACGCCTGGCTGGACGACCAGGGCCGGCTGCACAAGGTGGTCGAGGTGTTCACCTTCGCCGGGGTCGCCGGGTCGAAGGAGGCCAAGGACCAGGTGAAGGTGACCTCGACGACCTCGCTGTCGGACTTCGGCAAGCCGGTCGAGGCGGCCGAGCCGTCGACCTCGGACATCTACCAGATGAAGCCCTCGGAGAGCCCGAAATAGGGTGTTTCCGACAATTCGCGTCGGATCGGCGTGCGGCGTTGGGGTACGGGCATCGCAAGGCGGAGGACGGGGGCACCTCCCGGCCGAAGGCTGGGCGCCGCCGGCGACCGACGACAACGCGGCGAGGTGCGTGCCCCGACGTCGCGCGCCCGGCGGGAATCGTCAGACACGCCCTGGGTCCGTCGGGGCAGTGCTCCGGCGCCGGGGCGAGACGGGGCGCCGCCGGAGCGGGTGACCGTCCGGGGAGCGACGGCCACCCGTTTCGGCGGCGCCGAGATGGCCCGTCCGTGCCATGTGGACGGGCCCCGGAGTGCCTAGGCTGGAGGTCGGGTGGCTGCCGCCCGGGCTGGCGAGGCACTGAAGGGGTGGTGCAGGTGGTGTCGTCCACGGGCGACCGCAGCGGCGGCCACGACGACGCGGCCCTCGACGAGATCGAGCTGGCCGGCGAGCTGATGATCGCCGCGACGGCCAGCAGCGGTGACCGACTGCCGACCGAGCGGATCGACGAGGTGCTGCTGGACCGGGTGGACCCGGGCCAGGGTCAGCGGGAGGGCGACTAGCGGACGGCCCGGGGGCTCAGCTGCGCAGCAGTCGACCGATCGCGGCCGAGGCCTCCGCGACCTTGGCGTCCAGCTCGACGCCGCCCTGCTCGGCGGCCGCGGCGACGCAGTGCCGCAGGTGCTCCTCCAACAGCGAGAGCGCGAAGGACTGCAGGGCCTTGGTACTGGCCGAGACCTGGGTGAGCACGTCGATGCAGTAGACGTCCTCGTCGACCATGCGCTGGAGGCCGCGGATCTGGCCCTCGATCCGGCGCAGTCGCTTCAGGTGGGCGTCCTTCTGGGCGCTGTACCCGTGCGGGCCGTGCCCGCCCTGATGTCCTGCGGCGGCCGCGGGTACGGCGGGGGTGCCGGCCTGCGGGTCGGTCCCGTGCGCGTGGTCCGGCTCGGTGCGCGCTTGCGTCGTGGTCATCGGCCCGCCTTCGTCTGAGTGCCTGGTGGCTGCGTCGGCCACCAGTGTCCAACACCGGGGCCTTCCGCGGTGTTCCGACGGCCCACCCGGCATGTGCCGAAGGGCCTGGTAGGGGGCCCCGCGCGGTTCACCCGTCTGAGCGGCGCCCGGTCCCGCGCGCGCACGACCGGGACAATCCGGTCGAGGTTCCGTCAGACTGTGGCTGATGTCCGCACGTGGCTGTGCGGTCCGGGGCGACCGGCGCGGCAGCCGAACGGAAGGGGAGGATCCGCCTCCCTCCTTGCCACCCGTTTGCGCGATTGCGCTTGGTTGCACCTAGCATCGTTCAGTCCCTACCCCGCACATCGGAGATTTCCGTGCGTTTTAGCCTGACCCCGAAGGAGACGAGCTTCTACGACATGTTCGCCGCCGCCGCGGAGAACCTCGTCGTCGGATCGAAGCTCCTGCTGGAACTGCTGGGATCAGACGTGTCGGCCCGCGCGGAGATCGTCGAGCGCATGCGCGCCGCCGAGCACGCCGGGGACGACACCACCCATGCCGTCTTCCACCAGCTGAACTCCTCCTTCATCACGCCCTTCGACCGCGAGGACATCTACAGCCTCGCCTCGTCGCTGGACGACATCATGGACTTCATGGAGGAGGCCGTCGACCTGGTCGTCCTCTATGACATCCAGACGCTGCCGAAGGGGATCGAGCAGCAGATCGAGGTGCTGGCCCGGGCCGCCGAGCTGACCGCCGAGGCGATGCCGAACCTGCGCAGCATGTCGAACCTCACCGAGTACTGGATCGAGGTCAACCGGCTGGAGAACCAGGCCGACCAGATCCACCGCAAGCTGCTCGCCCACCTGTTCTCCGGCCAGTACGACGCCATCGAGGTGCTGAAGCTCAAGCAGGTCGTGGACGTCCTTGAGGAGGCGGCGGACGCGTTCGAGCACGTCGCCAACACGGTGGAGACCATCGCGGTCAAGGAGTCCTGACCCCCGTGGACATGGCAGCACTCATCGCCGTCATCGGCGTTGCGTTCTTCTTCACCTACACCAACGGCTTCCACGACTCGGCCAACGCGATCGCCACGTCGGTCTCCACCCGGGCGCTCACCCCCAGGGCCGCGCTCGCGATGGCCGCGGTGATGAACCTGGCCGGTGCCTTCCTGGGCAGCGGGGTGGCGCACACCGTCTCGAAGGGGATCATCGAGACGCCCTCCGGCAACCAGGGGATGGCGATCCTGTTCGCCGCCCTGGTCGGCGCGATCGCCTGGAACCTGATCACCTGGTACTTCGGCCTGCCGTCCTCCTCCTCGCACGCGCTGTTCGGCGGCATGGTGGGCGCGGCACTGGCCGGCGGCGTCGGGGTGATCTGGAGCGGGGTCCTCGACAAGATCGTCATTCCGATGATCGTCTCGCCGGTGGTCGGCCTGATCGGCGGCTTCCTGGCGATGCTGGCGATCCTGTGGATCTTCCGCCGGGCCAACCCGCACCGCGCCAAGCGCAACTTCCGGGTCGCCCAGACCGCCTCGGCCGCCGCGATGGCGCTGGCGCACGGTCTGCAGGACGCGCAGAAGACCATGGGCATCGTGGTGATGGCGCTCACCATCTCCGGCCACCAGACCACCGGCGACATCCCGGTCTGGGTGAAGATCTCCTGCGCGACCATGCTCTCGCTGGGCACCTACGCGGGCGGCTGGCGGATCATGCGGACGCTCGGCCGCAAGATCATCGAGCTGGACCCGCCGCAGGGCTTCGCGGCCGAGGCCACCTCCTCGGTGATCATGTACATCACGTCGTTCGTCTTCAAGGCGCCGATCTCCACCACCCACGTCATCACCGCGGCGATCATGGGTGTGGGGGCCACCAAGCGGATCCGCGCGGTGCGCTGGGGCGTCGCGAAGAACATCGTGCTCGGCTGGTTCATCACGATGCCGGCGGCCGCCATCGTCGCAGCGCTGATGTACTGGTTCGTCCACCTGTTCTGGGGCTGAGGCCCGGACGGCCCGTTCGCCGCCGCGGGCCGGCGGCGAACGGACGGACGACACAGCAGGGCCCGCCCCCACATCTCGGGGGCGGGCCCTTCTTCATGTCCCGCGGCGGCACCGCCATGCAGCACCGCGGGACAGCTGGGGTCCGGCTTAGCCGAAGCGGCCGGAGATGTAGTCCTCGGTCGCCTGGACCGACGGGTTGGAGAAGATCCGCTGGGTGTCGTCCAGCTCGATCAGCTTGCCCGGCTGGCCCACGCCGGCCAGGTTGAAGAAGGCGGTGCGGTCGCTGACGCGGGCCGCCTGCTGCATGTTGTGGGTCACGATGACGATGGTGAACTGCGACTTCAGCTCGCCGATCAGGTCCTCGATGGCGAGGGTGGAGATCGGGTCGAGCGCGGAGCAGGGCTCGTCCATCAGCAGGACCTGCGGCTCGACCGCGATGGCGCGGGCGATGCACAAGCGCTGCTGCTGACCGCCGGAGAGGCCGGCGCCCGGCTTGTTCAGCCGGTTGTGGACCTCCTTCCAGAGGTTGGCGCCCTTCAGCGAGCGCTCCACCACCTCGTCCAGGACGGCCTTCTTCTTCACGCCCGCGAGCTTGAGCCCGGCGACCACGTTGTCGTAGATCGACATGGTCGGGAACGGGTTCGGACGCTGGAAGACCATGCCGACCGAGCGGCGCACGGCGACCGGGTCGACGTTGGAGGCGTACAGGTTCTCGTCGTCCAGGAGGACCTTGCCCTCGACCCGGGCGCCCGGGATCACCTCGTGCATCCGGTTGAGGGTGCGCAGGAAGGTGGACTTGCCGCAGCCGGACGGGCCGATGAAGGCGGTCACCGAGCGGGGTTCGATGCTCATCGAGATGTCCTCGATGGCCTTGGTGGTGCCGTAGTAGGCCGACAGTCCGCTGACGTCGATGCGCTTGGCCATGATCGTTGCTTCTCTCGTCTGTCTTCGTACGTCAGTCGGTCGCTCAGTGTCCGCCCTTGGGCGAGCGCCAGCGTGCGATGCCCCGGGCGATGAGGTTCAGCCCCATCACGAAGGCGATCAGCACCAGCGCGGCACCCCAGGCACGGGCGTAGCCGTAGTCGTTGTTGACCATCGAGTACTGCTGCCAGATGTACATCGGCAGGGACTGCTGCGGTCCGTCGAACGGGTTGGTGTTGATGGCGTCGGCGCCGAACACCAGCATCATCACCGGGGCGGTCTCGCCCGTGATGCGGGCGACCGCGAGCATCACGCCGGTGGTGATGCCGCCGATCGCGGTGGGGAGGACGATCCGCAGGATGGTCTTCCACTTCGGCACGCCGAGTGCGTACGAGGCCTCGCGCAGCTCGTTCGGGACGAGCTTGAGCATCTCCTCGGTGGACCGGACCACGACCGGGATCATCAGGATCGCCAGTGCGAGGCTGCCCGAGAAGCCGGAGTAGCTGAAGCCGAGCGCGAGGTTCCAGAGCGAGAGGATGAACAGACCGGCGACGATGGACGGGATGCCCGTCATGACGTCGACGAAGAAGGTGACGGCCTTGGCGAGCGTGCCGCGGCCGTACTCGACCAGATAGACGGCGGTCAGCAGACCCACCGGGGCGGCCATCGCGGTGGCCAGGCCGACCTGCTGCAGGGTGCCGACCAGCGCGTGGTAGATGCCGCCGCCGGGGCCGGACTGGATCACGCCCTTCATCGAGTGGCTCAGGAAGTTCCCGTTCACCACGCCGATGCCCTGCTGGACCGTGTAGACGGTCAGGGCGACCAGCGGGACGACGGCCAGGATGAAGGCGACCCAGACCACCGAGGTGGCGAGCCGGTCCTTGGCCTGGCGGCGGCCCTCGACCTGGGCCGAGACCAGGTAGCTGGCCACGACGAACAGCAGGGCCGAGATCAGCCCCCACTGCAGGTGGCTCTTCAACCCGCCGACGGCGCCGATTCCGCAGCCGACCGCGATCGAGCCGACGGCGACGACGGGCGGCGTCCACTTGGGCAGCCGGTTGGCGGTCAGCGTCCGGCCGACCGGCCGGGTGTCCGACGGGACGGTCGTGGCGGCGGTCATGCGTTGGCCCCCGAGTACTCCTTGCGGCGGGCGATGATCAGTCGCGCGGCACCGTTCACCAACAGGGTGATCACGAACAGGACGAGGCCGGAGGCCATCAGCGCGTTACGGCCGTTGTCGCCGGCCTCCGCGAACTTCAGCGCGATGTTCTGCGCGAAGGTGCCGCCGCCCGCGTCCAGGACGTGCAGCGACAGGACGCTGTTGGCGGAGAGCACCACCGCGACCGCGATGGTCTCGCCGAGCGCGCGGCCGAGGCCGAGCATCGAGGCCGAGATGATGCCGGGGCGGCCGAACGGCAGCACCGCGGTGCGGATCATCTCCCAGCGGGTCGCGCCGAGCGCGAGCGCCGCCTCCTCGTGCATCCGCGGCACCTGGCGGAACACCTCGCGGGAGACCGCGGTGATGATCGGCAGGACCATGATCGCCAGCAGGATGCCGACGGTGAACAGGTTGCGCGGGGTACCGGTCTTGGTCTGGTCGAAGATGTACGTCCAGCCCAGGTACTGGTTCAGCCAGCTGGTCAGGCCGTCCATGTGCGGGACCAGGAACAGCGCGCCCCAGAGGCCGTAGACGATGCTGGGGACGGCGGCGAGCAGATCGACCAGGTAGGCGAACGGCTGGGCGATCCGGCGCGGCGCGTAGTGCGAGATGAACAGCGCGATCCCGATGGCCACCGGGACGGCGATCGCCATCGCGATGACGGCGCTGACGATGGTGCCGACGGCCAGGACGGCGATGCCGAAGACCGGCTTCGGGGCGTCCGGCGTCCACTCGAAGGTGGTGAGGAAGTTGCCCTGGTTGTTGGTGAGTGCCAGGACCGAGCGCCAGGTCAGGAACGCGGCGATGGCGGCCATGATGACCAGCAACAGGATGCCCGAACCACGGGCGAGGTTCATGAAGATCTTGTCGCCGACGCGGCTGTCGCGCTGTCGGCGTTCCCTGCCTCGCGGGGCGGCAGGGGAGGATGAAGTCATTGGTCTACTCCGGTCTGGTGGCGCCGCCCCGGAAGGGGGTCGGCACCATGGCGGCGGTGCCCCGGACGTTGGTGCTGGGTTGGTGCGTTCCGGTGGGACGGCCCCGGCCCCCCTCGCTCACGGGGCCGTCCCACCGGTGGTACCTGCGGGTCAGGCCAGGGTGGTGATGACGCCGTTGACCTTGTCGGTCAGGGTCTTCGGCAGCGGGACGTAGCCCTTCTCGCCGACGGCCTTCTGGCCCGCGTCGCTGGCGGTGTAGGTCAGGAAGGACTTCAGGGTGTCGAGGGTGTCGGCCTTGTTGCCCTTGTCGCAGACGATCTCGTAGGTGACCAGGACCAGCGGGTAGGAGCCGTCCTCCTTGGTCGCGTAGTCGAGCTTCAGCGCGAGGTCGCTGCCGGCACCGGCGACCTGCGCCTTGGCGAAGGTGTTGGCGGCGTTCTCGGCGGTGGCCGCGACCGGCTTGGAGGCGCCGGTGTTGATCGCGGCGCTCTTCAGGTTGTTGGTCTGGGCGTAGGCGAGCTCGGCGTAGCTGATCGAGTTCTTGACCTGCTTGACCTGGGCCGCGACACCGGCGCTGCCGTTGGCCGACTGGCCGCCCTTGCCCGCCCAGGCCTTGGCGGCCGGGTAGGACCAGGCACCGTTGCCGGCGGCGGCGAAGTACTTGGTGAGGTTCTCGGTGGTGCCGGAGTCGTCCGAGCGGTGGAAGGTCTGGATCTCGGCGTCCGGCAGCTTGGCGCCCGGGTTCAGGGCGGCGATCGCCGGGTCGTTCCACTTGGTGATCTGCGAGTCGAAGATCTTGGCGGCGGTCGGGCCGTCCAGGACCAGGTTGTCCACGCCGTCGACGTTGTAGACCAGCGAGATCAGACCGCCGACCATCGGCAGGTCTATGCCCTGGCCACCGGAGCAGACCGCCTTGGAGGAGTCGACCTCGGCCGGCTTGAGGGCCGAGTCGGAACCGGCGAACTGGATCTTGCCCTGGTTGAACTGCTGGATACCGGCGCCGGAGCCGCCACCCTGGTAGTTGATCGTGGTGCCGGAGCAGGAGGCGTTGAAGGTCGTCTTCCAGACGTCCATCGCCGCACCCTGAGCGGTCGAACCGGCGGAGATCAGCGAACCGGACTTGCCACAGTTGATCGACGAGGCAGCGGCAGAGCCACTGGAGCCACCGGACGCCTTGTTGGTGCTGTTGTCGTCCGAACCGCAGGCGGCGAGCGACAGCGAGCTGACGAGCGCCATGGCACCGATGGCGAGGGCCTTGGAGCGGCCGTTCCGCTGGAGCTTCACAGGGGTGTCCCTTTCTGTGGCATTGCCCGACGCGCGGGCCGTGCGGACACGGCCGAGCGCGGGTTTTGCTGTGGTCCGGGGCCCGTTCGGCCCTCCGGTGGTCCCGAAGTTAGGGCGGGTAAGTGACACGACAGCCGGTCGCAAGTGAACGGGGGGTGAACCTCGAACGGATGACAGGAAACTACGTCACGTAGTAACGGTTGCATCACGGCGAGGACGCGGGTAGATCACTTCCACCGTTCCTTCACCGGCGGCGGCCCGGCCGGACGCACCGGCCTCGCCCCCAGCATCACCAGCAGGGCGTCGATCAGCAACCGGTCGCGGTCGTGCGTCAGCCGGGCCCGGGCCTTCCCGGCCGGCAGCCACTCCAGCCGGTCCACCTCGCGGTTCGGACGGAAGGCACCGCTGGTCGGCACGGCCGCCCAGTACCGGACCTCCTTCGGACGGCCCTGCGCCAGGTAGTGCTGGGTGGGCAGCTCCGGACCGAGCAGGCAGCGGAAGCCGGTCTCCTCCCACACCTCGCGCAGCGCCGCCCCGACCACCCCCTCGCCCGGGTCGAGCTTGCCCTTCGGCAGGCTCCAGTCGTCGTACTTCGGACGGTGGATCACCGCGATCCGCGGCCGCCCCAGCTTGCCGCTCGGCTTCGGCCGGCCCGGCACCCACAGCACCGCGCCCGCCGCCATGACCACCGGGGCGCGGCCCGCCCCGGTGGTGGGGGTGTCCTCTGCCTGCCCGGTGCTCAGGCTCTGCCCGGTGCTCAGGCGGGCCTGCCCAATGCTCAGGCGATCACGCAATTCATGCCGTCCGTGGTGCGGGGGAATGCCCCCAGCCCTCGGCGGGGGGGATCTCCAGCCAGCCGTCCAGGCCGGGCGGGAGGTCGGGCCACCGGCGGCCGAAGGCGTACCGCGCCGCCTCCACCTCCAGTCGCTGATCAGCATGCACCACGCCCAGCACGTACGCGGTCGCGGGGGTGATCCGCGGGGTGCGCGCTGCGGTCGCGGCGGTCACCGCGGCGTCCGCCGCCTCCTGGTGCCGGCCCAGCACCGCGTCCAGCTCGTCCAGTTCGGAGGACGGGCGGCCGCACACCTCCAGCGCGTACCGGGCCCGCTTCACCAGGATCCTCAGCCGGGACCAGGGCGCGTCGTCGGCCGCCAGCGCCGTGTCCGCGTCCGCCGCGCCGCGGGCCGCCGGCACCGCGCCCAACCGGCGCAGCCCGTCCCCGCCGTACGGCGTCGCGGCCCGCTGCAACGGCAGCTGCTGGGCGCTCACGGACATCGCGGTGAACGCGGCCGCCGCCTGCGGCAGCAGTACCGCCGAGGCCCGGCCGCCGGCTGCCTCCAGCAGCGGCGCCTCGCCGACCAGCAGGGTCATCCGGTCCGCCAGCGCGTGCAGCCGGGCCGAGCGGAGCTCCTGGAGCACCGTGGAGTGCGCCCGGGTCCGGGCCAGGGTCAGCTGCCGGTCCAGCAGCGCCCGCGCCTTGGGCGCGCCCGAGTGCCCGGCCAGCATGCCCGTCCCCTCCGGGTCGCTGCCGCTCAGCGAGTCCAGCGCGCCCAGCAGCCGGGCCGAGCGGCGGACGTAACCGGGCTCCAGCGCCAACAGGTTGAGCAGCCAGCGCAGCTCGGTGCGCGACTCCTGCGCCCAGGTCTGCTCGAAGACGGCGCCGAAGGTGTGCAGCAACCCGCCTATCCGCCGGACGGCCCGCAGCAGGTCGGCGGTACCGGCCGCCGGGACGACCGCGGCCGAACCCGGTCTGGCGCCGACCTCGCCCACCGCGAGCGGCAGGGCGCGCAGGAACGCTCCGGCCTGGGCGGTGAGCTGGCGGGAAAGGATGTCCCCGGCGGTCGCGGTGGAGGCCGCCTGGGCCGTCATCGGCGCATCGGTCATGGCGTGGTAGATCCCCGTTCCCCCGGGGCCGTCCCCCGGGGCTGGTGGCCGACCGCCGGAGCAGGTTCCCCTCGGGGCCCTGAGGCCCGGACTGCTCCGGCGGCTCGCATCAGTGGACGCGTCAGCGCGAGGTGGCGGCCCGGCGGCGCTGGCGCGAATCGATGAGCAGGTCCTGGACGTGCCGCAGCGGCCGGCCCTCGGCGTCCTGCGAGTGGCGGGTCCACGCGCCGTCCGGCCCCAGGTGCCAGGACTCGGTCTCGTCCGACACCCCGAGGTCGATCAGCCCGGACAGCTCGGCCCGGTGCGCCGGATCGGTGATCCGCATCAGCGCCTCGATCCGGCGGTCCAGGTTGCGGTGCATCATGTCGGCGCTGCCGATCCAGACCTCGGGATCGCCGTTGTTGCCGAACACGAAGACCCGGGAGTGTTCCAGGAAGCGGCCCAGTATGCTGCGGACCCGGATGTTCTCGCTCAGCCCGGGCACGCCCGGCCGGATCGCGCAGATGCCGCGCACCCAGACGTCCACGGGCACCCCGGCCTGCGAGGCCCGGTACAGCGCGTCGATCACGGCCTCGTCGACGATCGAGTTGACCTTGATCTTCACGTACGCGGGCCGGCCCGCCCCGTGGTGGGCGATCTCGTTGTGGATCCGCGAGACCAGCCCGTCGCGCAGGCCGCGCGGGGCGGTCAGCAGGCGGCGGTAGGACTCGCGGCGCGAGTAGCCGGACAGCCGGTTGAACAGGTCCGAGAGGTCCGCGCCGACCTGCGGGTCGGAGGTGAGCAGGCCGAGGTCCTCGTACAGCCGGGCCGTCTTCGGGTGGTAGTTGCCGGTGCCCACGTGCGAGTAGCGGCGCAGGGTGTCGCCCTCCTGCCGGACCACCAGCGACAGCTTGCAGTGGGTCTTCAGCCCGACCAGGCCGTAGACCACGTGGCAGCCGGCCTCCTCCAGCTTGCGGGCCCACTTGATGTTGGCCTGCTCGTCGAAGCGTGCCTTGATCTCGACCAGGACCAGCACCTGCTTGCCGGACTCGGCCGCGTCGATCAGCGCGTCCACGATCGGCGAGTCGCCCGAGGTGCGGTACAGGGTCTGCTTGATCGCCAGCACGTCCGGGTCGGCGGCGGCCTGCTCCAGGAAGGCCTGCACCGAGGTGGAGAAGCTGTCGTACGGGTGGTGCAGCAGGACGTCGCGCTCGCGCATCGCGGCGAAGATGTCCGGCTGGGAGGCCGACTCGACGTCGGTCAGCCCGCGGGCCGTACCGGCGACGAACTTCGGGTACTTCAGCTCCGGGCGGTCCAGCTCGGCGATCCCGAACAGGCCGGTCAGGTCCAGCGGCCCGGGCAGCGGGAAGACCTCCGCCTCGGTGATGTTCAGCTCCCGCACCAGCAGGTCCAGGATGTACGGGTCGATCGACTCCTCGACCTCCAGCCGGACCGGCGGGCCGAAGCGCCGCCGCATCAGCTCCTTCTCCAGGGCCTTGAGGATGTTCTCGGTGTCGTCCTCCTCCACCTCCAGGTCCTCGTTGCGGGTGACGCGGAAGGCGTGGTGCGCCAGCACCTCCATCCCCGGGAAGAGCTCCTCCAGGTGCGCGCCCATGACGTCCTCCAGCGGGACGTACCGCTGGGGCGAGGCCTCCAGGAAGCGAGCCAGCGACTGGGGCACCTTGACGCGCGCGAAGTGCTTGTGCCCGGACACCGGGTTGCGGACGACCACGGCCAGGTTGAGCGAGAGCCCCGATATGTACGGGAAGGGGTGCGCCGGGTCGACGGCCAGCGGGGTCAGCACCGGGAAGATCTTCTGCCGGAACAGGGTGTGCAGCCGGGCCTGCTCCTTCTCCGCCAGCTCGGGCCAGCGGACCACCTCGATGCCCTCGGCGGCGAGGTCCGGCAGTACCTCCTGCTGGAAGGCGGCGGCGTGCCGGGCCATCAGCTCGCGCGAGCGGGTCCAGATCAGGTCCAGCACCTCACGCGGCTGGAGGCCGGAGGCGCTGCGCTGGGCGACACCGGTGGCGATCCGGCGCTTCAGCCCGGCGACCCGGACCATGAAGAACTCGTCCAGGTTGCTCGCGAAGATCGCCAGGAACTTCGCCCGTTCGAGGAGCGGGATCCCCGAGTCCTCGGCGAGTTCCAGGACTCGCTCGTTGAACGCGAGCCAGCTCCGCTCGCGGTCCAGGAAGCGGCCCTGCGGCAAGGCTTCGAACTCCTGCTCGTCCGTGGTCGGCAACTCCGGCGGGATCCCCAGTGCACTGGACATCCGGGCCGTCGGCGACGGCGGGGCAGAGACAGGGCGGGGGATGCTCATGGGCTCCAGCTCCTCCAGCAGCAGGACGGCGTCCGGACGCGAATGGCTCTGCGGGCCGTCGTCCTCGCTCCGGGTCACCCCCGGGGACAGCGCCCACCCACCGGGCGCGGTCCGTACAGGACCGACCGACGCATGGCGGTCGACTCTGCACGAGCGAGACACTACGGACTTCATCCTGTGATCTTCGCGGCAGCAATTGAATCCACGGTAAACACCGCATGGCCAGGAGGAAAGCTGAGTCGGTCGGAGCAAGGGGCGGTGCCGTTTTCCACCCTTCGCCCGACCGCTCGGGGCGGCCGGATTGTTCCTCCGGTACGGCCGGAACGCCCGTCCTGGACGGTCCGGCCGAACGGGGAGGGTCAGGCCGACCGGTTCGCCTGGTACTGGGCTCGGTACATGAGGTCCACCTCGTGAACGGTGAATCCCAGTCGTTCATATACCCGGACGGCGGCCGGATTGTCGGCGTCGACGTAGAGAAGGACCGTCTCCAGTCCACGCTCGCCGGCCCCGGAGCCGGTCAGGTGACGCAGCCCGGCCGCGGTCAGCGCACGGCCGAGTCCACTGCCCTGCTCGGCCGGATCCACCCCGACCACGTACACCTCACCGAGCTCCGGCTCGGTGGCGGTGGCCGGGTGCACCTTGGTCCAGTGGAAGCCGACCACCTTGCCGTCACGGGTGGCCAGGAAGAAGCCGGCCGGGTCGAACCAGGGCTCGGCGAGGCGCTCGGCCAGGTGCTGCTCGGTCCAGGAACCCTGCTCGGGGTGGTGGGAGAAGGCCAGGGCGTTCAGCCGCAGCCACTCGGCATCGTCCTCGCCCGGACGGAAGGTGCGGAGCTCGATGCCCTCGGGGACGGCGACGGCCTCGGTCTGCGGACCGGTTCGGCGCATCTGCCGCAGCTCGCGGACCAGCTCGGCACCGTACGCCTCGGCCAGGTGCCGGGCCGCCGGATGGCCGCCGTGCACCCAGAAGTCCACCGCGTCGCGGCCCGCCCGGTGGGCTTCCGCGAGCACGGCGTCCACCAGCGGGCGGGCCAGACCGCGGCCACGGACCGCCGGGTCGATGACCAGCTCGGCGGCGGGGTTGGCGGTCGGGCTCTCGGGGACTTCGAGCTGGCCGTAGCCGACGACGGCTTCGCCTTCACTCCGGATGAGGTGGGTGATGCCCGGGCGGGGCGTCTCGGCGTTACGCAGCCGGAGCCGGCCCTGCTCGGACACGGCGGCCCGGCCGTCGACCGCCTGGGCCTCCGCCAGAACACGCAGGGCGCCGTCGCGCTGCTCGGGACGGAGCACGTTGTCCGCAATGACCGCTGTCTGATCGTCCATGCACTGACGATACGTCAACGGAAATGCGAAAAGCCCCCGATCCGAATGGATCAGGGGCTTTTCTGAAGAATTGTTCGGCGGCGTCCTACTCTCCCACAGGGTCCCCCCTGCAGTACCATCGGCGCTGTGAGGCTTAGCTTCCGGGTTCGGAATGTAACCGGGCGTTTCCCTCACGCTATGACCACCGAAACACTATGAAACTGTCGACCCGCCGGCAGGGCGGTCGTTGTTTCAGAACAACACAGTGGACGCGAGCAACTGAGGACAAGCCCTCGGCCTATTAGTACCGGTCAACTCCACCCCTCACAGGGCTTCCATATCCGGCCTATCAACCCAGTCGTCTACTGGGAGCC
>NZ_JBEXKB010000014.1:0-164060 GCF_040609455.1 Kitasatospora sp. NPDC004669
GGGCCCCCCCCCCGCCCCCCGGCGGGGCCCGGGGCCGCGCGGCGGGGGGCGGGGGCCGGGGGGGGGGGGGGGGGGGCGCGGGCCCCCCCCCCCCCCGCGCCAGGAGGGGCCGATCAGCGGAGCTGGAAGGACCACTCCTGCTTCCAGCCGTCCTTGCAGGTCCACACACCGAGCTGCTTGAAGTCGGCGTCGTGGGCGAGGCAGTTGTCGTCGTCGATCTGGACCCGGTACTTACCGTCGCCGAGGCTGACGAACTGCCACTTCTGGTTGGGGGTGTCGCCCCACGCCTGCTGCTCGGCGACGTAGGTGTCGGGGTTCTCGGTGAGGTTGTACCCGAGGTCGTTGACGATCCGGTAGCGGTCCCCGCCCAGCGGCTTGATCGTCCAGGTGGACCCCTTGTAGCCCAGGATCCCGCCCACGATCGGCGAGCCCCAGGTGGCGGTCTCGTTGGGTGCCGTCGCGCCCAGCCCGTTGGACAGCTTCAGGAACAGCGGCCGCTCGGTCGGGACGCTGGCACCGCCACCACCACCGCCACCGCCACCGCCACCGGTCGTCGGGGGCTTCGGCTTCGTCGGCGTGGTCGGGTCGGTCGGCGTGATCACACCGCCGGAGGCACCCTCCAGCACCCACTCCTGCTGCCAGCCCGACTTGCACGTCCACACGCCGAGCTGCTTGAAGTCGGCGTCGTGGGCGAGGCAGTCGTCCTCGGAGATCCGGATCTGGTACTTGCCGTTGCCGACCGGGACGAGCTGCCACTTCTGCTGGGAGGAGTTGCTCCACGGCTGGAGCTCGGCCATGTAGTTGCTGTTCTCGGTGAGTTCCAGCCCGTACGAGCTGGTGATCCGGTAACGACCGCCACCCACCGGGGTGAGCTTCCACTTGGACTCGTTGCCACCCCGGATCCCGGCGACGACCGACGCGCCGGCGGAACCGTTGACCGGGACGGCGCCCAGCCCGTCGTCGAGCTTGAGGGTCACGTCGGCGCCGTTGCTACCGCCGCCACCGCCGGGCGTGGTCGGGTTGGTGGTCGGCGGGGTGCCGCCCCAGGCCCAGTTCTGGTTGGGCGCGTCCCGCTTGTCCTCGGAGCCACAGCCCCAGGCCACCACCGGGCTGCCGTTGGCGGTCTGGCCGCTGAAGTCGTCGATGCAGACGTCCTTGGACCGGTCCTCCTGGTCCACCAGGTGCCGGAAACCGCCGCTGGCCGACATGTTCCAGCGCTGCCCGGGGTTGTCCAGGCAGTCCCAGACCTGGAGCTTGGTCCCGTTCGCGGTGTTGTTGGCCGGCAGGTCCAGGCACTTGCCGTTGGCCGCCTGGAGCCGGTACCCGTTGTAGGTCCACTGCTGCGCGTCGCCGCCGTTGCACTCCCACATCTGCACGGGGGTGCCGTTCGCGGTGCCGTTGCCGCTGACGTCCAGGCAGGCGTGGTAGCCGGGGCGACTGGAGTCGGGGGTCAGGCTGCCGGTCCTGGTGCCGTAGCCGGACCGCCCCGGGAAGTGGATGGTGCGCACGTCACCGTCGCACTTGTAGGGCCGCGCGGTGCCCGACCGGCAGGTCCACGAATCCTTCTTGACGCTGTCGCCGTCGTTGCCGACGAACGCCCAGTTCATGAAGCCGCCGTCGGTCCGGTTGCGGAAGGTCGAGTCCCCCTGGAACACCCAGATCCGGAACACGTCGTAGCCGGACGGCTCCTTCTTCTCCTTGTCCATGAAATGGTTGAGCTTGTAGGTGGTGTCGAGCAGCACCCCCTTCATGTCGGCCTTGTACTCACCCTTGAACCATTCGGTGTCGTACAGGTCGGTGCCCACCGTCTTGTACACCATGACGTTGAACCCCGGGAACTTCTGGCTCAACTTCGTCGCGGTGCTCTGGGTGAACTCCGCGTTGTCCAGCTTGTTGCTGTTCGCGGCAGCGCGCATGCCCCTGATCATGTCGAAGGCCGAACTGATCAGCGCGGTCATGCAGTTGCCGCCACCCGGCGAGGCCGGGGTTCCGCAGGTCGTGTCCACGGGAGGTGCCGCCGACGCCGTCGGGGCCTGAACGACCAGGCCGCCGAGCATGGCGACTGCGGCGACCCCGCAGGCCAGGGCGCGTTTCAGGCGGGACAGGGGTTCCACGTCAAAACCATCCTTCTTCTCGGTAAAGATGGATGTTAGGGCCCGAAATCCCGCCACAGCGCGACCGTTGACGATATCCATATGGCCGGGACGAAACGGGCCCGACGCTTTTCCGTGCACCACCCGGAAAGCGCCTCGCGGTTATCACGAATTGATATCCCCTGAGGCGGGCCCGGCAGGCGCGGGGAGGGCGATTTCGAACCATACGGTTTTGCCGATGTAGCCCTCCCCGCGCGGGTGGGCGCCCCAGGAGGTGGCGAGGGCGGCAACGAGTTCGAGGCCCCGGCCGGACTCGTCGTCGGGGGCCGCGTGGCGGGCGACGGGGAGAGCGGGGCTCGCGTCGGAGACCTCGACGCGGAGGAGGGAGAGAGTGGGGAGGAGGAGGCGGACACCGATCAGGCGGTCGCGCGGGGCACAGGCGTGGTGGCAGGCGTTGGTGACGAGCTCGCTGAGGAGGAGCATGGCGGCCTCGGTGCACTCGTCGTGGATCTGCCAGTCGAAGGCCTGCCGGAGGAGACGGATGCGGGCACGGCCGGGTGTGCGGGGGTGGCGGGGGAGCATCCACTCGATGGCATCGACGGGCCGAGTGATCATCAGAGTCCTTGGGGGTGTTGACTTTCAGGCGTCACTCACAAGGGGCTGAGTTCGGCCATTTCACCCTTCAAGAGCCGGAAGCCAGGCATACCCTCAGTAGTCACACCGTTGGTACAGCGTGAGAGTCGACCGCTGGACGACCAGGGACGATGAGGGGGTTCGGGATGACCACGCCGAAGCAGAACCCGATGGCCTGGAAGTACTGCGGCGATCAGATCAAGCGGTGGCGGGAGCAAGCCGGGGTCACGCGCGAGGAGTTGTGCAAGGCGTCGAGCTACGACTACGAGAGCGTGCGGTCGATGGAGGCGGGGAGGCGGAAGCCGTCGCTCCAACTTCTCACGGTCGCAGATGAACTGTGCGAGGCAAGGGGGATGCTGCTCGGGGCGGTGGACTACTTGAAGCCCGAGAAGTTCCCGTCCTACTCGCAGGGCTACACAGATGCCGAGGTTGAGGCCATTGCGATCCACTCGTACGAAGCCCTGCTCATCCCCGGCCTACTCCAGACCGAGGAATACGCCCGAGAGCAGATCAGCCACTCGTACCCACCGCTGGATGACGAGACTGTCGAGGCTCGCGTGGCCAGTCGAATGCAGCGACAGGAGAAGCTGCGCCGCTCACCTACGGTGATGTTCGGATTCGTCATCTATGAGGCCGCATTCCGCGCACTCGTTGGCGACACCAGCATCATGAAGCGACAGCTTGAGCAGCTGCTTGACATTGGCAAGCTTCGAAATGTCACCATCCAGGTGCTGCCAGCCAACCGCGTGGCCCATGTCGCACTGGAGGGACCGATGGTAGTCCTTGAGACGCCCGAGCACGAGCTACTCGGATACGTGGAAGGACAGTACGCGGGGATCCTGTCTGCCGACCTCTCGCAGGTGAGCATCCTCGTACAACGCCATGGCATGATCCGCTCGCAGGCCCTCAGCATTGAGGAGTCGGCAGCGTTCATCAGAGCATTGGCGGAGGAACTATGAAGTGGTTCAAGTCCAGCTACAGCGATTCGCAGGGCGGCAACTGCATCGAAGTGGCCCCCTGCCTCTCCGCCGTCCACGTCCGCGACTCCAAGGACAAGGCCGGCCCGACCCTCGCCTTCTCCCCCGGCGCCTGGTCCGCCTTCGTCGCCTTCGCGGCCGAAGCTCAAGTCGCCAAGCCCGAGTGACCCCTTAGTGGAACGGGTGGGTAACCACCTTCCAACCACCCCAGTGCGCAGCAGATATGACTTATCGTCATGACTACGCCACAGTCGGTTCCTCCGTGTAGCGTGCGCACTAACGAAACAACCCCCGTCGGTGCTACCAACACCGAACGGGGGTCTGACCATCACGATCGAAGAGGACTCGATCCAGTGGCTACCCACGACTCTACCCCCATGGCCTCCCCCGGATACGGCAAGCAGACCGCCCCGGGGGAACTCCCTCCGGCTGCCGACGACTTCGCGCACCTCCCGGTCCGCGAGGCGTACCTCGCCAGCCTGATCAACCACCTCCCCGACGGCGCCGCGATGGACGTCAAGACCCTCGCCGTCTACCAGCCCCTCTTCGGGCAGATGGCCGTCCGTACGGCCCTCAACAACCTCTCCACCGCAGGTCACCTGCGTCGCGTCCGCGAGCGCGTGAACGCCGACCGGCCCCAGTGGGTGTTCCGCACCTACTTCTCCCGCACGCCCCGCAGCGACGCCTGGTGGAACCACTTCCTCGCCACCGGGGAGGCGCCAGGGGCGTCGGAGGCGTCAACGGATTCGACACCCGATCCCCCGGAGGAGCGAAGGGCCACCCCGCCCTCCTCCGCCTACGCCGCCCTCGCCGGCCTCGGCATCGCGGACACCCGCCTGGCCCTCTCCGCCGCCGACTGCGAGGCCCTCGAACCGCTCGCCGCCGAGTGGCTGGCCCGGGGCACCACCCCCGCCCTCTTCACGGCGGCTCTCACGGCGGGCCTGCCGACCCCGGTCCACAGCCCGGCGGCCTTCACCCGCCGCCGCCTGCTCGACAAGATGCCACCGGAACGCCCCACAGCCTCGCCCGTCACCCGCATCGCCGAGTGCACCGATTGCCGCACCCCCTGCCGCCCGCACGCCCTCCTCGGCGGCCTCTGCCGCACCTGCCGCGGCACCCCCAAGGCCCTACCGCCGCACCAACGCCTCTCCCCCGCCGCCGTTCGCGCACATGCTGCGCGCGCCCGCCAAGCGGTGATCACATCATCGCGATCATGAATATTCACAGGTTGCGGCGTTAACCTATGCAAAATCTAAAGGTGAAGTAGGTTACAAACCTTGCAATCCAAGACGCCTGGTTTGCCCATATGCTGAGATCCGTGCGATAGTCAAGGCATTGAACTTCGGCGGGCCCGACCTGGCACTGCCGACGCCCATCGCGCGGCACGCACCCCCTTGGCCGGCGCGATGACCTGCAGGGGCCCCCATCCGCCGGAACACGGCGAGCCCGGGGGCCCTGCGTGTATCCGGGGCCGAATCCGTCCGCTCGGTACCGTCCGCTCAGTGCCGCTCGCTCAGTGCCGCTCACGCACCCGCAGCTCGAACCAGACGCCCTTGCCGCGCGGCAGCAGGTCCGCACCCCACCGGTCCGCGAGGTCGTCGACGATCTTCAGCCCGCGGCCGCGCTCGTTCACCGGCTTGGCCTCGGCGAGGATCATGCAGGGCAGCGCGCGGGAGGAGTCGCGGACCTCGACCCGCAGCCACCCGGGCTTGCGGCTGACATGGAGTCCGATGGTGCGCCCGGCGGCGTGCCGCACCGCGTTGGAGACCAGCTCACTGGTGAGCAACTCCCCGGCCTCCAGGAGCCGGTGGAGGTCCCAGGACTCCAGGACGTCCAACACCAGCTTGCGGGCCACCGGGCCCGACTCCGGCCGGGAGGGCAACCGCACCTCGTTCGGCGCGGACTGATCGCACAGCCTGCCGGAATACATCGTCTGCAACTCCTCGGAGCTGAGCCGCTCCAGCGCCGAGAGCGCGCTCCGCACGTCCATCCACGACGACTCCGCGACCGCGCCGGCCCCGGGAACCGATGACTGATCTGTTTCGCCCCAACCCGCCATGCGGTCCATCATTGCGGAACGCAAGCGGCCGCGTACGGACAATGAGCAAACGATCTCCCCGGAGTTGGCATATGCCCGGGGCAGGAAAAGGGTCAACCCGGGCCTGCACTCGTCAAGCCCGGGTTGACCTCAAGACGCCGCTACCTGCCGGTTACCACTGGCTCCACGGCACGGTCCAGCCGCTCAGCCCGTTCGACGGGTCGAGCGTCTCCTTCTTGGTGGAGTTCTTCACGATCACCACGTCCCCGACGATCGAGCTGTCGTAGAACTTGCCCATCGAGGTGCCGTCCCCGCCGCCCTTGACGTCCTTGAGGCCCACGCAGCCGTGGCTGACGTTGTCCTCGCCGAAGGCGTCGCTCCAGTAGTTGCCGTGCACGTACGTCCCGCTGGTGGTCAGCCGCATCGAGTGCGGCACCTGCAGGTCGTACGGCGAGCCGGTCATGCCGGGCAGGGTGGTGGACTGCATCCGCACCGTGCCCTCCTTGGACATGACCACCATCGTCCCGTTCCAGGTGGGGTGTTCCTCCGAGCCGGAGGTGATGTCGATGTTGCTCGACTGCCCGTCCCGGACCACCGTCATCTTGTGCGTCGCGGCGTCAACCGTCGAGACCTGGGATCGCCCGATCGTGAAGGGCTCGTCCCGGTCGCTGCCGTACACCCCGGGGGCGATCTCCACGTTCTTCAGCCGGTAGTGCACGGTCACCTTGGTGCCCGGCTTCCAGTAGTTCTCCGGGCGGAAGTCCAGCCGGCGGTCGTCGAACCAGTGGCCCTTGACCGCGGTGCCGTCGCTGGTCTCGAAGGTGATCCCCTTCGCGACCGCGTCCTTGTTCTTGACGTCCTTGCTGAAGTCCACCGAGACGATCATGCCGACGCCGTAGGTGGCGTTGTCGTCCACGTTGTCGGCGGCCTTGGCCAGCGCCTCCGGGGTCAGCGTGGTGAAGCTGCTGTCCGCCGTGGCGACCACGCCGTTGGCGTCCGCGGCCATCGCGCTGACCTGGTAGGCGGTGCCCACCGAGAGACCGGTGGACGGGGTCCAGCTGGCACCGTCCGCGGCGATCGTGCCGGGGACCTCCTCGCCGGTCTTGTCGCTCACCTTGACGGTGGTGAGCTTGCCGCCGGCCGCTCCGATCTTGAGGGCACCCGGAGCCACGTCCACCGCGCCGGTCTTCGGCTCGATGCTCACCGTGGCCGCCGACACCTTCGGCGCCGAACTGGCCGTCGCGGCGCCGGGCTTGGAGGCGGCCGCACCGGCCCCCAGGTCGGCCTTCGCCGCGCTCCCGCCCCCGTCACCGCCGCCACAGGCCGCGGTCAGCGCCATCGCCCCGCCGACCAGACCGACGGCCACCACCCTGCGTATCGACCTCAACGTCGATTCCTCCCTCAGAACTCCCCGTGGCCCCCGACGCACCCGACCGACCGGAGGACCCGACCGCTACACGCGCCCGGCCATCGGAAAGGTTGCGCCATTCGAGGGGCTTCTTGCCCCGAAAACCGGGCGGCCCGACCCCAACGGGTGAGGTTCGGGCCGCTCGGCGATAAACCTGCCGGGCCTACCAGTTGGCCCAGGAGATGTTCCAGCCGCCCATCCCGTTGGAGGGCGCGACGGTCTTCTCCTTGGTGTTCACGATCTTCACGACGTCGCCGACCATCGAGTCGTTGAAGAACTTGCCCGCGACCGAGCTGTCACTGCCACCCTTCTCGTCCGCCATCGAGATGCAGCCGTGACTCTTGTTGACCTTGCCGAAGGGGGCGGGGTCGGCCCAGTAGTTGCCGTGCACGAAGGTGCCGGAGGAGGTCAGCCGCATCGCGTGCGGGACGTCCTTGATGTCGTACTCGCCGCCGAGGCCGACGGTGTGCGAGTCCATGTGGGTGACCTTGTCCTTTTCCATGATCACCATCGTCCCGCCCCAGGACGGCGTCGCGTCCGCGCCCGCGGTGATCGGCACGGTGGTGCTCTTGCCGTCCCGCTCGATGGTCATCTGGTGCGACTTGGCGTCCGCGGTGGAGATCTGTGAGCGGCCGATGGTGAACGGCTCGTCCTTGTCCACGTCCCCGTAGACGCCCGGCGCGATCTCGACGCTCTTCAGCCGGTACTTGAGGGTCACCTTGGTGCCCGGCTTCCAGTAGTTCTCCGGGCGGAAGTCCAGCCGGTTGTCGCCGAACCAGTGGCCCTTGACCGTGGTGCCGTCGCTGGCCTCGAAGGAGATGCCCTTGAGGACGGCGTCCTTGTTCTTGACGTTCTTGCTGAAGTTCACCGAGACGATCATGCCGACGCCGTAGGTGGCGCCGTCGCTGATGTTGTCGTTGGTGGAGACCTTCTTCTCCGGCGTGAGCGTGGTGAACGAGGTGGTCGACGCGGACACCAGCCCGGCGTCGTCCTTGGCCTGCGCGTTCACCTTGTACGCCATGCCGACCGCGAGCCCTGTCGAGGGCTTCCAGCCGGTGCCGTCCGGGGTGATCGCGCCCTCGACCGGCTTGCCGTTCTTGTCGGTCACCTCGACCGTGGTGAGCTTGCCCTTGGAGACGGACACCTGCAGCGCGTTCGGCGCGGCGTCCTGGGCGCCGTCCTTCGGCTCGACCGCGACCACGGCCGCCGAGGCCTTCGGCGCGGCCGCGTTGCCTCCCGGGGCGGCCGTCCCGTTCGCGTCCGCCGACGCCGTCGCGGCGGCGTCGCCCGACGTACCGCCCTTGTCGTCGTTGCACGCCGCGGTGAGCAGCAGCACTCCACCCATGACCAACGCCATCGCACCCCTGCGCCCGTAGCGGTTGCTGGTGCGTATCGCGGCGCCGGCCGCCTTACCCGTCTTCACGGATTCTCCCCTCCCGGTGTCCACTCTCTTGACGCGTTGAGTGCCCCCATGAGTTGCACCGGGCGCCGATCTTTCGCGCCGCTACTCGCCCACCCGCCTCCGGGGCGCTCGGACCCGGCGGCTCGGAGCGACCCCGACGCGCCGGAGCAGGATAACTGGGCCGTCCGATTGACATCCTCCCCGCCCTAATGGATGGGGATTCCTCCCGCGCCTGCGGCACGGGCACCCGTGGTCCGCTGGTCGCCGAGGTGGGTTCCCCGTTCGACGGGCCGTGCCTGGCGTGGGATCGCCACGCCAGGACTTGCCGGCCCTCCAGGGGCGTTTAGCCTGTCCGCCTGCCCGGCGGCCAGGATGTTGCGAGCAGCATTGAGGTCACGGTCATGCAGCACACCGCACGCACCGCAGGCCCACTCGCGGACCGCGAGCGGCTTGGGGCCGTCACGGTGCCCGCACTCCGAACACAGCTGGGAGGACGGGTACGCGCGGTGCACGATGCCGATGGTGCGCCCGTACCGAGCGGCCTTCTCTTCGAGGAGACGCCGGAAGGTGGACCATCCGGCGTCGTGGACGGACTTGGCCAGGCGGCCCCGGGCGAGGCCGCACACGTTCAGGTCCTCCAGGTACACCGCTTGGGTTTCACGGATGATCCTGGTGGTCTGCTTGTGCAGCCAGTCCATGCGGGTGTCGGCCACCTTGGCGTGCGCCTTGGCGACCTTGATGCGGGCCTTGGCCCGGTTCTTCGACCCCTTGGCCTTGCGGGACAGCTCCCGCTGCGCGGCCTTCAGCTTCTTCTCCGCCTTGCGCAGGAAGCGCGGGTTGTCGATCACTGTGCCGTCGGAGAGGACGGCGTAGGTGGTCAGCCCGAGGTCGATGCCGACCTCGGCATCGACCTCGGGCAGGTGGCCCGGTTCCACATCCACGACGAAACTGGCGCTGTAACGCCCGGAGGGGTCCAGCACGACCGTCACGGACGACGGGTCAGCGGGCAGTGCCCGCGACCACTTCACCCGCACATCCCCGATCCTCGCCAGGTTCAGCTTCCCGTTGGACCGGATGCGGAACCCGTTGCGGGTAAAGCGCAGCGACTGCCGGGTGTCACGCTTCGACTTGAACCGGGGCAGCCCAACCGGCCGACCGGCGCGCTTGCCGGACACCGAGTCGAAGAAGTTCCGGTAAGCCGTGTCCAGGTCCCGAAGGGACTGGATCAGCGGGTCCACCCCGACCGAGGCGAGCCAAGCCCGCTCGGCGGTCTTCTTCGCCGCCGTGATCACGACCTTCTGCAAGTCTGCGCTCTTGGGGTAGGGCTGGCCGCCCTTGCGGGCTTCCTTCCGCGCCGCGAGAGCGTCGTTGTACACCACCCGCGCGCACCCGAACGTCCGGGCCAGCAAGGCACGCTGACCCGCCGTCGGGTAGATGCGATAGGAGTACCTCAGGTGCACCCGATCAACCTACCGACAGGCACTGACAACGGCCCACGTCAGAACCTCCGAAGATCACTCCGCCGCTTCGCCGCTCCGCGCCAAGACCCCTCCCCCACCCTCCGGGCGGGGGACCCCCATCTCCCCGGCCTGAAGGCCGAGACATCCTGGGAGAAAACGGGTGAAGACGGCGAGCGGTCAGCGCAGGGCGCTCCCGGCCACCCACTGGTCCCACGGCACGTTCCAGTCGCCCAGCCCGTTCGACGGCGGCACGAAGTCCCCGGCCGAGGCCTTCACCTCCAGCACGTCCCCCGGGAGGGTGTGCTCGAACAGCCAGCCCGCCGGGGTGTCCTTGCTCGTGCCGCCCTTGGTGTCGGCCAGGCCGATGCAGCCGTGGCTGGTGTTGGCGGTGCCGAACACCCCCGGGTCGGCCCAGTAGTTGCCGTGCAGGAAGGTGCCGGAGGTGGTCAGCCGCATCGCGTGCGGGACGTCCTTGATGTCGTACTCGTCGCCCATCCCGACGGTCTGCGAGTTCATCCGGGTCAGCTTGTACTTCTCCGACACCACCATCACCCCCCGGTAGGTGGAGTGGTCGGGGCTGCCGCCGGACACCTTGAGCACCCGCACCACCTTGCCGCCCTGCCCGGCCCGGACGGTCAGGGTGTGCGCGTCCAGGTCGACGGTGGAGACCTGCGCCCGGCCGACGGTGAAGTGCAGGTCCCGACTCTGGGTGCCGAACTCGCCCGGCGCGCCCTGCACGTCCCTGAGCCGCAGCGCCACGGTGACCTTGGTGCCGGCCGCCCAGTACCGCTGCGGGCGGACGTCGAGGCGCTGGTTGCCGAACCAGTGCGCGGCCACCGGCACCGGCGGGTCGGCGGTGACCTGGACGGCCTTCTCCACCGCGGCCCGGTCGGTGATCGGGCGGCTGAAACGCAGCGAGACCGGCATCCCCACGCCGACCGTGGAGCCGTCCTCCGGGGTGAAGAAGGCGACGAAGGTGTGCGCCCGGGCGGCGGTCGAGAACGCCGAGTGCTGGGCCGCCCGCTGTCCCTGGTCGTCCTCGGCGACCGAGTCCAGGGTGAAGGCGGTGCCGAGCGGCAGCGGGCCGTCCGGCGCCCAGGCGGCGCCGTCCGGGCTGATGGTGCCGGGCAGCTCGACGCCCTTGGCGTCGGCCAGCCGGACCGAGACCAGCCGCCCCTGGGTGGCGTTCACCCGCACCGGGCCCTCCGGCGGCACGTCCTGGGCGCCGTCCGCGGGCAGCGCGGTGAGCACCGTCCGGGACGGCGGCGGGGGCGGGGTGTACGACGCGCCGGGCGCGGCCCGGTCCTGCGCCGGGGCGGCCGGGGAACCACCGCCGCGGCACCCCGTGAGCACCGCGAGGCACCAGCCCGCCACCACCGCGCGCCGCGCCCACAACCGAACTCGGCGCCGCATCACGGGGCCTCCCACTACTCGAGTCCGACGCCTGGAGCGTCCGACGCCGGGAACAACGAGGGCGAACCCGGCGGGGACACGCACAGCGGCACGGAATCGGGCCCGCTCCCCCGCCCACCCCGCACGCGACCCCCCGCCCGCCATCCGCCGGTAAGCCCCCGTTCAGCGGCTTCCTCCCCCCTCAATCCGGGAAAGAGAAGGTGAACGGGGTCCGGGACACCCCGTCCAGGGAGGGTGCGGCCATGGCGTCAGGGCAGGAGCTGGAAGCCGGGGTACGGCCGAACGGCGGTCCGGACACCGCCGAGCCACCGTGGCCCGGCAGCTGGCAGCCGCTCGGCGCCCGCTTCCGCACCGACCGAAGCGGCGGCCAGGGCACCAACTTCGCGCTCTGGGCGGGCGGCGCCGAAGCCGTCGACCTGTGCCTGTTCGACGAGGACGGCCGGGAGAACCGGCACCGCCTCACCGAGCAGGACTTCCAGATCTGGCACGGCTTCCTCCCCGGCGTACGCCCCGGCGCCCGCTACGGCTTCCGGGTGCACGGCCGCTGGGACCCGTGGACCGGCGCCCGCTGGAACCCGGCGAAGCTGCTGCTCGACCCGTACGCCCGTGCCGTCGACGGCTGTTACACCTCCCACGACGCCGCCTGCTCCGCCGTCCGCAACTGGCCGGAGGCCGACGTCGCCGACACCGTCCGGGACAACCGCGACTCCGCCCCCTACGTGCCCCGATCCGTGGTCGTCCACGATGACGACGACTGGCACGACGACCACCGTCCGAAGACCCCCTGGGCCGAGACGGTGCTCTACGAACTCCACGTCCGCGGCTTCACCATGCGCCACCCCGACATCCCGCCCCACCTGCGCGGCACCTACGCCGGCCTGGCCCACCCCGCCGCCGTCGCCCACCTCACCCGCCTCGGCGTCACCGCCGTCGAACTGCTGCCGGTGCACCAGTACGCCAGCGAGGACCACCTGCAGGCCCGCGGCCTGGTCAACTACTGGGGCTACAACACGATCGGCTACTTCGCCCCGCACGCCGGCTACTCCGCCTCCGGCTCCCGCGGCGGCCAGGTCGGCGAGTTCAAGCGGATGGTCCGCGCCCTGCACGCCGCCGGGATCGAGGTGATCCTCGACGTGGTGTTCAACCACACCGCCGAGGGCGCCGAACTCGGCCCGGCGCTCTCGCTGCGCGGCATCGACAACGCCGCCTACTACCGCCTCGCCCCGCACCGCCCGCGCGGCTACGCCGACTACACCGGCTGCGGCAACACCCTGGACACCCGCCGCCCGCAGGTGATCCGGCTGATCACCGACTCGCTGCGCTACTGGGTCACCGAGATGGGCGTGGACGGCTTCCGCTTCGACCTCGCCGCCGCCCTGGCCCGGGGCACGGACGGGGTCGACATGGAGCACCCCTTCCTCGCCGCCGTCGCCCAGGACCCCCTCCTCAGCCGGGTGAAGCTGATCGCCGAGCCCTGGGACGTCGGCCCGGGCGGCTACCAGGTCGGCGGTTTCCCCCCGCTGTGGGCCGAATGGAACGACAAGTACCGCGACACCGTACGGGACTTCTGGCGCGGCGCCCGCCCCGACGTACGCGAACTCGGCTACCGGCTCTCCGGCTCCTCCGACCTCTACCAGCGCGGCGGCCGCCGCCCGTACGCCTCCGTCAACTACGTGACCGCGCACGACGGTTTCACCCTACGGGACCTCGTCTCCTACGACCGCAAGCACAACGACGCCAACGGCGAGGCCAACCGGGACGGCACCGACGACAACCGCTCCTGGAACCACGGCGCCGAGGGCGAGACCACCGACCCCGAGGTCAACGCCCTGCGGCTGCGCCAACTGCGCAACCTGACGGCCACGTTGCTGCTCTCGACGGGCGTCCCGATGATCACCGCCGGGGACGAGCTGGGCCGCACCCAGGGCGGCAACAACAACGCCTACTGCCAGGACGGCGAGGTCAGTTGGCTCGACTGGTCACTGCTGGAGCAGCCCGGCTGGCGGGAGCTGTGCGAGCTGACCGCCCGGCTGATCCGCCTGCGCCGCGCCCACCCGGTGCTGCGCCGGCGGGCGTTCTTCTCCGGCCGGGCCAGCACCCCCGGCGGCCAGCCGGACCTCGCCTGGTTCACCCCGCTCGGTAAGGAGATGACCGAGGCGGACTGGTTCGCCCCCACCGCCTGCCTCGGCATGCTGCTCTCCGGCAGCGCGATGTCCGAACGGGACGAGACCGGGCGGCCGTCGTGGGACGACAGCTTCCTGCTGCTGCTCAACGCGGGCCGTGAACCGGTGGTGTTCACCCTGCCCGGCGAGCCCTGGGCGGCACCGGAGGCCGCGTACGAGACGGTGGTCGACACGGCCGCCGCAGGCACGGGCGAGCCGCACCCGCGGGGCGCGGTGATGCTCGGCGGGCGCTCGCTCCAACTGCTGCGCGCGCCCACCCACGGAGATCCGGATCAGCCGACGGCATGACCGGCCCCGCCCTGCTCCCCGCCCGCGTCCCGCCCATCCGGGTGGCCGATTCTCGCCGGACACCGCCGACAGGAGCGAAAACCGGATGAGAAGTGACGGGCTCTCTGCTTACCCTCACCGCGATGACCGAGAACCGACAAGACGATGACGTCGTGACCGGGAGCCACCGCTCCACGGTCCGCTCCCTGCTGCGCCTGTGGCCCTACGCCCGGGCCGTGCGCGGCCGGCTCGCCGTCTCGGTGTCGGCCGCCTCGCTCGCCATGCTCAGCACCCTCGCCGTCCCGGTGGTGCTCGGCCGGATCATCGACGGCCCGCTCGCCGAGCGCGACCTCGCCGGTCTCTGGCCGCCGGTCGGCCTGCTGCTGCTCCTCGGCATGGTCGAGGCCGCGCTGTTCTACACCCGCCGGGTGGTCCTCTCCCGCCCGCTGGGCCGGCTGGAGGCCGCCATGCGTGCCGACCTCTACGCCAAGCTCCAGCGGCTGCCGGTCTCCTTCCACGACCGCTGGGGCTCCGGCCAGATGCTCTCCCGGGCCACCACCGACATGAACGCCATGCGGCTCTTCCTGGCCTTCCCCCTGGTGTTCCTGGTCGTCAACTCGGTGACCTTCCTGGCCGGCACCGTGGTGATGTTCACCCAGGACTGGCGGCTCGCCCTGATCGTCCTGCTACCCGCCGCGCCGCTGTTCGTCCTCACCCGGCGCTTCGAGTCCCGCTACTCCGGCGCCGCCCGGCGCGCCCAGGACCAGAACGGCGACCTCGCCACCGTGGTCGAGGAGTCCATCCTCGGCATCCGCATCCTCAAGGCCTTCGGCCGCCACCGCTCGATGGCCGAACACTTCCGCGAACAGTCCCACCGGCTGCGCCGCACCGAACTGCGCAAGGCCCATCTGCTCGCCAACCTGTGGGCGGTGATCGTCGGCCTGCCGGAGCTCGCCCTCGGCTGCGCCCTGGCCGTCGGCGCCTACCTGGTCGCCCACGACGAGCTGAGCGCCGGCACCTTGGTCGCCTTCCTCTCCACCGCGCTCGCGCTGCGCTGGCCGGTCGAGTCGCTCGGCTGGCTGCTCGCCTACGCCAACGAGGCCGCCACCGCCACCGACCGCTTCTTCGAGGTCATGGACGAACCCGAGACCGAGGACCCGGGCACCGCCACCGAGCTCGGCGCTTCGGACGGCATCCGCTTCACCGGCGTCCGCTTCCGCTACCCCGACGCCCCCGTCGACAGCCCCGACCTGCTGGCCGGCATCGACCTGCACATCCGCAGCGGCGAGACGATGGCCCTGGTCGGCGCCACCGGCAGCGGCAAGACCACGCTCACCGCACTGCTTCCCCGGCTGTACGAGGCCACCGCCGGCCGCATCACCCTGGACGGCCGGGACATCCGCGAGCTGCCCCGGGAGAAGCTGCGCGAACTGGTCGCGGTGGCCTTCGAGGAGCCCACCCTGTTCTCCGCCACCGTCCGGGAGAACGTCCTGATGGGCGCCCCCGGCGCGGACGAGCGGCAGCTGCGCTCCGCCCTCACCACCGCCCAGGCCGGCTTCGTCGACAAGCTCCCGGCCGGGATGGAGACCGAGGTCGGTGAGCAGGGCCTGAGCCTGTCCGGCGGCCAGCGCCAGCGCCTCGCACTGGCCCGCGCGGTGGTCGGCGAGCCGGCCTTCCTCGTCCTGGACGACCCGCTCTCCGCCCTCGACGTGCACACCGAGGCGCTGGTCGAACGGGCGCTGCGCGAGGTGCTCGGCTCCACCACCGCCCTGGTGGTCGCCCACCGCCCCAGCACCGTGCTGCTCGCCGATCGGGTCGCGGTGCTCGCGGACGGCCGGATCGAGGCCGTCGGCACCCACCAGGAGCTGCTGCGCGACTGTCCGCACTACCGCGAACTGATGTCGGGCGGGGCCGCCCTCGTGCCGGACGGCCCCTTCGCCTCGGACGGCCTCTTCACCTCGGACAGGGGGCGCACCCGATGACCACCACTGCCAAGCCCGCCCAGGCCGAACCGGTCGAGCCGGTCGAGGAGGAGCTGCCCCCGCCCCCGGGCGACGAGGAGGACATCCCCGTCCCGCCCGGCGCGCCGAGGGCACTGCTGCGCTCGCTGCTCGGCCCGCACCGGGCCCGGATCGCCGCCGCGATGGTGGTGATCCTGGTCCAGCAGGCCGCGCTGCAGTCCGGCCCGCTGCTGGTCGCCGTGGCGATGGACCGCGGCATCCCGGCCCTGCGCGAACACGACTCCGGCCCGCTGGTCGCGGTGGTCGCCGGCTACCTCTTCTGCGCGCTGCTCAGCCCGCTGCTGCAGTGGGCGTTCATCAAGATCAGCGCCCGGATCAACCAGGACATCCTGCTGGAACTGCGCGGCCGGATCTTCCGGCACGCCCAGCGGCTCAGCCTGGACTTCCACGAGCGCTACACCTCGGGCCGGATCATCTCCCGCGCCACCAGCGACATCGACGCGCTGCGCGAGCTGCTCTCCGAGGGCCTCCAGGAGCTGCTGACCGTCTTCCTGTCGGTCTGCTACATCTCGGTGCTGCTGGTGGTGCTGGACTGGCGGCTCGGCCTGGCCTCGCTGCTCTCCATCCTGCCGCTGGCCCTGATCGCCCACTCCTTCCGCACCCGCTCCCGCCGGGTCTACCGCCGCTCGCGGACCGCCGCCGCCTCGATGATCGTGCGCTTCACCGAGACCATGAACGGCATCCGCCCGGTGCAGGCCTTCCGCCGCGAGAAGAGCAACGACGCCGCCTTCGCCGTGGTCAACTCGCAGTCCTCCACCGCCAACGCGGAGGGATTCCTGGAACTCGCCCGCTACGTCGGCCTCTCCCGCGCCACCGCCAACCTCTGGACCACCGGCGTCGTCCTGCTCGGCGCCTACCTGGTGGTGGACGACGCGCTGGAGCTGGGCGTGCTCACCGCCTTCGTGCTCTACCTGCGCCGCCTGTTCGACCCGATCGACCAGCTGGCAATGTTCCTGAACAGCTACCAGGCCGCCGCCGCGGCGCTGGAGAAGATCGCCGGCCTGCTGGCCCACGAGCCGACCGTCGCCGAGCCCGCCGAGCCCGTGGAGCTGCCGCAGGCCGTCGACAAGGGCCGCGAGGTCTCCTTCGAGCGGACCCGCTTCGCCTACCGCACCGGCAAGGAGGTGCTGCCGCCCTTCGACCTGCTGATCCCGGCCGGGCAGACGGTCGCGGTGGTCGGCGCGACCGGCGCGGGCAAGTCGACGGTCGCCAAGCTGCTGGCCCGCTTCTACGACCCGTCCGACGGCCGGATCCGGCTGGACGGGGTGGACCTGCGCGACCTCGCCACCCCCGAACTGCGGCGCGGGGTGGTGATGGTGACCCAGGAGTCCTTCCTGTTCTCCGGCACCGTCGCGGAGAACATCGCGATCGGCCGCCCCGGCGCCACCCGGGCCGAGGTCGAGCAGGCCGCCCGCGACATCGGCGCCCACGAGTTCATCACCGCGCTCCCGGACGGCTTCGACACCGATGTGCGCAAGCGCGGCGGCCGGATCTCGGCCGGCCAGCGCCAGCTGGTCGCCTTCGCCCGTGCCCTGCTGGCCGACCCGGCCGTGCTGATCCTGGACGAGGCCACCAGCTCCCTGGACGTCCCGGGCGAGCAGGCCGTCCAGCGGGCGATGCGCACCGTGCTGGCCGGCCGGACGGCGGTGATCATCGCGCACCGGCTCTCCACCGTGGAGATCGCCGACCGCGTCCTGGTGATGGACCAGGGCAGGATCGTCGAGGACGGCTCACCGCAGGAACTGATCGACGGCTCCGGCCGCTTCGCCGCCCTCCATCAGGCCTGGCGGGACAGCCTGGTCTAGTGCGTGTCGCCGGGCCCACGAATGTGCCCGGCCGGGTGCGCCGTCACGCACCCGGCCGGGCCGCCACCCCTTGGGGGCGCGGCCGGGCCGCCGTCCCTCGGCAGCCTCAGCGGACGGTGTCGGCACCCGCAGGTGTCAGCGCAGCAGCCCCGCGTCCATCCCCGCCGACTCCGCCGGGAGGGCGACCAGCCCCAGCTCGGCCGGGGAGGCCAGCCGGGGGTGCGCGGGCAGCACCCGGACGGTGTAGCCGAACGGGCCGGTGCGGCAGAGCTCCAGCGAGCCCTCGTAGCGGGTGCGGCCGTCCAGGTCCGGACCGCCGACCGGTTTGAGGGCGAGCACCGAGGCGTCCGAGATGCCGTCACTCTCGTCCACCCGGCCGGAGAACACCTGCACCTCGACGTCGCCCGGCTCCAGCGACCCGAGCGCGACCTGCACCCGCAGCGCCAGCGAACTGCCCAGCTCCTGCGCCTCGGCCGAGCAGTCGGCCTCGACGTGCTCGACCCGCACGGCCGGCCAGCCCTCCCGGACCTTCGCCTTCCAGAGCGCCAGCTCATGGGCGGCCGTGACTCGCCCGCTCGCCTCCGGGCGCTCGGACCCGGCGCCGACGCCTCCTTCGGCCCGGGGCGGGAGCTCCACCCTCAGCTCCCGCTCGGCCAGCGCCGCCGGGGCGTACAGCCGCTCCACGTACTCGCGCACCATCCGCCCGGCCAGCACCTTGGGACCGAGGGTGACCAGGGTGTGCCGGACCATGGCGATCCAGCGGTGCGGCAGCCCGTCCGTGCCACGGTCGTAGAACCGGCCGGCGACCTGCTCCTCGATCAGGTCGTACAGCGCGGCGGCCTCGATGTCGTCGCGCCGCTCGGCCTCGCCGCTCTCCGGGTCGAGCACGCCGCTTCCCTCATCGGCGGTGGGGATCGCCCAGCCGTTCTGGCCGTCGTACCACTCGTCCCACCAGCCGTCCAGGACGGACAGGTTGAGGCAGCCGTTGAGCGCGGCCTTCATCCCGGAGGTGCCGCAGGCCTCCAGCGGGCGCAGCGGGTTGTTCAGCCAGACGTCGCAGCCCGGGTAGAGGTGCCGGGCCATCGCCATGTCGTAGTCCGGCAGGAAGACGATCCGGTGCCGCACCGCCGGGTCGTCGGCGAAGGCGACCATCTGCTGGATCAGCCGCTTGCCGCCGTCGTCGGCCGGGTGGGCCTTGCCGGCGACCACGATCTGCACCGGCCGGGTGGGGTGCAGCAGCAGGGCGCGCAGCCGGTCCGGGTCGCGCAGCATCAGGGTGAGCCGCTTGTACGAGGGCACCCGGCGGGCGAAGCCGATGGTGAGCACGTCGGGGTCGAGCACCGAGGAGACCCAGCCGAGCTCGGCCTCGCCGGCCCCGCGCTGACGCCACGAGGCACGCAGCCGGCGCCGGGCCTCGTCCACCAGCTGGGCCCGCAGGCTGCGGCGCAGGTCCCAGATCTCGGTGTTGCCGATCCGCTCCAGGCCGGTCCAGCGCTGGGTCTCGCCGGTGGTCATCGCCTCCTCGGCGCAGTCGACACCGATCTCGGCGGCGCCGAGGCGGACCACCGCCGGGTCGATCCAGGTGGCGGCGTGCACGCCGTTGGTGACCGAGGTGATCGGCACCTCGGCTGGGTCGAAGCCGGGCCAGAGGCCGTTGAACATCGAGCGGCTGACCTCACCGTGCAGGGTGGAGACCCCGTTGGCGCGCTGGGCGAGCCGCAGGCCCATGGCGGCCATGTTGAACAGCTTCGGGTCCCCGCCGCGCCAGGTCTCGGCGCCGAGCCCGAGCACCGACTCGACCGGGACGCCGGGCAGCGCCGCGTCGCCGCCGAAGTGACGGGCGACCAGCTCGCGGTCGAAGCGGTCGATGCCGGCCGGGACGGGGGTGTGGGTGGTGAACAGGGTGCCGGCCCGGACGGACTCCAGGGCGGCGGCGAAGTCCAGGCCGGCGGTGTCGGTTTCGGCCGGGCCGGCGGCGACCAGTTCGCGGATGCGTTCGACGCCGAGGAAGCCGGCGTGGCCCTCGTTGGTGTGGAAGACCTCGGGGGCGGGGTGGCCGGTGAGCCGGCAGTAGGCGCGCACGGCCCGGACGCCGCCGATGCCGAGCAGCATCTCCTGGAGCAGTCGGTGCTCGCTTCCGCCGCCGTAGAGCCGGTCGGTGACGTCCCGTTCGGCGGGTGAGTTGGCCTCGATGTCGGAGTCGAGCAGCAGCAGCGGGACCCGCCCGACCTGGGCCTTCCAGATGTGGGCGGCCAGGGTGCGGCCGCCGGGCAGGGCGAGGTCGATCCGGCTGGGGGTGCCGTCGGCCTCCCGGAGCAGGCTGACCGCGAGTTCGTCCGGGTCCAGCAGCGGGTAGCGCTCCTGCTGCCAGCCGTCCCGGTTGAGGGACTGGCGGAAGTAGCCGTGCCGGTAGAACAGCCCGACGCCGATGATCGGCACGCCGAGGTCGCTGGCCGCCTTGAGGTGGTCGCCGGCCAGGATGCCGAGGCCGCCGGAGTACTGGGGCAGCGTGGCGGCGATGCCGTACTCGGGCGAGAAGTAGGCGATCGCGGCGGGTGGCGGGGTGGCGTCGGCCTCCAGCCGGGTCTGGTACCAGCGCGGCCCGATGAGGTACTCGCGCAGGTCGTCGGCGAGGTCGCCGAGTCTGCGCAGGAACCGCCGGTCGGCGGCGAGCGCGGCGAGCCTGGCGGCCGGGACCTCCCCGAGCAGTCGCACCGGGTCCTCGCCGGTCGCGGCCCAGACCTCCGGGTCCACGGACCGGAAGAGGTCCCTGGTCTCGGGGTGCCAGGACCAGCGCAGGTTGAGGGCCAGCTCGTGCAACGGCTGGAGTTGTTCGGGCAGGACGGTGCGGACGGTGAATCTGCGGATTGCCTTCACAGGCGTGAAGCGTAGCCTTCGGGATCGCCCTGTCAGTGGGTCAAGTGAGCTATTGGGCATCCGTTCGGCCTATTGATGAGATCGCATTCGGCGCACTGGTCTGCACAGGGGGCGCGCGAGGCGCACATTCCGGGGCGTCGCGCCACCAATACGTGAACTCTGTGGAACAGATCCATTTCCGGTGGCTCATCCACTCCGGACAAAGCCCGAAACTACTGTCGTACCGCTGCGAAAACCTCGTCCCCGATGCGAGGATGACCGAAGGTCGTCGGTGCTGCGGGGACGCCTCCCGTCGCCGTGAAGCAGCATGTCCGAATCCTTTTCGCGTTGATCGTTCCCCTTCTTCCTTAACCCGTTCGGCGCTCACCGCGCGATGACGCGTGTCCTCGCCCCCGGTCGGCTCGTTCACGGGTGGACCGGGCCGCCAGGAGCGTGCCCCTGGCGGCGTGCGCCGGGACGCGCACGGGCTCCGGGGTGTCCCGCCACCGGCGCGGCGGGCGCCGGGCAGGTTGCCGGGGACAGCGGCGCGGGCAGGATTCCGGTCGCACGTCCTCCCCACCCAGCAGTCCTCCCGGCACTCCCCTGGCCCGACCCCCCGGCCCGCGGGAGCTGCCGCCGATCTCGGGCAGGAGTTTGGCATGCACGGCGACACGCGGGACCAGTCCACACCGGTGGCCGAAACCCTCGACGCAGCGGTCGCGGAATCCACCGGACGGATGGATTCTGACACTCGGACAGACCCGGCGATGCCGTCGCCCAGGGTGTCCGTGGCGGTCGGTACCGAATCCTCCGAAGCCACAGCACAGCCCTCCGCAGCGGCCCGACAACCCGGGGCCGAGGAGGGCCGGACCGCGGCCCCGCGCAGGCGCACCACCACCACGCGCCGCACCGCCGCCACCGCGACGGCCACCACCCGCCGGGCCGCCGACCCCGAGGCCGCCGCCTCCACCGCTCCCGCCGCGAAGGCCGCTGCCCGCAAGGGCGGCGCGAAGAGCGGCACCACCAAGAGCAGCACCGCCAAGACCGCCACCAAGCCCTCCGCCCGCAAGACGACAGAGAGCGACACCGTGATCGGCCGCATCCCCGTCCTGGACGTCAGCCCCCTCATCGACGCCGGCCGCCGCCCGGCCAAGGCCGTCGTCGGCGAGACCTTCCCGGTGACCGCGACCGTCTTCCGGGAGGGCCACGACGTCGTCAACGCCAACGTGGTGCTGCGCGACCCGCGCGGCCGCAGCGGGCCGTGGACGCCGATGCGCGAGCTCGCCGAGGGCACCGACCGCTGGGGCGCGTACGTCACCCCGACCGCGCCCGGCCGCTGGTCGTACCTGGTGGAGGCGTGGAGCGACCCGATCGCCACCTGGCGCAAGGCCGCCTCGATCAAGCTGCCGGCCGGGATCGACACCGCGCTGGTGCTGGAGGAGGGCGCCCGGCTGCTGGAGCAGGCCGCCGCCGGTGTGCCGAAGAAGGACGGCCGGGCGCACGTGCTGGCCGCCGCCGACGCGCTGCGCGACCCGGGGCTGCCGCCGCTGTCCCGGCTGGCCGCCGCGCTCGCCCCCGAGGTACTGGAACTGCTGGCCCGCCACCCGCTGCGCGAGCTGCTCAGCGCCTCCCGTCCGCTGCCGCTGCAGGTGGACCGGGAGCGCGCGCTGTTCGGCTCCTGGTACGAGTTCTTCCCCCGTTCGGAGGGCGCGGTGGTGGACCCGAACGGGGTCGAGCCACCGCGTTCGGGCACCCTGCGCAGCGCCGCCGAGCGGCTGCCGGCGGTGGCCGCGATGGACTTCGACGTGGTCTACCTGCCGCCGGTCCACCCGATCGGACGAGCCTTCCGCAAGGGCCCGGACAACACTCTGACGGCCGGTCCGCACGACGTCGGCTCGCCCTGGGCGATCGGCTCCCCCGAGGGCGGCCACGACGCGGTCCACCCGGACCTCGGCACCATCGAGGACTTCGACCACTTCGTCGCCGAGGCCCGGGCGCTGAACCTGGAGGTGGCGCTGGACTTCGCCCTCCAGTGCTCCCCCGACCACCCGTGGGTGAACAAGCACCCGGAATGGTTCAGCCACCGCGCGGACGGCACCATCGCGTACGCCGAGAACCCGCCGAAGAAGTACCAGGACATCTATCCGATCAACTTCGATCAGGACATGGATGGAATCGTCAAGGAAACCATCCGGATCCTCCAGTTCTGGATGTCCCACGGCGTCAGGATCTTCCGGGTCGACAACCCCCACACCAAGCCGGTGATGTTCTGGGAGAAGGTGCTCGGCGAGATCGCCCGCACCGACCCGGATGTCGTGTTCCTGGCGGAGGCGTTCACCCGCCCGGCGATGATGCACACCCTCGCGAAGATCGGTTTCCACCAGTCGTACACGTACTTCACCTGGCGCAACACCAAGACCGAACTCACCGAGTACCTCACCGAACTCACCGGTGACGCGGCGGCCCACATGCGCCCCAACTTCTTCGCCAACACCCCGGACATCCTGCACTCCTTCCTGCAGCACGGCGGCCGCGCCGCCTTCGCGCTCCGCGCCGTGCTCGCCGCCACCCTCTCCCCCAGCTACGGCGTCTACGCCGGCTACGAGCTGGTCGAGAACGAGCCGGCCCACCCGGGCTCCGAGGAGTACCTGCACTCGGAGAAGTACGAGCTGCGCCCGCGCGACTGGAACCGCACCGACACCCTCGCCCCGCTGCTCACCGTGCTGAACCGGCTGCGCCGGCGCCACCCCGCCCTGCAGCAGCTGCGCGACCTGCGCTTCCACCCCACCGACAACGAGCAGGTGCTCGCCTACTCCAAGACCGCGACCACCCCCGAGGGCCTGACCGACCACGTGATCACGGTGGTCAACCTCGACCCGCACCACGTCCAGGAGGCCACCGTCAGCCTCGACGGCGACGGCCCGTACATGGTGCACGACGAGCTCACCGGCGCCGCCTACACCTGGGGCCGGCACAACTACGTCCGGCTCGATCCCTCAGCCGAGCCGGCTCACCTCCTCACGGTTCGGAGGAACCCAGCGTGACAGTGAACGAGCCCGTCCCCGACACCTTCCCCGAGACCTCGAAGAAGAACCTGGACCCCGAGTGGTTCAAGCGTGCGGTCTTCTACGAGGTGCTGGTGCGGTCCTTCCAGGACAGCAACGGCGACGGGATCGGGGACCTCAAGGGGCTCACGGCCAAGCTCGACTACCTCCAGTGGCTCGGCATCGACTGCCTCTGGCTCCCGCCGTTCTTCGCCTCGCCGCTGCGCGACGGCGGGTACGACGTGGCCGACTACAAGTCGGTGCTGCCGGAGTTCGGCGACATCGCCGACTTCATGGAGTTCGTCGACGCCGCGCACGCCCGCGGCATGCGCGTGATCATCGACTTCGTCATGAACCACACCAGCGACCAGCACCCGTGGTTCCAGGCCTCCCGCGAGGACCCGGACGGGCCGTACGGCGACTTCTACATGTGGGCCGACGACGACAAGCAGTACCCGGACGCCCGGATCATCTTCGTCGACACCGAGACCTCCAACTGGACCTACGACCCGGTCCGCAAGCAGTACTACTGGCACCGGTTCTTCTCGCACCAACCGGACCTCAACTACGACAACCCCCGGGTCCAGGACGAGATGATCGCCGGCCTGCGGTTCTGGCTCGACCTCGGCATCGACGGCTTCCGGCTGGACGCGGTGCCGTACCTGTTCGCCCGCGAGGGCACCAACTGCGAGAACCTGCCGGAGACCCACGAGTTCCTCAAGCGGCTCCGCAAGGAGATCGACGCCGACTACCCGGACACCGTGCTCCTCGCCGAGGCCAACCAGTGGCCGGAGGACGTCGTCGACTACTTCGGCGACTTCGCCGGGGGCGGCGACGAGTGCCACATGGCGTTCCACTTCCCGGTGATGCCGAGGATCTTCATGGCGGTGCGCCGGGAGTCCCGCTACCCGGTGTCCGAGATCCTCGCCAAGACCCCGCAGATCCCGGGCGGCTGCCAGTGGGGCATCTTCCTGCGCAACCACGACGAGCTGACCCTGGAGATGGTCACCGACGAGGAGCGCGACTACATGTACGCGGAGTACGCCAAGGACCCCCGGATGCGCGCCAACGTGGGCATCCGCCGCCGGCTCGCCCCGCTGCTGGAGAACGACCGCAACCAGATCGAGCTGTTCACCGCCCTCCTCCTCTCCCTGCCCGGCTCGCCGGTGCTCTACTACGGGGACGAGATCGGCATGGGCGACAACATCTGGCTGGGCGACCGGGACGGCGTGCGCACGCCGATGCAGTGGACCCCGGACCGCAACGCGGGTTTCTCCTCCGCCGACCCGGGCAGGCTCAGTCTGCCGCCCATCATGGACCCGGTGTACGGCTATCAGGTGACCAACGTCGAAGCGCAGCAGAGCAGTTCGAGTTCGCTGCTGCACTGGACGCGTCGCATGATCGAGATCCGCAAGCTCAATCCGGCGTTCGGCCTCGGCACCTACACCGAACTGCCGTCCAGCAACCCCGCCGTGCTGGCCTTCGTGCGCGAGTACGAGGGGGACCTGGTCATGTGCGTGAACAACTTCTCGCGGTTCGCGCAGCCGACCGAGCTGGACCTGCGGCGGTACGGCGGGCGGTACCCGGTCGAGCTGATCGGCGGGGTGCGCTTCCCGTCGATCGGTGAGTGGCCCTACCTGCTCACTCTGGCCGGGCACGGCTTCTACTGGTTCCAGCTCCGGCAGCCCCCGCGCCTGAGCGGGACCAGGCGCTCGAAGTAACGATCCGCCACGCCCCGCCGCACACCGGTCCACACAGCACCACCAGACCCTCCGGGGGCGCGAGTTGAACCCCCGCGCCCCCGGAGTTCTCTGCACCGCCGCGTACGGAGAACAGCCCAACGGCCACCCACACGAAGGCGTGACACCCGAGCCGTGCTCGGGTGTCGCGACCGCCGCGCCGCCGAAATCCGGAAGACTGACGGACCCGGCCACGACCCGTCGGGCAGTCCGCGTGCTTCCGGGGAAAGGGAGTCATGTCCGAAACCTCCCGTTCTCAAGCCCATGTGCAGCACGACGCCCCGGCCGGTTCCGCCGCGCCGGCGAGCGCGCGGGGCACCGGGGTCCGGAGAACCGCCCTGGGGGTCAGCGAGCTCGTCCAGGCGGCCCTGCCGCTGATCGCCGAGTGGCTCCCCACCCAGCGCTGGTACGCCGGGAAGGGACGGCCCATCACCGGACTCACCCCGGTGGTCGGAACCCCGCTACAGGTCGGCGACCCGGCCCTGCTGCACCTGCTGCTGCGGGTCGAGCACGCCACCACGGTCGGCGCCCCGCACGGCGACATCTACCAACTCCTGCTCGGCATCCGCTCACAGGGCCCCGTGGCCATCGAACCCAGCGCGGTGCTCGGCCGGCTCAGCCAGGGCCCGTACGACGGCGCCGCGCTCTACGACGCGGTGCACGACCCCGAGCTCACCGGCCGGCTGCTGGAACACCTGGCCACCGGCGACCGCTTCGGCTCGCTCTCCTTCCGCCGCACCCCCGGCTCCGGGCTGCCCGCCAACCTCCCCGGCCGCGCCTCCACCGCCGAGCAGTCCAACAGCTCGGTCATCTACGGCACCTCGTACATCCTCAAGCTGTTCCGGCGCATCCACCCCGGCACCAACCCCGACCTGGAGCTCTCGCTCGCCCTCTCCCGGGCCGGCTCCACCCGCATCCCCCGGGTCGCCGCCTGGTTCGAGAGCCGGATGGAACGCGCCGAACCCGCCACCCTCGGGCTGCTGCAGCGCTACCTGCCGGACGCCGAGGACGGCTGGGAGCTCGCCCTCGACCAGGTCGGCCGGCTCAAGGGCGACCGTTCCCCCGGCAACTTCGCCATCGAGGCGCACCGGCTCGGCCGGGCCACCGCCGAGGTGCACCGGGTGCTGGCCCGCTCGATGCCGGTCGCCCGGCTCGACCGCACCCAGACCGGCCGGCTCGCCACCGCGATGGCCGACCGGCTGGACAGCGCGGTCGCCGCCGTCCCCGGGCTGCTGCGGTTCCGGGCCGCGCTGCGCACCGCCTTCCAGCAGCTCGCCGACGCCCACCCGGACGGCCTGCCGGTCCAGCGCATCCACGGCGACCTGCACCTCGGGCAGGCCATGCGCACCCCGCACGGCTGGGTGCTGCTGGACTTCGAGGGCGAGCCGGCCAAGTCCGTCAACGAGCGCCGCGAGCCGCAGCCCGCCCTGCGCGACGTCGCCGCGATGCTGCGCTCCTTCGACTACGCGGCCGCCCACCTGCTGGCCGGCGGCCCGGTCGACCCGGAGCTGGCCCACCTCGCCGCCGCCTGGGCCCAGCGCAACCGCACCGCCTTCTGCGCCGGCTACACCGCCGGGGGTGGCGCCGACCCGGCCGCCTCGCCGGAGCTGATGCGGGCGCTGGAGATCGACAAGGCGGTGTACGAGGTGGTCTACGAGGCCCGGCACCGGCCCAGCTGGCTGCCGATCCCACTGGCCGCGATCAACCGGCTCGCCCTCTCCGTCTGACCCCGCGCTCCCCCCGCCCCGCCCGCCACGAGTTCGCCCACCCCCGCCGCAGGAGGACCACGCCGTGACGCCGCTCGACCCGACCGGCCGCCCCACCCGCCCCGCTCCGGCCACCTTCCCGGCCGGGGCCTCCGTCCCGCCCCGAGCCGAAGGGCGCGCCGGTGCCGAAAGCCTGGGCCTCTCCTTCCCGATGGCGGGCAAGGAGGGAGAGCAACAAGCGACCGACGCAGGAGGGAGTGCCGGAGCGAGGAGCGTCGGCGCCGGGTCAGAGCACCCGGAGGCGAGCGGGCGAGTCACGCCGCTTCCAGCGGACGCCCCCGTCGGGGCACTGCGCCTCCCCGAGGCGCCGCTGCCGCCGGCCGAGGTCGACCGGCTGGTGGGCGGGCAGCACCACGACCCGCACGCGCTGCTCGGCGCGCACCCGGTGCACGGCGGGACGGCGATCCGGGTGCTGCGCCCGTTCGCCGAGCGGGTGGTGGTGGAGACCGCCCAGGGCCCGGCCGAACTCACCCACCAGCAGGGCGGGTTGTTCACCGGACTGCTGGCGGGCGGCGAACTCCCCGACTACACCCTGCTGGCGACCTACCCCGGCGGCGAGCCGCTGCGCCAGTACGACGGCTACCGCGTCGCGCCCACCCTCGGCGAGCTCGACCTGCACCTCATCTCCGAGGGCCGGCACGAGCAGCTGTGGCGGGCGCTCGGCTCGCACGTGCGCACCGTCGGCGGCGTCACCGGCACCGCCTTCGCGGTCTGGGCGCCGAACGCCGCCGGGGTCCGGCTGATCGGCGACTTCAACCACTGGGACGGCACCGGGCACCCGATGCGCTCGCTCGGCTCCTCCGGGGTCTGGGAGCTGTTCGTCCCCGGCCTCGCCGAGGGCACCACGTACAAGTACGAGATCCACACCCGGCAGGGCTGGGTGCTCGACAAGGCCGACCCGCTGGCCCGGGCCGCCCAGTGCCCGCCCGGCACCGCCTCGGTGGTCACCTCCTCCGACCACCGATGGCAGGACGGCGAGTGGATGGCCCGCCGGGCCCGCGCCGCGCACCACCGCGCGCCGATGTCGGTGTACGAGCTGCACCTGGCCTCCTGGCGGCCCGAGCTCACCACCTACCGCGAGATCGCCGAGGAACTGCCGGGCTACCTCAAGGAGTTGAACTTCACCCACGTGGAGTTCATGCCGGTGATGGAGCACCCCTTCGGCGGCTCCTGGGGCTACCAGGTCTCCGGCTACTACGCCCCCACCGCCCGGCTCGGCGGCCCCGACGACTTCCGGTACCTGGTGGACACCCTGCACCAGCACGGCATCGGCGTGATCGTCGACTGGGTGCCCGCACACTTCCCCAAGGACGACTTCGCGCTCGCCCGCTTCGACGGCGAGCCGCTGTACGAGCCGGCCGACCCGCTGCGCGCCGAGCACCCGGACTGGGGGACGCTGGAGTTCGACTACGGCCGCAAGGAGGTGCGCAACTTCCTGGTCGCCAACGCCGTCTACTGGTGCGAGGAGTTCCACGTCGACGGCCTGCGGGTGGACGCGGTCGCCTCGATGCTCTACCTCGACTACTCCCGCGAGAGCGGCGCCTGGACGCCCAACCAGTACGGCGGCCGGGAGAACCCGGACGCGGCCGCGTTCCTGCAGGAGATGAACGCCACCGTCTACCGCCGCTGCCCCGGCGTGATCACCGTCGCCGAGGAGTCCACCGCCTGGGACGGCGTCACCCGCCCCACCGACGCCGGCGGCCTCGGCTTCGGGCTGAAGTGGAACATGGGCTGGATGCACGACTCGCTGGTCTACATGTCCAAGGAGCCGGTGCACCGCAAGTACCACCACAACGAGGTCACCTTCTCGATGGTGTACGCCTACTCCGAGAACTACATCCTGCCGATCTCGCACGACGAGGTCGTCCACGGCAAGCGGTCCCTGGTCTCCAAGATGCCCGGCGACTGGTGGCAGCAGCGCGCCAACCACCGCGCCTACCTGGGCTTCATGTGGTCCCACCCGGGCAAGCAACTGCTGTTCATGGGGCAGGAGTTCGCCCAGGGCGGGGAGTGGGAGCACGAGCAGGGCCCGCAGTGGTGGGTGCTCGACGAGCAGTGGCCGGCCCATCAGGACCACCTGGGCGTGCGCCGGCTGGTCCGCGACCTCAACCGGATCTACCGGGACACCCCCGCCCTTTGGGAGCTCGACACCACCCCGAACGGCTTCCGCTGGCTCGACGGCGGCGCCGCCGAGGACAACCTGCTCTCCTTCGTCCGGTACGCCGCCGACGGCACCCCGCTGGTCGCCGTCTGCAACTTCTCCCCGGTGGTCCGGCACGGCCACCGGGTCGGCCTGCCCGCCCTGGGCGGACGCGAGCAGCTCTGGGAGGAGGTGCTGAACACCGACGCCGAGACCTACGGCGGCAGCGGCGTCGGCAACTCCCACCCGGTCAAGGCCGACTCCGCCGAGTGGAACGGCCAGCCCCGCTCCGCCGAACTGGTCCTGCCCCCGCTCGCCACCCTCTGGCTCCGCCCGGCCTGAGCCTCTAGGCTCCCCGCCTGAGACTGATCGTCAGCAGGCGGGGGGCTTGCTCGTGTCGGAGTGGACGGTACTGGGGTGGGTCTACCTGCTGGTGCCCTTGGCCTGCTGGGCGGCGGTGGTCCGCACCCGGACGGTCGGGGCCGCGGTGTTCGGCGTCCTCGCGGGCCTGGCCACCGTCCTGGTCGGCCTGGAGCGCGAGTGGTTCTTCACCCGCGCCACGGCCGAAGTGGAGGCCGGGTACCCGTTCGCGGCGGGCCTGGTGGTCCTGGCCGGTGTGCTGGGCGAACGGCGGCTGCACGGTCCGCGGCCGGACACGGGGGCCGTGAACCCCGTCGGCGGCGCCGCCGTCGCGATCTGCGCCCACGCCCTGGTCGGGACGGCCATCGCGTTCCTCTACCAGCTCGTCGCCTACGACGCCTTCTTCCCGAGTCTCGCCGAGGTGCCGCTGCCACCCGGGCTGACCATCGAGCACGCCACCGGCACCAAGGGCGGCTGCGGCTCGAACTACTGCTCCCGGACCCTCACGATCGGCAGCACCACCGGCCTGCCGGCCGACCAGGTGGAGGCCCGTCTGCGGGCCGCGCTCGCCGCCGACGGCTGGACCCCCGGCCGCAGCGGCGCCCTCGTGCATCCGCACGGCTGGCTGGTGGACCGGCGCGTGTCGGAGGTCTTCGTCAGCGGGAGGACGGTGGAGCTGTCCGGCTCGGAGCTCGTCAACGCCCAGCCCTGACCTCCACCGCCCCGCTCCCGGCGTGACCTTCGCCCCTTGCCTCCCTTGTCCGACTCTGCTCGCGGACGGCCGTACGGGGCGCGAAGGTATGGTCGATATGACCACCTTCCGAGACGACGGGACGGAGAAACCCACGTGGCGCGCAGCGTGTACGTGACCGGTATCGACCGGGGGGACGGCCGGCAGGCGGTCGAACTCGGGGTCATGGAACTGCTCACCCGCCAGGTGGACCGGGTCGGGGTGTTCCGCCCGCTGGTGCACGCGGACGCCCCCGGCGAGCCGGGCTCGGACCACGTGGTCGAACTGCTGCGCGGCCGGTACCGGATCGAGTTGCCCGGCCCCGAGCTGTACGGGCTCACCTACGAGGAGGCCGCCGCGCTGCAGGCCGCCCAGGGGCAGGACGAGTTGGTCTCCACCCTGGTCGACCGCTTCCGCGCGCTGGAGCGGCGATGCCAGGCGGTGCTGGTGCTCGGCACCGACTTCGCCGACACCAACATCCCGGACGAACTGGCCTTCAACGCCCGCCTCGCCAACGAGTTCGGCGCCGCCGTGCTGCCGGTGGTCGGCGGCCAGGGCAAGGACCCGGAGGCCGTGATCGCCGAGGTCCTGGGCGCCCACCGGGCGTACACCGACCTCGGCTGCGAGACCCTGGCGATGATCGCCAACCGGACCGCGCCGAGCGCAAAGCAGCGGATCCAGCGCGCCCTCACCGAGAAGCTGCCGATCCCCGCCTACGTCATCCCGGAGGAGCCGGCCCTGGCCGCGCCGACCGTCGCCCAGCTGGTCGAGGCGACCGGCGCCGACGTGCTGCTCGGCGACGCCGCGGGCCTGGCCCGGGACGTGCGCGGCTTCGTGTTCGGCGGCGCCATGCTGCCCACCTTCCTGGACGCGCTGACCGAGGGCGCCCTGGTGGTCACCCCCGGGGACCGCGCCGACCTGGTGATCGGCTCGCTGGCCGCCCACGCGGCCGGCGCCCCGCCGATCGCCGGCGTACTGCTGACCCTCGGCCAGCACCCCGGCCCGAACGTGATGGCGCTCGCCGCGCGGCTCGCCCCCGGCACCCCGGTCGCGGTCGTCCCCGAGGGCAGCTGGCCCACCGCCGCCACCCTGACCCACCTGGAGGGCAAGCTCACCGCGGCCAGCCCCCGGAAGGCCGAGATCGCCCTCGGCCTGTTCGAACTGCACGTCGACACCGTCGAGTTGACGAACCGGATCGAGGTCGGCCGGTCCGAGCGGGTCACCCCGATGATGTTCGAGCACGAGCTGCTGGAGCGCGCCCGGGCCGGCCGCCGGCACGTCGTACTGCCCGAGGGCGCCGAGGAGCGGGTGCTGCGCGCGGCCGAGATCCTGCTGCGCCGCAACATCTGCGACCTCACCCTGCTCGGCGAGGTCGACGCGGTGCGCCGCAAGGCCGCGAGCCTGGGCATCGACCTCCCGCAGGAGGAGCCGGGCGCCGACCGCGCCCAGGTCCACCTCGTCGACCCGACCACCAGCCCGCTGCGCCGCCAGTTCGCCGAGGTGTACGCCCGGCTGCGCGCCCACAAGGGGATGACCGTCGAACTGGCCCTGGACGTGGTCACCGACGTCTCCTACTTCGGCACCCTGATGGTCCAGGAGGGCATCGCCGACGGCATGGTCTCCGGCGCGGCGCACTCCACCGCGGCGACCATCCGGCCCGCCTTCGAGGTGATCAAGACCTCGCCGGGCGCCTCGATCGTCTCCTCCGTCTTCTTCATGTGCCTGGCCGACAAGGTCCTGGTGTACGGCGACTGCGCGGTCAACCCCGACCCGGACGCCCAGCAATTGGCCGACATCGCGATCCAGTCCGCCGCCACCGCCGCCCAGTTCGGGGTGGAGCCGCGGGTCGCGATGCTCTCGTACTCCACCGGCACCTCCGGCTCGGGCGCGGACGTCGACAAGGTCCGCAAGGCCACCGAGCTGGTCCGCGAGCTGCGCCCGGACATCCTGGTCGAGGGCCCGATCCAGTACGACGCGGCGGTGGACGAGCACGTCGCCGCCACCAAGCTGCCGGGCTCGCCGGTGGCCGGGCGGGCGACCGTGCTGATCTTCCCGGACCTCAACACCGGCAACAACACCTACAAGGCCGTCCAGCGCTCGGCCGGCGCGGTGGCGGTCGGCCCGGTGCTGCAGGGGCTGCGCAAGCCCGTCAACGACCTCTCGCGCGGGGCGCTGGTGCAGGACATCGTCAACACCGTCGCGATCACCGCCATCCAGTCGCAGGACCGCAAGGAGTCCGTTGCATGAGTGAAGGTACGCGCGTTCTCGTGCTGAACGCCGGCTCCTCGTCGGTCAAGTACCAGCTGATCGACATGCTGGACGGCGCCAGGCTGGCCTCCGGGCTGGTCGAGCGGATCGGTGAGTCCAGCGGCCGGCTGGCGCACACCCCGCACTCGGGCGAGCGGCGCGAGGTGCTGCAGGTCTTCCCGGACCACTCGGCCGCGCTGAAGGCCGTCGCCGAGGAGCTGGCCACCGACGGCCTCGGGCTGGACTCCCCCGAGCTGGCCGCGATCGGCCACCGGGTGGTGCACGGCGGCAAGCGGTTCACCGAGCCCACCGTGGTCACCGACGAGGTGCTCAAGGAGATCCGCCGGCTGATCCCGGTCGCGCCGCTGCACAACCCGGCCAACATCACCGGCATCGAGGTGGCCCGCGCGCTGCGGCCCGACCTGCCGCAGGTGGCCGTGTTCGACACCGCCTTCCACTCCTCGATGCCCGAGTACTCGGCCCGGTACGCGATCGACAAGACAGTCGCCGACGAGCACCGGGTGCGCCGCTACGGCTTCCACGGCACCTCGCACCAGTACGTCTCGCGGGCCACCGCGCGGCTGCTCGGCAAGGACCCGGCCGAGGTCAACGTGATCGTGCTGCACCTGGGCAACGGCGCCTCCGCCTCGGCGGTCAGCGGCGGACGCTGCATGGACACCTCGATGGGCCTGACCCCGCTGGAGGGCCTGGTCATGGGCACCCGTTCGGGTGACATCGACGCCGGTGTGGTGTTCCACCTGCACCGGGTCGGCGGGCTGTCCGTCGACGAGATCGACGACCTGCTCAACCGCCGCAGCGGCCTGCGCGGCCTGTGCGGCGAGAACGACATGCGCGAGATCATGCGCCGCGCCGACGAGGGGGACGCGGACGCCCGGCTCGCCTTCGACGCCTACATCCACCGGCTGCGCAAGTACATCGGCGGCTACTACGCGGTGCTCGGCCGGGTGGACGCGATCGCGTTCACCGCGGGCGTCGGGGAGAACGCGGCGCCGGTGCGCGCGGCGGCCACCGCAGGACTGGACGAGCTGGGCATCGCCGTGGACCCCGAGCTGAACTCGGTGCGCTCCGGTGAGCCCCGGATCATCTCTCCCCCGTTCGCCCGGGTGGCGGTCGCGGTGGTGCCCACCGACGAGGAGCTGGAGATCGCCCGACAGGCCTTCGCCCTGGTGCACCGGGAGGGTGGGCGGTCCGAGAGCGGGCGGTCCGAGGACTGACACACCGTCGTCTCACTCCTCGGAATCCTTCGTCGGCGATTCTCCACGATTCGTGCCGAATGCACCTATAACACGAACGGATAGACTGACCGATATGCGCCGAGCGAAAATTGTCTGCACCCTGGGTCCGGCGACGGACTCCTACGAACAGCTGAAGGCCATCGTCGAGGCGGGCATGAACGTCGCCCGCCTGAACATGAGCCACGGCAACCACGCGGACCACGAGGAGCGGTACCGAAAGGTCCGCCAGGTCTCGGAGGACACCGGCAAGGCCATCGGCGTCCTGGCCGACCTCCAGGGTCCCAAGATCCGTCTGGCGACCTTCGCCAACGGTCCGGTGACCGTCGACAACGGCGACGAGTTCACCATCACCACCGAGGACGTCCCCGGTGACCAGCACATCTGCGGTACCACCTACAAGGGCCTGCCCGGCGACGTGAAGCCCGGCGACCCGATCCTGATCAACGACGGCGTCATCGCCCTGGAGGTCGTCAGCGTCGACGGCCCGCGGGTGAAGACCGTGGTGGTCGAGGGCGGCGTGCTCTCGAACAACAAGGGCATCAACCTGCCCGGCGCGGCCGTGAACGTGCCCGCCCTGTCCGAGAAGGACAAGGAGGACCTGCGCTTCGCGCTGCGTCTGGGCGTCGACATGGTCGCCCTGTCCTTCGTCCGCAACGCGGACGACATCAAGGACGTCCACGAGGTCATGGACGAGGTCGGCATCCGGGTGCCGGTCATCGCCAAGATCGAGAAGCCGCAGGCCGTCGAGGCCATGGAGGAGATCGTCCTCGCCTTCGACGCCATCATGGTCGCCCGCGGCGACCTGGCCGTCGAGTACCCGCTGGAGCGGGTGCCGCTGGTCCAGAAGCAGCTGATCACCCTGGCCCGCCGCAACGCCAAGCCGGTCATCGTCGCCACCCAGATGATGGAGTCGATGATCCACGCCTCGCGCCCGACCCGCGCCGAGGTCTCCGACGTCGCCAACGCCATCCTGGACGGCACCGACGCGGTGATGCTCTCCGCCGAGTCCAGCGTCGGCAAGTACCCGGTCGAGACCGTCCGCACCATGAGCCGGATCTGCGAGAAGGCCGAGGAGGAGCTGGTCTCCCAGGGCCTCCAGCCGCTCAACCCTGGCCGCAAGCCGCGCACCCAGGGCGGCTCGGTCGCCCGCGCCGCGTGCGAGCTGGGCGACTTCCTGAACGGCAAGGCGCTGATCGCGTTCACCAAGTCCGGTGACACCGCGCGTCGGCTGTCCCGCTACCGCTCGCCGATCCCGGTGATCGCGTTCACCCCGGACTCGGCCACCCGCAACCAGCTCTCGCTGAGCTGGGGCGTCGAGTCGTACGTCACCGAGCAGGTGGCCACCACCGACGCGATGGTCGCGCAGGTCGACCGTGAGCTGCTGAAGATGGGCGAGCTGACCACGGGCGACACCGTCATCGTCACCGCCGGCGTCCCGGTCGGCATCCCCGGCACCACCAACATGGTGCAGGTGCACCGCCTGGGCAGCCACGGCGAGTGACGCCCCGGTAGCACGAACGCCGGTGGGGCGGTCCTCCTTCACGGGAGGGCCGCCCCACCGGCGTTACGGCGTCGACTACTTGTCGCTGTAGGGCGCGTTGTCGTTGAACATGTGCATCCCGGGGATGTGCAGGGTGCCGCCGAACTGGCCGGCCTGCTTGGCGGTGACCTGGGTCAGCTCCAGGTCCAGCGGGATCGGGATGGCGCCGATCAGGTCGTACAGCCAGCGCGGCAGGGTGTCCGGGGTGAGGGTGATCTCGCCCAGGTCGATCGGGATCGGCAGGCCGAGCACCTTGGACAGGTGGCCGGAGAGCCGCTCCACGTACATGGTGACCGGGCCGTTGCGCATGGTCGAGGTCGAGCCCGGCGCGCCCTGGACGTGGAAGGTGACGCCGTTGCCCTCCAGTGTCGACATGTCGAGGTTGTCGATGTCCACGCTGTCGACCACGAACTTCAGCACCCGCTTGGTGCCGGTCGGGGTCTTCACGTCGTAGACGCCGTGGAAGACCGAGCCGTGCAGGGCCAGACGGCTGGTCTGCAGCGTCCAGTTCTGCTCCGGGACGACATGTCCGGAGGAGGCCGCGCCGGCGGTCAGACTCCGGGTGTCCACCGCGCAGTTGGGGTTCGCGGTGGGCGAGGCGGACGGCGTGCCGAAGGCGCTCGTGCTCGGCGCCGGGGTCGCCGAGGCGCCCGCCGAGGGGGTCGCGGACGGGGCCGCCCCGGAGCCGGCCTTGCCGGTCGGCGCGGCGGCGGCCGGCGAGGGCTGCCCGCCGGAGGGCCGGCCGCCCGAGGACTGCGCGGCGGGCGGCGCGGCCTGCTGGGCACCGGCGGCCGGGGCCTGCGGCTGGGCGGGCTGCGCCGGGGTGCCGACCCGCGGGGCCGGGGCGGCCGGGGCCTGGGTGGCGGTCGGCGCGGGGGTGGCGGTCGGCGTGGCACTCGGTGTCGGGCTGGCCGAACCGCCCGGGTTCAGCAGGTGGTTGATGCCGCCGACGATGTCGTCGATCAGCCCGGCCTGGGTCGCGGTGGCCGTCCCGGTGCCGGTGTCCTGGTAGACCGCGCTCACCGCGCCCGCGCCGGTGGTGTCGGCGGAGCGCACGACGGGCGGCTTCACCGGCGAGGTGGGCGTCGTGGCGGCCGGCGGCTTCACCGGCGAGGTGGTCGGCGCGGTCGTCGGCGCCTGGGTGGGCACCGAGCTCGGTCCGGTCGAGGGCGCGGCGGTCGCCCCGGAGGCCGGGGCCCCGGTCGGCGCCGCGGTGGGCGTACCGGACGGGCCGGGCGGCGGCTCGGGCAGCTCGCTCTTGGGGACCGGCGTCTCGATCGGCGCGACGTCCGGGACGGTGGCGGGCGCGGTGGGGCAGGGCTTGCCCGCCGCGGACTCGGCGACCGCCGGGTTGGGCGTGTAGGCGGCGGCCATCAGCAGCGCCGTCGGCACCGCGGCCATCGCCAGCGCGCGGCCTCTCAGTCGGACCCGGACCGGCGTGCGGGGCGCCGCGTGCCGGCCGGAGCGCTGCGCGGGGACGGCCGTGCCCTCTGCTTGCTCGGCCGACCCGGTCACCGCGCCTCCTCCTGGTCCCCGGCACCGCCCTGCTGCGGGACGGCGGCCTCGGCGGCGGGCTCGGCCGCCGCGGGCTCCTTGGGCGCGCCCTGGGCAGGCAGCTTCGCGGTGGGTGCCTCGGCAGCCTCGGCGGTCTCGGCCGTGGCGGTCTCTCCCGTGGCGGTCGCGGTCTCGGCGGTCGTGGTGGCGGTCTCGGCCGTGGCGACGCTCTCCGCCACCGCGTCGTCACCCGCCTTCTCGGCCCGGCGCACGCGCCGTCCCTTGGCCGTCTCGGCCTTCGGCTCCGGCAGCGGCGCCCAGGAGACCATCAGTCCGCCGCCGATCAGGCCCGGCAGCAGCGCCGTCCCGAAGCCCGCGAGGTTGGAGACCGGGATCGACACCAGGGTCAGCAGGATGGTCGCGATGCCACCGAAGACCCGCACGGCGGGCTGGAACCAGGCGGTCACGCCGAGGATGATCATCAGTACCCCGATGATCAGCGACCCGGCGCCCGCCGTGGTGGACATCGCGATGGTCAGCCCGCCGAACGACAGGTGCGCGTACGGGAAGTAGAGGATCGGGACGCCGGCGATCATGGCCAGCAGGCCGCCCCAGAAGGGCCTGGTGCGGCGGAATTCACGGAAGTGCCGCCAGAGCCACCCGATGGGGTTCTGCTGACGGGGCCGCGTCTCGACCGTTGCGCTGGACATGGTGCAACTCCTCGACGTCGCTACGAGGGAAGAACAAAAAAGGAGGGTGGGCCGGGAACGGCGGTCGCCCGCCGCCCCCGGCCCCAGGTGGACCCGTCGCCCCGGCGCGCCCGGAGGCGTGCCGTCGGACTCGGCCCGGAATGTCAGACGAGGCTCAGAAGCACTCGTTGCCCGCGCCGTCGCCGCTCTTCAGCGCGAGGTTCAGGCCGTTCAGCTTGAACGTGCCGGCCGAGGTGGCCCGCGCGGTCTGCTGAACGCTGCTCAGGTCGGCCTTCTGGGCGGCCTGGGCGAAGCCGGTCGGACCGGACGGCAGACCCGCGCCGCCGCCCGCCTTGGTGACGCCCGGGTGCGGGGCCCAGCCCTGGGTGGCCGAGCCGGACAGGGTGGAGGCGTCCTGACCGATGTTGATGTTGGTGAAGGTCGCGTCCGCCTTCAGCTGCTCGAGGTCGATCAGCAGGTTGTCGGCCTGAACCGGCTTGCCCGCCTCGGTGCCGGCGTGCAGCTGCAGGGTGATCTTGCCCAGGCCGAACGCGGACAGGTCGGTCACCACCGACTGGCACAGGTTGGTGATGTCGGCGTGGTCGAAGGCCGAGACCGCGACCGGGTGCGGCTTGCCGTTCGCCTCGATGTCGACGGAACCGAACTGGGCGAAGTTGGTGCCGTGCAGCTGGTCGGTGCTGACCTTGAACTGCTGGCCGGAAATGCTGAACGAGGCGGCGAGCGCGCTGTTGGCGATCGAGACGCCGACCATCGCGGTGGCCGCGACGCTCGGCACCATCACCAGGGCGAAGCGCTTCCAGCGGGTCTTGCCGTAGGTCTTGGACATGCGAGTCCTCCTTCTAGGACGTACATCTCCGGCTCCCCGGCGGCGCGTCCCGCGCCGGTGGGGGCCTGGGATGGGAGAGAGCTACGTCCTCGGTAGCGGAGAGCGCCTTGGGCGTCGTCGGACGCGGGAGCGGCCGGCACTATGCGGCACTCCCGTCCCGAAACCGGCCGTCCTTGCGGGACGACGGGTCGGACCGACGACATCGGCGATCACCCCCGAGCGACAACCAGCGACCGCGCAGGGCCGCGCGGCCGGTCGAGGACAGGAACCGCCGTGGGACCGCGGATACCCCCCTGCCCTCCCTACCGCCGACCGGGGTCGGCGGATCACCCGGTGGGGATCCCGCGCTCCGCGTTGGCCGACCGGCTGTCGGAGGGTGTGGAGTCTGGGACCGGGCGTGGCTGATCGTGCTTGAATCCCGGGCGAAGCACAAGGGGTGCCTTACTGACGGGTAATGCAACATCGAGTGGCGTTGATCATGAAAACGTACGAAATTGCACCCTGCGTGACATCTCGAAGGAAGTACGTCGGCGAAATCCGCCGGAAACACCGACGAAACACCCGTGGGTGGTCACTGAACGTGACCACCCACGGGTGAAATCAAGATTTGGTAAACGTCTGTCCGGTTGACCGGATTGTCGCCAAATCTCCAGCGACACCGCAGGTCATCCGCCGTGCCAGGCACGCGGTGCCAGGCACCCCGCCCGAACCCGGCGCGAAACGGCCGGAGCCGGGCTCAGAACAGCACGCGCGCCAGCGCCGTCCGGGCCGCGACGACCCGCGGGTCCTCGGCGCCGATCACCTCGAACAGCTCCAGCAGACGCAGCCGGGCGGTGTCCCGGTCCTCACCGAAGGTCCTGCCGACGGTGTCCACCAGGCGCCCGAAGGCGTCCTCGACATGACCGCCCACCAGGTCCAGGTCGGCCGCCTGCAGCTGGACCTCGACGTTCTTCGGGTCGGCCGCGGCCGCCGCCCGGACGGCCTGCAGGTCCAGGCCCTCGGTCCGCTGCAGCAGCTCGGCCTGGGCCAGGCCCAGCTTGGCCTCGGTGTTGCCCGGCTGCTCGGTCAGCACGTTCCTGTACGCCTGGATGGCGCCACCCAGGTCGCCGGCGTCCAGCGCGTCGTGCGCCGCGGACAGCGCCGGGTCCTCGGGTCGCTGCGGGGCGGCGGCCGGGGCCTCGCCCGGGGCGACCGCGCCGCCGGAGATGCCGAAGCGCTGCTCGGCGACCAGGATCAGCTGGTCCAGCACCTTGCGGATGTTGGCGGCGCTCTCCGCGCCCTGGAACAGCGGCACCAGCTGGCCGGCCACCACGGCCATCACGGCCGGGATGCCCTGGATGCCGAACTGCTGGGCGATCAGCGGGTTGGCGTCCACGTCGATCTTGGCGAGCACGAACTGGCCGGCGTACTCCTCGGCCAGGCCCTCCAGGATCGGGCTGAGCTGCTTGCAGGGGCCGCACCACTCGGCCCAGAAGTCGATGACGACCGGCACCTCGGTGGAGCGCTGGACGACCTCGGCCTCGAAGTCGTCCTCGGTGACGTCGATGACGAGCCGGTAGGCGGCGGACTGGGCGGGGGCGACTCCGGCCGCTTCGGCGGCGGCCGCCTGACGGGCCCGCTCGGCCCGGGCCTGCTCGGCCTTCTGGGCGGCCTCGCCGGCCGCCTTCACTGCGGCGAGGTCGACCGCACCGCGCAGGGCGGAGCTGTTGAGACGCGAATTCCGTGGCTGCATGGCACCATCCTCCCCCGTCCGCGCTGCTCGCGGGCACCAACCTCGGGAAAGTCGCCCCGCGCGGGCTGCGCGGCGACACGTTCCCGGACGGTGCGCCCCTCTTTCCGAAGCCCCCAGTAGCCATGAACCGTTCGGCGCGGATCCCCACCCGCACCCGCGCCGCCCCCGTCCCACGGGATGCGGCGCCTGGCTGTCACTGCTTTCGCTACAGGTCGTAGCGTAACTGGAGCCGGTGCCCCGGCCGCAAGCCCAACCGGCGGTTCGAGGACGTGACCTGCCCCACTTTCCCGGTCCGCCCGACTGCCCGAATCGACGAACAGTCGCTACCGTTACCTGCCCCACCCAAGTTACTTACCAGTAAAGCGCAAGGAGACCCGGTGCCGGCCGCCCAGCCCTCCGCGAGCCCGGACAGCACAGTCCCGGACAGCACAGTCCGGGGCGGCACAGTCCAGGAGGGGGCGAACGCGTTCCGGGCCAAGGGCCGCCCGCGCAGCGCCGCCGCCGACCTCGCGATCCTCGACGCCACCCGCGAAGCCCTCGCCGAACTCGGCTGGGGCGGACTGACCATGGGCCACGTGGCCACCCGGGCCGGGGTCGCCAAGACCACCCTCTACCGCCGCTGGCCGTCCAAGAACGAGCTCGTGGTGGACGCCGTCGCCAGCCTCTTCCACGAACTCGTGATGCCCGACCTGGGTAACCTGCGGGACGACATCGAGGCCGTGGTCGGCCAGTTCGCCGACCTGCTGGCCCGCCCGGAGACCCAGGCCTCGCTGCTCGCGCTGTTCGCCGAGGGCACCCGCGACCCGCAGCTGCGCCGCCGGATCCGCGAGGCGATCGTGGACCCGCAGAAGCGGCTGGTCCGGCAGGGCCGGGCAGCCGCCCAGGCGCGCGGCGAACTGGAGCCGGACACCGACGCCGAGTCGGCCCGCGAGGAGGTCGACATCATCTTCGACACCATCGCCGGCACGGTCGAGCACCGCGTCCTGGTCAGCGGCGAGCCGATCACCCCGGCGTGGACCCGCCGCTTCACCGACCTGCTGCTCGGGCCGCTCACCACCGGCTGAGGGCATGCCGAAGCCGCCGTACGGAACCCCGTACGGCGGCTTCGCCGCCTCACCCGTCGGCTCGGACGGTCAGGAGACGGTCAGGACGGTCAGAACGCCGCGTTCTCCTGGTACGTGCCCCACTCCTGCCGCAGCGCGTTGCAGATCTCGCCGAGGGTCGCCTCGGCGCGCACCGCGTCCAGCATCGGCGGGATCATCGACTCGCCCGAGCGGGCCGCCGCCAGCATGGCGTCCAGCCCGGCGCGCACCGCGGCCTCGTCCCGGGCCGCCTTGCGCTCGCCCAGCACGCGCACCTGCTCGCGCTCGACCTCGTGGCTGACCCGCAGGATCTCCAGGTCGGGGGTGACGCTGCGCGGGTGGCAGTTGACGCCGACCACGCGCTTCTCGCCCTTCTCCACCGACTGCTGGTACTGGAAGGCCGCCTCGGCGATCTCGCCGGTGAACCAGCCCTCCTCGATGCCGCGCAGGATGCCGGCGGTGATCGGGCCGATCTCGTGGTCCTCGCGGCCCTTGTCGAGGATCCGCTGGAAGATCGCCTCGGCCTGCTGCTCGATCCGGTCGGTCAGCGCCTCGACGTACCACGAACCGCCCAGCGGGTCGGCCACGTTGGTGACGCCGGTCTCCTCCATCAGCACCTGCTGGGTGCGCAGCGCGATCTCGGCGGCCTGCTCGGAGGGCAGCGCCAGGGTCTCGTCCAGCGCGTTGGTGTGCAGCGAGTTGGTGCCGCCGAGCACCGCGGAGAGCGCCTCGACGGCGGTGCGCACCACGTTGTTGTACGGCTGCTGCGCGGTGAGCGAGACGCCGGCGGTCTGGGTGTGGAAGCGCAGCCACTGCGCCTTGTCGGTCTTGGCGCCGAAGCGGTCGCGCATCCAGCGGGCCCAGATCCGGCGCGCGGCGCGGAACTTGGCGATCTCCTCGAAGAAGTCCAGGTGCGCGTCGAAGAAGAAGGACAGACCGGGTGCGAAGACGTCCACGTCCAGGCCTCGGGACAGGCCCAGCTCGACGTAGGCGAAGCCGTCCGCGAGGGTGTACGCCAGCTCCTGCGCGGCCGTCGCCCCGGCCTCGCGGATGTGGTAACCGGAGACGGACAGCGGCTTGTACGCCGGGATGCCCTTGGCGCAGTGCTCCATCAGGTCGCCGATCAGGCGCAGGTGCGGCTCGGGGGCGAAGAGCCACTCCTTCTGGGCGATGTACTCCTTGAAGATGTCCGTCTGCAGGGTGCCGTTGAGCACCGCCGGGTCGACGCCCTGGCGCTCGGCGGCGACCAGGTACATGCAGAAGATCGGGACGGCCGGGCCGCTGATCGTCATCGAGGTGGTGACCTCGCCGAGCGGGATGCCGTTGAACAGCACCTCCATGTCGGCGGCCGAGTCGATGGCCACGCCGCAGTGACCGACCTCGCCGAGCGACTTGGGGTCGTCGGAGTCGTAGCCCATCAGGGTGGGCATGTCGAAGGCGACCGAGAGGCCGCCGCCGCCCGCGTCCAGGATCATCCGGTAGCGCTCGTTGGTCTGCTGCGCGTTGCCGAAGCCGGCGAACTGGCGGATGGTCCAAGTGCGGCCCCGGTAGCCGGTGGGGTGCAGCCCACGGGTGAACGGGTACTCGCCCGGCCAGCCGATCCGCTCGAAGCCCTCGACGGCCTGCCCGGGGGCGGGCCCGTACACCGGCTCGACCTCGTCGCCGGAGAGGGTGGTGAAGTCCGCGTCCCGCTTGCGGGCCTTGTCGTACCGCTGCTGCCAGCGCTGCCGTCCGCGCTCGATCTCCTCGGCGTCCATGGGCCGAACTCCGCTCCGTACGGCCGCCACGGCACCGGGCGGCACAGCTATTAGGACGTCCTACTAATTTACTCGGACGTCCTAGCAGTTGTCGATGGCAGTGGGCAAGGGGCGCGCACCGATGGACGACCGCCCCGAAAACGCCGAGAGCGCCCCTCCCCCTGATCAGGGAAGGAGCGCTCTCGCGGAGCTTCTCGACTCAGACGCCGGCCGGCTGGCGGGCGTCGCCCGCCGGGAGGCGTTCGGCGGCCTCGCGGGCCACCCGGCGCTCGAAGACGAAGGAGAGGAAGGGGATGCAGCCCGCCGCCAGGGTCAGCACCAGCCGGCCGAGCGGCCACTTCAGCTTCTGCCCGAGCAGGAAGGTCACGATGAAGTACCCGATGTAGAGGTAGCCGTGCAGCATCGCGACGTAGGTGGTCACGTCCGCGGCCGTGTCGAAGCCGTACTTCGCCACCATGAATCCGCAGAACACCAGCAGTGCCACACCGGTCGCAATGGCCAGGCCGCGGTACCAGCCCAGCAGGGGGGTCGCCTTCATACTCTTCCTCGCCTCGCTCGGCAGTTTCGGCCGGTACGCCCGGATCCGCGCACCGCTCCCACGAGGGTAGCCGTCCTCACGGCCGCCCCTTCGCAGCCCCCTCGCCCGGCTCGGTGAAGTCCCCGGCCGCGATCCGCAACGGCTTGAGGAGCTCGAACACCTGGCGGCACTGCTCGGGGCCGTACTCCTCCAGCCCGAACTCCATCGCCATCAGCTCCCGGGTGGCCTCCTCGACCACCTCGCGGCCGCGCCGGGTGATCGAGGCGAGCACCCCGCGGCCGTCCAGCGGGTTGGGGCGGCGGGCGACCAGGCCGGCCCGCTCCAGCCGGTCGACGGTGTTGGTGACGCTCGTCGGGTGGACCATCAGCCGCTCGCCGATCTTGGACAGCGAGAGCTCGCCGGTCCGGCTGAAGGTCAACAGCACCAGCGCCTCGTACCGGGCGAAGGTCAGCCCGTACGGCTTGAGCACCGCGTCGACCCTGGAGAGCAGGATCTGGTGGGCGCGCATGATCGAGGTGATCGCCGCCATCGAGGGCACGGCGCCCCAGCGACGGGCCCACAGTTCGTCGGCGCGGGCGATCGGGTCGAAGTCGAGAGCGAGGGGCTTGGCCACCTCCTTACCGTACCGGCGGACGGGACGTGTGCTACCAGCCGTCCTGATGGTGGACAAGTGCGACGCGTGGCGGGATCCCGCCAACCGGACGGCCAGGTCCATACCTCGACATTGCGCCGGTGTGAACGCGCGGCAACAGCGTTCCGGCGTACGGGGGTTGACCACCGAAGGACCCAACACCGCGCTATCAGGCCCCGGTTCGGACCGTAACCCGCTGAAAGACCGGGCAAAAGGTCCCCTTTGTCCTTCCGTTCACATTCTCCTTTCTTGGCGGGACTTGGCCAATTCATGAAGAAGACCTGTCATTTGATTTGCTCGATTGTCATGCTTTCCGCCAACCCCGTTCGACAGCCACCACCCCCACCCGACAGGTGGCAGCCGCCCGACCGCTCGGGGTCCTCGCACGTCAGCGCCCGTTCCGCCCCTCAGGTGCCGACCCCGGCCCCCGGAACGAGGTGCGACCGCGCCCACACGCGGTTTCCCGGAAGGACTCGTCCGTGAAGCGAAAGCTCGCCGCAGTCGCCGTACTCTCCGCCACCGCCCTGCTCACCGGCGTCGTCCAGGTCAGCGCCGCCCAGGCGGATCCCGCCCCGCACTCCCGGACCGCGCAGCAGCGCGCCGACCTGATCGCCCTGGCCAACGGCCAGGCGGGCAAGGTGGCGCACGCCCTGGCCCTGGGCGGCCAGGAGCAGCTGGTGGCCAAGGACGTCGTGGTGGACGCCGACGGCTCCCGCCACTTCCGCTACGAGCGCACCTTCGCCGGACTGCCCGTCCTGGGCGGAGACCTGGTGGTGCACCAGAAGGCGGACGGCTCGACCACCGCCGTGGACAAGGCCGTCGGCGCGCAGCTCGCCCTGCCGAGCCTCACCCCGCAGATCCCGGCGGACAAGGCCGCCGCCCAGGCGACCGGCACCGTGCAGTCCACCGTCGGCATCACCGTCGACGAGGACGAGTCCCCGCTGACCGAGGTGCACCAGGCCGGCCAGGCCGAGCTGGTCGTCTGGGCCACCGACGGCAACCCGCGCCTGGCCTACCGCACCACCGTCGAGGGCCTGCGCGCCGACGGCACCCCGAGCAGCCAGCTGCTGGTCACCGACGCGGCCACCGGCCAGGTGCTCTCCACCCACGAGCAGGTGCAGACCGCCTCCGGCACCGGCAAGGGCGTCTTCGTCGGCAGCGTCCCGCTGACCACCGCCCAGAGCGGCTCCGCGTACCAGCTGAAGGACGCCACCCGCGGCGGCCAGTCCACCTTCAACCTGAAGAACAGGACCTCCGGCTCCGGCACCCTGGTCGCCAACACCACCGACTCCTTCGGCAACGGCCTGGTCTCCAACCCGGAGTCCGCCGCCGTGGACGCCCAGTACGGCGCCGCGGCCACCTGGGACTTCTACAAGAACACCTTCGGCCGCAACGGCATCAAGAACGACGGCGTGGGCGCCACCAGCCGGGTCCACTACGGCTCCAACTACGTCAACGCGTTCTGGAGCGACAGCTGCTTCTGCATGACGTACGGCGACGGCGCGAGCAACACCCACCCGCTGACCGCGCTGGACGTGGCCGGCCACGAGATGACCCACGGCGTCACCTCCGCCACCGCGGGCCTCAACTACTCCGGCGAGTCCGGCGGCCTCAACGAGGCCACCTCGGACATCTTCGGCACCATGGTCGAGTGGTACGCCAACCTGCCCGCCGACAAGCCGGACTACCTGATCGGCGAGCAGATCAACATCAACGGTGACGGCAAGCCGCTGCGCTACATGGACCAGCCGTCCAAGGACGGCCGCTCGGCCGACTACTGGTCCTCCTCGGTCGGCGGCCTGGACGTCCACTACTCCTCGGGCGTGGCCAACCACTTCTTCTACCTGCTCTCCGAGGGCAGCGGCGCCAAGAGCATCAACGGCGTCAGCTACAACAGCCCGACGTACAACGGCTCCACCCTCGCCGGCATCGGTCGGGACAAGGCCGCACAGATCTGGTACAAGGCGCTGACCACCTACTTCACCTCCACCACCAACTACGCGGCGGCCCGCACCGGCACCCTCAAGGCCGCGGCCGACCTGTACGGCGCCTCCAGCGCCGAGTACAACGCCGTCGCCGCCACCTGGAGCGCCGTGAACGTCAACTGACGTACGGCGCACGGCGAGCAGGACGCCCGGGGCCTCATCGGAGGGTAGGCCCCGGGCGTCCGCCCATGCCCACGCCAGGGCGCCGCGCGCCCCCATGCCCAGGGCGCCGCCCACCCCGAGCCCGGGACTCCGCCGGCCCCGGAGGCCGTCAAGGCCGGCCGGCTGGCGGAGTCCCGCCAGCGGGACGAACCGCGGATTCCGGGCAATGGGCGGCAGCCGAACCATCCGTACCGGCGCTGGCGACTCCTGGCCAATCCCCGGCGGCGCCCTGTCCTTCACCGCCACGGATTGTCATGCTTCTGACCAAGCCTCCGTCCGACGTCCCGCCACCCCCACCCATCCGGCGGCACGTCAGAATCCGCACGGGAGCGGCACGTCCGCGCCCTACCGCCCCAACGGCGCCAACCCCGGCGCCCCGGTACGCGGCGCACCCGCAGGAAAGCGCGGGTCTCGTGGAAGGAACCCCCGCACGTGAAGCGAAAGCTGACCCTCCCGGCCGTACTCTCCGCCACCGCCCTGCTGGCCGGCGTCGTCCAGATCGCCGCCCTCCCCGCCGCCCAGGCCGCCGTCCCCGCGCCCGACCAGTCGTCCGCCGCGCCGCTCGCGCTGGCCACCGCCCAGAGCGCCCCGCTCGCCCGGCAGCTGGCCCTCGGCGACCAGGAACGGCTGGTGGTCAAGGACGCCGTGGTCGACGCCGACGGCACGCGGCACCTGCGCTACGAGCGGACCTACGCCGGCCTGCCGGTGCTCGGCGGCGACCTGGTCGTCCACCAGCGCCCCGACGGCTCGGTGAGCTCGGTGGACCGCGCCTTCGCCGGCCGACTGGCACTACCCGCCGCGATCCCGGGCCTGACCGCCGACCAGGCGGCCGAGCAGGCCACCGCCGCGGTGCGGGCGACCGTGGGCCTGGCCGCCGACGAGGACGAGCCGGCGCTCAGCCGGGTGGACGGCGCCGGCGCCGCCGAGCTGGTGGTCTGGGCCACCGACGGCAGCCCGCGCCTGGCCCACCGCACGGTGGTGCGCGGCGAGCGGGCCGACGGCACCCCGAGCAGCCAGCAGGTGGTCACCGACGCGGCGACCGGCGAACTGCTCTCCACCCACGAGGAGTTCGAGACCGCGACCGGCACCGGCAAGGGCGTCAACGTCGGCACCGTCACGCTCACCACCACCCAGAGCGGCTCGACCTACTCGCTCAAGGACGCCACCCGGGGCGGCCAGTCCACCACCGACCTGAAGGGCGCCACCTCGGGCAGCGGCTCGCTCTTCACCGGCACCAGCAACAGCTGGGGCAACGGCCTGGCCTCCAACCGCCAATCCGCCGCCGTGGACGCCCAGTTCGGCGCGGCGGCCACCTGGGACTACTACAAGAAGACGTTCAACCGCAACGGCATCAAGAACAACGGCGTGGGCGCCACCAGCCGGGTGCACTACGGCTCCAACTACGTCAACGCGTTCTGGAACGACTCCTGCTTCTGCATGACGTACGGCGACGGCTCCGGCAACACCCACCCGCTGACCGCCATCGACGTCTCCGGCCACGAGATGACCCACGGCGTCACCTCCGCCACCGCCGGACTGATCTACTCCGGTGAGTCCGGCGGCCTCAACGAGGCCACCTCGGACATCTTCGGCACCATGGTCGAGTGGTACGCCAACCTGCCGGCGAACCCGCCGAACTACTGGATCGGCGAGAAGCTCAACCTCTTCGGCAACGGCAAGCCGCTGCGCTACATGGACAAGCCCTCCCTGGACGGCAAGTCCGCGGACTCCTGGTCCTCCGGCGTCGGCAACCTGGACGTCCACTACTCGTCCGGCGTCGCCAACCACTTCTTCTACCTGCTCTCCGAGGGCAGCGGCGCCAAGAGCATCAACGGCTACAACTACAACAGCCCGACCTCGAACGGCTCGAAGGTGACCGGCATCGGGCGGGACAAGGCGGCCGCGATCTGGTACCGCGCGCTGACCGTCTACTTCACCTCCGCCACCAACTACAAGGCCGCCCGCACCGCGACCCTGAAGGCCGCCTCCGACCTGTACGGCGCGACCAGCGCCGAGTACAAGGCGGTGGCCGCGGCCTGGAGCGGGGTGAACGTCAGCTAGGGCCCTGGGGCCCGGGGCCCGTCCTGGACCACTCCCGGTAAGAAACGGCGACAGGCTGCCGCGGCCCTTTGGGAGAGGAGGCCGTGGCAGCCTGTCGACCGTCCACGCGTTCGCGTCAGGCGGTGGCGGCGGCGGGCTCCAGCTCCCCGCGCTCCTCGCGGCCGAGCATCCGCTCGGCGACGAAGCCGCCGAACGGCAGCACCGAGAGCACGAACAGCAGGACGCCGCGCTTGGCGTCCCACTTCTGCGCCTGCCAGGCCTGGATCCAGAAGATCGCGTACAGGATGAACAGGATGCCGTGGACCATGCCCATCACCGGCACGGCGTCGAAGGACGTGGTCCGCTTCAGCACCGAGCAGATCAGCAGCAGGATGAAGGAGATCCCCTCGGGAGCGGAGACCAGGCGCAGGCGGTGGACGGCGCTGCTGTTCACGATGGATACCTCAATACGGGGGTCGAAGGCGCGGGGGCGCTTGTGAAGCGACTCACAAGCCTTCCGGCCATTATCACCGAGCACAGGTCCGAGCCCCGGACCGGGGGTGGCCACCGTGCCCGATCTCACAGCGGCCGCCCCACGAGCGCTCCCGACACGCCCGCGATGTCACAGCTGTGCGCCGGATTCGCGGCCGAGTGCGACGAACCGTCGCCCGTACCCCCTATCCTCTTGCCCGCGCGCCCACCGATCCGGGCGCGGAACACATCGCACACGGGGGTGGCCACACCATGTTCAAGCGGGACTGGGACCGCAGGACCTGCGCCAAGCGCGGGCACATCACCTACGCGCCGACCGAGCCCGAGCTGGCCTCCCGGCTGCACGCCGCCACCGCCGTCGGCGACGCCTGGCGCTGCCTGCGCTGCGGGGACTTCGCGCTGGGCGCCCCGCACGGCTCCGGCCCGGCCGCGAACGCCCCGCTGGTGCCGCGCGGCAAGGCCCTGCGGGACCTCTTCATCCTGCGCTTCCTGGCCGTCGAGCGCGTGCTGCGCGGCGTCATCATCATCCTGATGGCCTGGGGCGTCTGGAAGTTCTCCAACAGCCAGGAGGCCGTGCAGAAGGTCTTCGACCAGGACCTCACGGTCTTCAAGCCGGTCGCCGACCACTTCCACTGGGACCTCGACCACGCCCCGATCGTCGACACGATCCGCAAGACCTTCGGCTACCAGAAGAAGACCCTGCTGATCGTCGCGGGCGCGCTGGTGGCCTACGCGCTGATCGAGATCGTCGAGGCGGTCGGCCTCTGGCTGAACAAGCGCTGGGCCGAGTACCTCACCGTGGTCGCCACCGCGGCCTTCCTGCCGCTGGAGGGCTACGAGCTGCACGAGCACGTCAGCGCGGTGAAGATCTGCACCCTGGCCCTGAACCTCGCGGCGGTGCTCTGGATCATGCTTTCCAAGCGTCTGTTCGGCCTGCGCGGCGGCGTGGTGGCCTTCGAGGCGGAGCGCCACTCGGCCTCGCTGCTGGAGGTCGAGGAGGCGGCCGGCACCGTCCCGCACCACGGCCACGGGGCGCACGCCCGCGCCTGACCGGCGCGTTCGTCGCCGGGTTTGTCCCGGACACGTACCAGTTCGTCCCCGCCCCGCGCCCGCAAAAGCTAGATTGCGGCCGTGGCACAGTTCAGACTCCAGGGATCGCGGGTGCTCGCCGTCGAGTTGGCCGGCGACGCCGTCAAGGCCCGGCACGGCTCGATGGTCGCCTACACCGGCCGGATGACCTTCAAGAAGCTGACCGGCGGCGGGGACGGACTGCGCGGCATGGTCGCCCGCAGACTCACCGGCGAGCGGATGACCGTCATGGAGGTGAAGGGGCAGGGCACCTGCTACTTCGCCGACCAGGCCACCGAGATCAACCTGGTCCGACTGAGCGGCGAGGCGCTCTACGTCGAGTCGGACAACCTGCTCTGCACGGAGGCCGGCCTGCACACCGGCACCAGCTTCACCGGGCTGAACGGCGTCTCCTCCGGCAACGGCCTCTTCACCACCAAGGTGGAGGGCCACGGCTGGGCCGCCGTCACCTCCAACGGGCCCGCCGTCATCCTGCGGGTCGGCAAGGACATGCCGCTGCGGGTCGACCCGGGCGCCTACCTCGCGCACACCGGCAGCCTGCACCGCAGCCTCAAGTCCGGCGCGGGCTGGACCACGGTGATCGGCGAGGGCGGCGGCGAGGCCGTCCAGATCGAGTTCACCGGCGAGGGCCTGGTGTACGTCCAGCCCTCGGAGAAGGTCACCATCGGGGGTGACGTCTGATGGGCTTCACCCGGATTAACGGCAAGCTGGTCGAGGCCCGGGTGGTGCCCGGGCAGCGGCTGTTCAGCCAGCGCGGCGCGATGATCGCGTACACCGGCGACGTCCGGTTCACCCCGAACATCACCGGCGGCCAGGGCGGGGTGATGTCGATGATCGGCCGCCGGGTCGCCAACGAGGACACCCCGCTGATGACCGTCGAGGGCCACGGTCGGGTGATGTTCGGCCACGGCGGCCACCACGTCCAGGTGATCGACCTGGTCGGCGACACCCTGTTCGTCGAGGCGGACCGGCTGCTCGCCTTCGAGGGCACGCTGCGCCAGTCCACCGTGTTCCTGGGCTCCCAGGGCGGGGTGATGGGCATGGTCCGCGGCCAGGTCAGCGGGCAGGGCCTGTTCACCACCCGGCTGGAGGGCCACGGCTCGGTCGCGGTGATGGCCCACGGCGGCGTCTTCGAGCTGCCGATCACCCCGGACCGGCCGGTGCACGTCGACCCGCAGGCGTACGTGGCACACCGCGGCGAGGTGCGCAACAAGCTGTCCACGGCGATCGGCTGGCGCGAGATGATCGGCCGCGGCTCCGGCGAGGCGTTCCAGCTGGAGCTGTCCGGACAGGGCGCGGTGTACGTCCAGGCGAGCGAGGAGAAGCTCTGATGTCCCACCCGCCGCAGCCGCCGTACGGGCAGTCGCCGCACGACCAGCCGACCCAGCCGGGCTTCGCGGTGCCGCCGGTCCCGCCGAACTACGGCCCGCCGCAGGGCTACCCGCCGCCCGCGTACCCGCCGCAGCCCCCTCAGCGGGCTTACGCCGAGGAGCGGTTCGGCGGCGCGCAGGCACCACTGCCGACCACCCACGGCGGCGAGGGACCGGTGGTGTACGACGCGTACACCCTGCCGGCCAACGACAACGTCAACCCGTACGCCTTCGCGGTCGACCTGAACGGCTCCTACTTCCTGCAGAAGGGCAAGATGGTCGCCTACTACGGCGACATCACCTTCCGCGGCGTCGGCGCCGGGATGATCGACCGAGCGCTCGGGCAGCACTTCAACTCCCCGCTGCACGCGACGGACTGGGTGGTCGCCCAGGGCACCGGCAAGCTGCTGCTGGCCGACCGCGCCTTCGACCTCAACTCGTACGACCTGGACGACGGCAACCTGACCGTCCGCTCCGGCAACCTGCTCGCCTTCGACCCGACGCTGCGGCTCAAGCAGTCGATCATCCCGGGCTTCCTGACCCTGATCGGCACCGGCCGCTTCGTCGCCGCCTCCAACGGGCCGGTGCACTTCGTCGAGCCGCCGATCCGGGTGGACCCGCAGGCGCTGGTCGGCTGGGCGGACTGCCCGGCGCCGTGCCACCACTACGACCACGAGTACCTGCACGGGGTGGTCGGCGGGCTGCGGCGACTGACCGGCATCGGCGGCGCCTCCGGCGAGGAGCACCAGTTCGAGTTCATCGGCGCCGGGCAGGTGCTGATCCAGTCCAGCGAGAAGCTGCTGGCCGAGCGGTCGGTCGGCGTGGTGGACGCCGAGGCGGGCGTCCCGGTCGGCGGGGTGCCCGTCCAGCAGGCCCACGCCGGCGGGAACCCCAACGCGCCGGGCCTCGGTAACCTGGGCGAACTCGGACGGCGTTTCGGCCTGTAAACTTGTACAAGATTGAACTAAGTCGGCTATGCTGAGCCCCATGGATGCGCACACGATCGACACTGCGGACAGCCCTCCGTCGCCACCCGAGGAGGAGACTCCCTGGCTGACCGCCAGGGAGCAGCGGATGTGGCGCGCCCATCTGGAGGTCGCCAAGCTGCTGGAGTACCAGCTCAGCCGCGAACTCCAGCCCCACAACCTGGCGATCAACGACTACGAGATCCTGGTCGTCCTCTCCGAGGCCCCCGACCACCGGATGCGGATGACCGACCTCGCGACCGCCACCCTGCAGTCCAAGAGCCGCCTCTCCCACCAGATCACCAGGATGGAGAACGCCGGCCTGGTGCTGCGCCAGGAGTGCCCCGGCGACCGCCGCGGCCTCTACGCCCACCTCACCGAACAGGGCTGGGAGACCATGCAGCAGGTCGCCCCGGACCACGTCCGCAGCGTCCGGGCGCACTTCATCGACCGCTTCACCCCGGAACAGCTGGACGCCATGTACGCGGCGCTGGCCCCGGTCGCCGAACACCTCCGCGGCCTGCGCGGCCGCTCCTAGGCAACCGCTGTTTCCCTCCGCCGCGATCGTGATCGCGGCGGGGCGGAACGCATCGCGGGCCCCCTGCGCAGGAAGTCGACCTGACCGACTCCCTGCGCAGAGAGCCCGGACGACGCCGTCGTCGCTTCGGTCATGCCGAAGCGACGACGGGGGCGATCAGAGGAGGCGGATCACCGGGCGGGCTGCCGCACTCGGCTCTGCCTCAGATGCTCTGCCTCAGATGCTCTGCGTCAGACCGGCCACCAGTTCGTCGGCCGCCCCGTACGGGTCCAGTTCGCCCGCGACCACCCGCTCGGCCAGCCCGACCAGGTGGCGGTCCCCGGAGAGGTCGCCGATCCGGGCGCGCAGCTCGGCCAGCGCGATCGCCTCGATCTCCTGGGCGGCCCTGCGGCGGCGGCGCGCCGCCAGCTCGCCGTGCTCCTCCAGCCAGGCGCGGTGCTTCTCCAGCGCCTCGACCACCTCGTCCACGCCCTCGCCGCGGGCCGCGACGGTCTTGACGATCGGCGGGCGCCAGTCCCCCGCCTCCCGGGCCTCGCCGAGGCCCAGCATGTGGTTGAGCTCCCGGGCGGTGGCGTCGGCGCCGTCCCGGTCGGCCTTGTTGACCACGAAGACGTCGCCGATCTCCAGGATGCCCGCCTTGGCGGCCTGGATTCCGTCGCCCATTCCGGGGGCCAGCAGCACCACGGCGGTGTCGGCCTGGGCGGCGATCTCGACCTCGGACTGCCCCACGCCGACGGTCTCGACCAGGATCACCTCGCAACCGGCCGCGTCCAGCACCCGCAGCGCCTGCGGCGCCGCCCAGGACAGCCCGCCGAGGTGGCCGCGGGTGGCCATCGAGCGGATGAACACCTCGGGGTCGGTCGCGTGGTCCTGCATCCGGACCCGGTCGCCCAGCAGCGCCCCGCCGGAGAACGGCGAGGACGGGTCGACGGCCAGTACCCCGACCCGCTTGCCGAGCCGCCGGTAGGCGGACACCAGCGCCGAGGTGGACGTGGACTTGCCGACCCCGGGCGAGCCGGTCAGGCCCACCGTGTAGGCCTGCCCGGTGTACGGCGCGAGCGCGGCCATCGCCTCCCGCAGCTGCGGGGCGGCGTTCTCGACCAGCGTGATCAGCCGGGCGACCGCCCGCGGCCGGCCCTCCCGGGCCTGCTCGACCAGCGTGGCGACATCGATCATGGGGATCTCCTTGCGCAGATGCCGGCGGATGTCGGCACGTGCCGGCGGTAGTCGGCAGATGCCGAAGGGGCTGCGGACCACTCGTGGCGGTCCGCAGCCCCGGAAGTCAGGTCAGCGATCAGGCCTTCGGCACGCGCACGATCAGCGCGTCGCCCTGGCCGCCGCCGCCGCACAGCGCGGCCGCGCCGACGCCGCCGCCGCGGCGCTGCAGCTCCAGCGCCAGGGTCAGCACCACGCGGGCGCCGGACATGCCGATCGGGTGGCCGAGGGCGATCGCGCCGCCGTTGACGTTGACGATGTCGGCGGAGACGCCCAGGTCCTTCATCGACTGGTGGGCGACGGCCGCGAAGGCCTCGTTGATCTCGATCAGATCGAGGTCGGAGACCTCCAGACCCTCCTTGGACAGCGCGTGCTTGATCGCGTTGGACGGCTGCGACTGCAGCGAGTTGTCCGGGCCGGCCACGTTGCCGTGGGCGCCGATCTCGGCGATCCAGGTCAGGCCCAGCTCCTCGGCCTTGGCCTTGCTCATCACGACCACGGCGGCGGCGCCGTCGGAGATCTGCGAGGAGGTGCCGGCGGTGATGGTGCCGTCCTTGGTGAAGGCCGGGCGGAGCTTGGCCAGGCCCTCGACGGTGGTGTCGGCGCGGATGCCCTCGTCCTGGCTGAACAGCACCGGCTCGCCCCTGCGCTGCGGGATGGCGACCGGGACGATCTCGGCGTCGAAGACGCCGTCGGCCTGCGCCTTGGCGGCCCGCTGGTGCGAGGCGGCGGCGATCTCGTCCTGGACCTCGCGGGCGATGCCCAGGCGGGTGTTGTGCTTCTCGGTGGACTCGCCCATCGGGATGTTCTCGTAAGCGTCGGTCAGGCCGTCGTGGGCCATCGCGTCGAGCATCCCGATCGCGCCGTACTTGAAGCCCTCGCGGGACTTCGGCAGCAGGTGCGGGGCGTTGGTCATCGACTCCTGGCCGCCGGCCACGACGATGTCGAACTCGCCGGCCCGGATCAGCTGGTCGGCCAGCGCGATGGCGTCCAGGCCGGAGAGGCAGACCTTGTTGATGGTCAGCGCCGGGACGTTCATCGGGATGCCGGCCTTGACGGCGGCCTGACGGGCCGGGATCTGACCGGCGCCGGCCTGCAGCACCTGGCCCATGATCACGTACTGGACCTGGTCACCCGTGATCCCGGCCCGCTCCAGCGCGCCCTTGATCGCGAAGCCGCCGAGCTCGGCACCGGAGAAGCCCTTGAGAGAGCCGAGCAGGCGACCCATCGGGGTCCGCGCACCGGCGACGATCACAGAGGTGGTGTTGGTCATGGGACGGGCCCCTTCGCACGTCGTGGCCAGGTGAGGATGCGCTCAATGTACTGACCTGTTTTCCGCCCGTCACCGGAGCGACGGTGTGATCGAGCGCACTGGCACCATCCAGTCAACACCGTGTCAACACGATCCGGGTGAACCCTGCCCCGTGTGAGCAGGCTCGCATCCTGGGCGCTGGCGCGGCTTGAGGCCCGTACGCTGCACTGGGTGCCACCTTCATCCCTACCTGCCCCGGAGGTCGCCGTGCTGACCCGTATCGACCACATCGGCATCGCCTGCCGAGACCTCGACAAGACGGTCGAGTTCTACCGCGCCACCTACGGCTTCGAGGTGTTCCACAGCGAGGTCAACGAAGAGCAGGGCGTCCGCGAGGCCATGCTCCGGATCAACGGGACGGACGACGGCGGCGCCTCGTACCTCCAGCTGCTGGAGCCCACCCGGCCGGACTCCACCGTCGCCAAGTGGCTGGAGAAGAACGGCGAGGGCGTGCACCACATCGCCTTCGGCACCGCCGACGTCGACGGCGACGCCGAGGCCATCCGGGGCAAGGGCGTCCGGGTCCTCTACGAGCAGCCGCGGATCGGCTCGATGGGCTCGCGGATCACTTTCCTGCACCCCAAGGACTGCGGCGGCGTGCTGACCGAGCTGGTCACCTCGGCCGATCCGGGCGCCCACGACGGGCATTGAGACCCCACGAAGGGCACTGATGAGCCCGCGCGGTGCCGCCCGCCCCGGGGCGGCACCCCCGGCGTCGACCCTAGCGACCCGTCAGTAACCTCGTCCGACGGCCGGAAAACCCCCACGCGGCCATTCCCCCGCACCGCGCTCCCACTACAATGCCCAGGTGCGCGAGGACTCCGGGTGACGGAGGAGACGAGCACGGCCGAAGACAGGCCCGTCCGCCCTCCGGTGGTCGGCCCGTCGCAGGGGAGTCCAGTTCGCGGGCACGGCTGAACAGTCGCAAGACGGATCTGTCACCATTCTCCACAGGCAACAGTTCGCCCAGGAGTCCACCCGGACGGGGGAACGCGGCACCCCCGCGCTCCCGCACCGAGGATTCCGACGACCGCGGCGGACGGCACCGGCTTGGCCGGGGGTCGTCCATGGCTGCGGATGCAAGGACCAGTCGGACCGGCGCCCCACACGGGAGCCCGGGACCGGCCGGGTCGAGGACGCAACCAGGAGATGGATGGGACCGCGGAGTGCGGGGCAACGACCGCTACGAGGTTGACGATCACCTCTCCCAGTTCGAGGCCGAGATGGGTCGGACTCGGAAGGAGCGGGACAAGGCAGTCGAGCATGCCGAGGACCTCGCCTACCAGGTGGAGGTACTCCGGGCCAAGCTGCACGAGTCCCGCCGCATGCTCGCCCAGCCGCGCGCCTTCGACGCCGTCTCCGGCCAGGCCGAGCAGATGCTCCGCACTGCCGAGATGCAGGCCCAGCAGCTGCGCGCCGACGCCGAGCGCCAGCTGCGCGACTCCCAGGCCGCGACCCAGCGGATCATGGCCGAGGCCGCCGAGCGCACCGCCCGGCTGGAGGCCGAGCTCACCGCCCGCCGCCGGCAGCTGGAGGAGGAGCTCGCCGAGCTGCGCCGCTCCGCCGAGCAGCACGTCAACGGCTGGGCCGAGCAGACCCGGACCGGCTCCGAGCAGGAGGCCCAGCGCCTGCTCCAGGAGGCCCGCGCCGAGGCCGAGCGGATGGTCGCCGCCGCGCGCGCCGAGGCCACCGCGCTCGCCGACCAGGCCCGCGCCCAGACCGCCGCCGACGTGGACGCCGCCCACGGCGAGGCCCAGGCCGCCGCCGAGGCCGCCCTGCAGCGGGCCCAGAGCGACGCCGAGCGCCTGCTGCGCGCCGCCTCCGAGCACGCCCAGCAGGCCGGCGCCCAGGCCGCCGCCGACGTGGACGCCGCCCGCGGCCAGGCCCAGCAGGAGCTGGCCGCCGCGCACGCCGCCGCCGAGCAGCAGCTGGCCGTCGCCCACACCGAGATCAGCCGGCTCAAGGAGCAGGCCGCCGCCGAGCAGGCCCGCGCCGAGCAGCAGCTCGGCGCCGCGAAGGCCGAGATAGAGCGGCTGCGCGCCGAGGCGATCGCCGAGGCCGAGCGCACCCGCCAGGAGGCCGCCGAGCTGCGCGTCCAGGCCGAGCAGGCCGCCGAGCAGCTCCAGGCCGACGCCGAGGCCGCCGCCGAGCGCAAGGTCGCCGACGGCGAGGCCGCCACCGAGCAGCGTTCGCAGACCGCCCGGGCCGAGATCGCCCGGCTGGTCGCCCAGGCCACCAAGGAGTCCGAGGCCATCCGCGCCGAGGCGGAGGCCGCCCGTGCCGTGGCCGCCACCAGGCAGGCCGAGGCGGACGCCGCCAAGGCCGCCGCCGCCGAGGAGGGCGAGCGGCTGCGGGCCACCGCCGAGTCGGTCGCCGCCGAGCTGAAGGCCGAGGCCGAGGCCGCGATCGCCGAGCTGCGGGCCCAGGCCGACCGGGAACTCGCGGAACTGCGGGCCCAGGCCGAGGCCGAGGCCCAGCGGCTGCGCAGCGAGGCCGAGGAGGAGGGCCGGGCGGCCGGCGCCAAGGACGCCACCGTCCACCTCGCCAAGGCCGCCAAGACCGCCGAGGAGGTGCTCGGCCGGGCCAACCAGGACGCCGAGGCCGCCCGCGGTGAGGCCTCCGCCGAGGCCGAGCGGATCCGCGCCGAGGCCCGTGCCGAGGCGCAGCGGCTGCGCGAGCAGGCGCAGGCCGCCGTCGAGCAGGCCCAGAACGCCGCCCTGGACGACGCCGCCGCGATCCGCGAGCGGATCGAGCAGATGCAGGACGAGGCGGCCCGGCTGCGGGCCGAGGCCGAGGAGCTGCGCGCCCAGGCCGCCGCCGAGGCCGACCGGGCTCGCAGTGAGGCCCGCCGCCAGGCGGTGCTGCAGATCGAGGAGTCGGCGAAGAACGCCGAGGAGCTGCTCACCAGGGCCAAGGCCGACGCGGACGAGCTGCGCGCCGGCGCCGCCGGGGAGATCGAGCGGCTGCGCGAGCAGGCCCAGGAGCAGGCCGCCGAGACCCAGGGCCGGGCCGAGCAGACCCTGACCCGGGCCCGCGCCGAGGCCGGGAAGATCACCGCCACGGCCGAGCAGCAGGGCCAGGACGCCCTGGCCGCCGCCAAGGCCGCGGCCGCCGAGAACCGGGTCGCCGCCGAGCGCGAGACCGCCGAACTCCGGCGCGACGCCACCGAGTTCGACCAGCGGGTGCGCGCCGAGGCGAGCGCCGCCGCGGAGGCGCTGACCGCCGAGGCCCAGGCCGAGGCGAGCGCGGTCCGGGACGCCGCGGTCGGCGACGCCGAGCGGGTGCGCACCGAGGCCGACGCCGAGGCCGCCCGCACCCGCGGCGAGGCCGAGGCCGCCGCGAACGCGCTGCGCGAGGAGAGCCTGCGCGAGCACGAGGCCGCCGCCACCGGGCTGCGGCGCGAGCGCGAGGAGACCGCCGAGCAGCTGGCCGCCGCCCGCTCCGCCCGCGAGCAGGCCGAACAGGCCGCCGCCGAGCTGACCGAGCGCACCGCCCAGGAGACCGCCGAGGTCCGCGGCGCCGCCGACCAGTACGCGGCCCAGCAGCGCGAGACGGCCGACCGCGAGACGGCCGAGCTGCGCGCCCTGACCCGGCAGCAGACCGTCGAGCAGCGCGAGAGCGCCGAGGCCTACGCCGACCGGGTCCGCACCGAGGCCGAACAGCACGCCGGCGAGCTCGCCGAGCGCACCGCGACCGAGACGACCGAGCAGCGCGAGGCCACCGACCGGTACGCCGCCGAGCAGCGCGAGGGCGCCGACCAGTACGCGGCCGCCCAGCGCGCCGAGGCCGAGCAGGCCGCAGCCGAGCTGCGCGCCCACGCCCAGCAGGAGACCACCCGGCAGCGCGAGAGCGCCGAGGCCTACGCCGACCGGGTCCGCACCGAGGCCGAGCAGTACGCCGGCGAGCAGCGCACCGAGGCCGAGCAGTTCGCGACCGACCGCCGCACCGAGGCCGACGAGCTGCTGGAGCAGGCCCGGACCGCTGCCGAGCAGCGCCGGGCCGAGGCCACCCAGGACGCCAAGGCCACCCGTGAGAAGGCCGCCGCCGAACTGGCGCTGGCCAACGAGCAGGCCGAGACGGTACGGGCCGAGGCCGGCCGCGAGCTGTCCGAGGCCCGCGCCACCGCCGACGGCATCCGGGCCGAGGCCGCCGCCGTCCTGGAGCAGGCCGGTGCCGACGGCGAGGACGTGGTCGCCGCCGCCCGGGCCGAGGGCGCCGAGCTGGTCGCCACCGCCGAGGAGGAGGCCGCCGAGGTCCGCCAGTCGGTGGCCGGCCTGCACGAGGCCGCCGCCGAGCAGATCGCCGCGCTGAAGGCCACCGCCGAGCAGGACGCCGCCGAGGTCCGCGACCGGGCCGAGCAGGACGCCGCCGAGACCCGCGCCCTCGCCGACCGGGAGACCACCGAGCAGCGCACGGCGGCCGACGCGTACGCCGTCGAGCAGCACGAGGCGGCCGACGCCTACGCCGCCGAGGTCCGTGCCCTCGCCGACCGGGAGACCGCCGACCAGCGCGACCTGGCCGAGCGGGAGACCGGCGATCTGCGCGCCCGTACCGAGGCCGAGACCACCGCCCTGCGCGAGCAGACCGAGCTGGAGCTCGCCGCCGAACGCGAGGCCGCCGAGGCCGAGCTGGGCCGTCAGCGCGCCGAGGCCCAGGCCTACGACGAGCAGCTGCGCGCCGACGCCGAGGCCGAGCTGCGCGCCGCCCAGGAGGCCGCCGAGCAGCTGCGCGCGGACGCCGACGCCCAGGCCGCCCGGACGGTGGCCGACGCCGACGCCCAGGGCGCCCGGACGGTGGCCGACGCCGAGGAGCTGGCCGCCGGGCTGCGCGCGGAGGCCGAGGAGTACGCCCTCGCCACCCGCTCCCTGGCCGACGAGTACGACAACGCCGCCCACACCCGCGCCGACGCCTACGACGCGGAGACCCGGGAGGCCGCCGAGCAGTTCGACAAGGCCACCCGCGAGCAGGCCAGGTCCGTCCTGGAGAAGGCCTTCGCGGACGCCGAGGCGCTCGGCGAGGACGCCCAGACCACCGCGCTGGCCACCACCGCGGCCGCCGAGGAGCAGGCGGACGCGATGGTCGCCGCCGCCCGCAAGGAGGCCGACCGCCTGGTCGCGGCCGGCGAGGCGGCCGGGCTGGCCGAGGTCGAGAAGGGCCGCGCCGACGCCGACGCGGTGCTCGCCGAGGCCCGCCGGGACGCCACCGCGATCCGCGAGCGCGCCGAGGAGCTGCGCGAGCGCACCGACGCCGAGGTCGAGGCGCTGCACGAGCGCGCCCGCAAGGAGAACGCGGCGGCCATGAAGTCCGCCGGCGAGCGGGTGGACGCCCTGGTGACGGCCGCTCAGGAGCAGCTGACCGAGGCCGAGGAGCAGGCGGTGGCCACCGTCGCCGAGGCCGAGGACCGCGCCGCCGCCCTGGTCGCGGCAGCCGAGGAGCGGGCGGGCGAGCTGACCTCGGAGGCCTCCGCGGAGGCCAGCAAGGTCCGGCTCTCCGCCGTCCGCAAGGCCGAGGGCCTGCTCAAGGAGGCGGAGACCAAGCTCGCCACCTCCACCGACCGCGCCGAGGCGCTGATCGGGAAGGCCGAGGCCAAGCTGCTGTCGGCCGAGACCGAGGCCGAGGAGCGGCTGGAGAGCGCGGCCTCCGCGGCGGAGAAGCGGCTGCAGGAGGCCGACCGCACCGCCGACGAGCAGATCGAGCTGGCCAAGGCCGAGGCCGAGCGGCTGGTCGCCGAGGCCAAGGCCGAGGCCAAGCGGGTCACCGACGAGGGCCGGCGCGAGCTGGACGAGCTGGTGCGCCGCCGCAAGGACATCAACACCGAGATCTCCAGGGTCCAGGACGTGCTGTCGGCGCTGGAGGCGTTCGAGGCACCGTCACCGGTCGCCCAGGCCAACGGGGGAAGCAGCACCAAGAAGGACGGGGGCGCCAAGGCCGGTGCCGGAGTTGGCTCCCCCCGGTCGGGTGGCAATCGCTCCAAGAACGCACCACCCGATTGAGCGGACATTGACGGTCATTGTCCGTGAGACAACGGCATTTCGCCGTCGACACTCCGGTACCGTGTCAGGATTCCCTCAACCACCTCAGCGGTTTGACGACAGGAAGCCCAGAGTCCCATGAGCGACAGTCACTCCCCTCACGGCTTCGACCTGGTGCGCCGTGGGTACGAGCGCGCCCAGGTCGACGAGCGGATCACCAAGCTGGTGGCCGACCGTGACAGTGCCTTGACCCGGATCAGCGCGCTGGAGAAGCGCATCGAGGAGCTCCACCTGGAGACCCAGACCGCCCAGGCGGCGGTCGCCGAGCAGGAGCCGTCCTACGCCGGCCTCGGCGCCCGGGTCGAGAAGATCCTGCGGCTCGCCGAGGAGGAGGCCAAGGACCTGCGCGACGAGGCGCACCGAGCCGCCGAGCAGCACCGCGAGCTGGCCGAGGCCGCCGCCCAGCAGGTCCGCACCGAGGCCGAGAACTACGCCAAGGACCGCAAGGCCAAGGCCGAGGACGAGGGTCTGAGGATCGTCGACAAGGCCAAGAGCGACTCCGCCCAGCTGCGCGCCGAGGCCAACAAGGACGCCCAGAACAAGCGTGAGGAGGCGGACGCCCTCTTCGAGGAGACCCGCACCAAGGCCGCCCAGGCCGCGCTGGAGTTCGAGACCAACCTCGCCAAGCGCCGCGAGCAGTCCGAGCGCGACCTGGCCGCCCGTCAGGCCAAGGCCGAGAAGCGCCTCGCCGAGATCGAGCACCGGGCGGAGCAGCTGCGCCTGGAGGCCGAGAAGCTGCGCACCGACGCCGAGCGCCGCGCCCGCCAGACCGTCGAGACGGCGCAGCGCCAGTCCGAGGACATCGTGGCGGACGCCAACGCCAAGGCCGATCGCATCCGCAGCGAATCCGAGCGCGAGCTGGCGGCGCTGACCAACCGCCGCGACAGCATCAACGCCCAGCTGACCAACGTCCGCGAGATGCTGGCGACGCTGACCGGCGCGGCCGTCGCCGCCGCCTCGCTGCCGAACGACGACACCATGGGCGTGCCCGCCCAGCAGTCGCGCTGACGGACAAACTGGCCCGGCGAGCACGGACCAGCACGGCAGGCCCTCACCCTCCCGGGTGAGGGCCTGCCGGCTTTCCCCCCGTCACTATCTCGGGTAGGCCCCGTCGGGCCGTTGGTGCCCGCTGCTGAGCTGGTTGCCCTCGTCGTCCGAGACGGTGCCGAACCAGGAGGTGCACCAGACCGACATCGAGTCGGGCCAGTACTGCACCTCGAACGGGTGCCCGGGCCCGTGGTCGCCGTACGAGGTGACGATGAAGGTCTCCCCCGGGCGCAACCAGTAGTCCTCGCCGAGTGGCTCCAGGGTCAGTTCCACCAGCCCCTCGCCGCGGTTGGTCACCGGCATCCGGCCGGTCACCTCCAGGGCGGAGAAGTCCCAGCCCGCCGCGTCCTGACTCATCCGGCGGCCACCCGGGCGAGCAGTCGGCGGACGGCGGCGTCGAACGCTCCGGGTGCCTCCAGGGCGCTCAGATGGCCGACCCCCGGGACGACGGTCAGCTCGGCGTCCGGGCGGGCCCGTAGCATCCGCTCGGCCTCCTCCGGGGCCACCAGGGCGTCCTGGGCGCCGGCGACGACCGACAGCGGCACCCGTAGGCCGGCCAGGACGTCCAGGGAGTCCGGTCGGGCCGCCATGGCCCGTTGGGCCCAGGCGACCGAGGCCGGCGGCGCGGCGGCGACCATCGCCTGCACCCGTTCCACCAGGTGCTGCGAGTCGGGCCCGAGCTGCCCGGCCGCCACCTTCTCGTCCAGCAGCAGCTGGACGCTGTCCCGGGCGGTGACGGCGGCGGCGATCCGCTCCCGGTTGGCCCGGGCGGCGTCGGTGTCGGCGGTGGCGCGGGTGTTGGCCAGCAGCAGCCCGGCCAGCCGCTGCGGGTGGCGGCGGGCGAAGGCCAGCGCCACGTAGCCGCCCATGGAGAGCCCGGCGACCACCGCGCGGTCGATCCCGGCCGCGTCCAGCAGCAGCGCGAGGTCGTCGGCGACCAGGTCCAGCGAGGGTTCGTCGGCGCCCAGCTCGGTGCCGCCGAAACCCCGCTGATCGGGGGCGAGCACCCGGACCTCGTCCCCGGTCAGGCCGGGCAGCGCGTCCAGCTGGGTGGACCACATCGAGGCGTTCAACGGAAAGGCGTGCAGCAGCACGAGGGGTGTTCCGGTACCGCTCTCGCGGACGGACACTGCGGAGGGGAGCCGACTCACGCGCCCACCTCGCTACGCTCGGCAGGGGCGTTCGCCCGTGCGCGCCCCTCAATGATTCGCTCGCTTCGCTCGCTCATGCGCCCAACCTATTGCGGTGCGCCCGGCGGGCCCACTCAGCGGGCTGCGTTATCCGCTTTGTCCTAGCCTGGCAAGGAGTAAGGGAGCGCGAATGATCGAGTTGCACGACCTGACGAAGCATTACGGGAAGACGCTCGCCGTGGACGGGCTCAGCTTCCAGGTCCCCCGGGGGGTGGTCACCGGCTTCCTCGGCCCCAACGGTGCCGGCAAGTCCACCACCATGCGCATGATCCTCGACCTCGACCGTCCGACCAGCGGCCGGGTCACCATCGACGGCAAGCGCTACGGGCAACTCAGCGAGCCGCTCAAGTACATCGGCGCGCTGCTGGAGGCCAAGGCCGTCCACCCCGGCCGCACCGCCCGCGACCACCTGCTCTGGCTCGCCCAGAGCAACCGCATCCCGGAGCGCCGGGTGGACGAGGTGCTCGCCCTGGTCGGCCTCACCCCGGTCGCCCGCAAGCGGGCCCGCGGCTTCTCGCTCGGCATGGGCCAGCGCCTGGGCATCGCCTCCGCCCTGCTCGGCGACCCGGAGATCGTCATGTTCGACGAGCCGGTCAACGGCCTGGACCCGGAGGGCATCCTCTGGATCCGCAACCTGATGAAGCGCCTGGCCGGCGAGGGCCGCACGGTCTTCGTCTCCTCCCACCTGATGAGCGAGATGGCCGTCACCGCCGACCACCTGGTGGTCATCGGCAGGGGCCGGCTGCTCGCCGACCTGCCGATGCCGGAGTTCATCCGGCGCAACTCCCGCTCCGCCGTCCGGCTGCGCAGCCCTCAGCCCGAGCGCCTGCTCGACGTGCTGACCGGGGCCGGCCTGCGGCACGAGCCGGGCCCGGAGGGCTCCTACGAGGTGCGCGACGGCGACATCGCGATCCTCGGCGAGCTGGTCGCGGCGCACGGCGTGGTGCTGCACGAACTCAGCCCGCAGCAGGCCTCGTTGGAGGAGGCGTTCATGCAGATGACGGCGGACGCGGTGGAGTACCACGCGGGCGACGGACCGGGCCGGGACGCGGCCGGCGCACCCGGCCCCTGGGGCGCCGGCTGGAAGGCGGACGGCACCCGGCCGACCGCCGCGGTGCGACAGGAGGAGAACTGAGATGGAGTCCTTCCCGGCGATCCTGCGCTCCGAGTGGACGAAGATCCGCAGCGTCCGCTCCACCGTCTGGACCCTCGCGCTGGCCTTCGTGGTCACCGTGGGCATCGGCGCGCTGCTGTCCCTGCTCACCAACAACAACTTCACCGAGTTCCGGCGGCACGAGCAGGTCCCGTTCGACGCCACCGGGACGGCCTTCTCCGGCATCATGCTCGGCGAGCTGGCCATCATCGTCTTCGGCGTGCTGGCGATCGGCAACGAGTACAGCAGCGGCATGATCCGGGTCACCCTGGCCGCCGTCCCGCAGCGCGGCACCCTGCTCACCGGCAAGGCGGTGGTGCTCGGCGCACTGGCCCTGGCGGTCTCGCTGGTGACCGTCTTCGTCGCCTTCTTCGTCGGCCAGTCGCTGCTCGGCACCCACTCCACCACCCTGGGCGAGCCGCACGTGCTGCGCGCGGTGTTCGGCGCCGCGCTGTACCTGACGATGCTCTGCCTGTTCTCGGCCGGCGTCACCGCCATGCTGCACAACCAGACGCTCGCCCTCGGCGTGCTGGTGCCGTTCTTCTTCCTGCTCTCGCCGATCCTCTCGGCGGTGCCGAAGGTCAAGACCCTGGCCCACTACTTCCCGGACTACGCGGGCTCGCGGATGCTGCTGGTGTACGAGCAGAACGGCCAGCCGTACGGCCCGTGGGCGGGCTTCGCGATCTGCCTGGCCTGGACGGCGGCGGCCCTGGTCGGCGGCGCACTGGTGTTCAAGAACCGCGACGCCTGAGGCGGTTCGGCACCCGGGGGCAGTCGGCACCGGGTCGGAACCGGTCAGTACCGCGGAGCGCCGCGGCCTCGCAGGATGTTCGAGGCCCGGCGCTCCCGCGCTCCCCAGCACGCGCGGTGCCAGTGCCGCCGGTCGTCCACCCCGGCGCCGTGCATCGGCCAGGCCACCACGTGGCCCACCCCGGACGGGATCTCCTGGTCGCAACCCGGGCAGCGGTAGGACCGCCCCGAGGTGCCCGCGACCGTCTGGACCACCCAGTCGTCGCCCTGGTAGTTCTCGGTACGGCGCAGCGATCCGCCGAGCGGGGCGGCGGTCGACTCGGCGCTCTCGCGGGGGGCGGCGATCTTGATCCGGTTGCGGCGGGGCACGGCGAACTGCCTCTCTTCCGGGGGCTCGAAGTCGTTCCAGCCTAGGGCCTGCCTCCTGGGCCCGGCCGGGTGCCCGAGCTCTTGAATGGCCTCTATCACGGGTCCGGCCGGTGGTCCGGCGTTTTTGCCGAGATCCACCCGATCATCGAGGAGATTCGGGGTTCCGCGTGCCATTGGCACATGACATCGGATACCCACGAAGGGAACAGGCGGGGCTCGCAGACCCTGCGTGCACCCGAGGAGGCCCCAGGATGACCAAGACCAGCCCCCGCGCCGAGACCCGTCGACCCGTCGGCGTCCGGCCGCCGGCACCCGGCCCGGCGCTGACCTCCGTACCACCGCTGACCGCCGTCGCGGGCGAGCCGCTGACCGCCGCGCAACGCACCGGCACGCTGCCGCCGAACACCGCCCCGGTACGGGTCGGCGCGTTCCTGTTGTCCGCGCAGTTCCCCGGGCAGACCCACGGCGAGGCGCTGGAGCGCACCGTCCGGGCCGCTGTCGAGGCCGAACGAGCGGGCCTGGACAGTGTCTGGCTGGCCGAGCACCACTTCGTCCCGTACGGGGTCTGCCCCGACGCCGCGACGCTGGCCGCGCTGCTGCTCGGCCGTACCCGCCGGATCGGCGTCGGCACCGCCGTCAGCGTGCTCTCCACCCGCCACCCGGTGGCACTCGGCGAACAGGCCGCACTGCTGCACCTGACCTCCGGCGGACGCTTCACGCTCGGGGTCGGCCGCGGCGGGCCGTGGATCGACCTGGACGTGTTCGGCAGCGGCGTGGAGGCCTTCGAGAACGGCTTCCCGGAGCGGCTGGACCTGCTGCTGCGCTGGCTGCGCGGCTCCCAGGTGGGCGCGGACGGCCCGCAGTTCTCCTTCCCCGAGGTGCCGGTGGTGCCGCAGGCCACCGAGTCGCTGCGGCGCCCGGGCCTGGGCAGCTGGCTCGGCCTGGACGAGCCGTCCGGCCCGGTGCGCTTCCCGCGCCAGCGCCAGGACACCGGCCTCGGCGAGGAACGCAACCCCGCCGGACGGCCGGTGGCCGGCCCGCCGGTGGTGGTCGCCTGCACCTCGCCGAACGGGGTCAGGCTGGCCGCCGAGCGCGGCCTGCCGATGCTGCTCGGCATGCACTCCGGCGACGACGACAAGCTGCGGATGCTGGAGCTCTACCGCACCGCCTGGCTGGCCGCCGGGCGCGGCGAGGAGCAGCTGCGCCGGATCAGCCGCCAGCACGTCGCGGCCGGGGTGGCCCAGGTGGACGACCGGGCCTCGGAGGCCCGGGCCACCCTGCTGAACGCGATGCCCGGCTGGTTCGAGTACGGGCTGGGCGCACACCGCACCGTGGACGGCCGCGAGCGGAAGATGCGCGACCCGCACCAGTACACCGAACTCCTCTGCGACCTGCATGCGGTGGGCACCCCCAAGCAGTGCGCCGACCGACTGCTGGCCACCGCCGAGCGCACCGGCATCCGGCGGTTCGCCCTGCTCGCCGAGGGCAGCGGCGACCACGAGACGACCCTGCACAACATCGCCCGGCTCGGCTCCGAGGTGCTGCCGCAGCTCAGTTGAGCCCGTCGGGACGATCGGGCGTGGCCGCCGCCCCCTCCCCCCGCGCCGGGGGACGGGGGCGGCCGGCACCACCGGGCTCAGCAGTCCCGCAGTTCCTCGGACTGGTTGAGCAACTGCTCCCGGACGGAGGTGAAGCGGTCGTAGCGCGCCTCGTTGGCCTCCGACGGCAGGAACACCGCCACCCGGTGACAGTTCTGGAACGCCAGCCGCACCCCGAAGTGGCGCTGCAGGGCGCCCCGGATGGCATCGCTGGCCAGGGCGCGCAGCAGCTGGCCACGGGCCTGCTCGCTGGGCGGCGGAACCTGGTTGTCGGCGAAGTCGGTGCCGTCGACCTTCGCCTGGGCGACCAGCGAGCTGATCAGGTCCCAGGCGTACGGCAGCGAGACGCGGACGCAGTCGACGAATTCCCGCTCGTCGACCTCGCCCCGCTCAGCCTTTTCCAGCAGGGCCGGTGAGACGTCGAGCGACATGGATTCTCCTCTCGCGGTCCACCCGCGCGGCGCCCGGGTGGTCGTGCGTGGTCCGAAGCTCACCGTGAGGGTGGGCAAAATCGCATGTGGCGTCCGGAACACCGTGGGACGCGGGTTTCCGGCACCTTTGCGAAGGGCGGAGGCGCCACGGGACGTGACGTCCCGAACACCGACCGCGCCAGAACAGCGTGGCAGTCAACGGCGGAGCAGGCTGGTCATTCCTGGGGATCGCTCCGGAAATACCCAGTGGCGCACCAGATTGGCCAGATCCTGTCGGATCGTTCATCTGAAGTCTCCATCACCGTTGACAGCGACCCCGCAGTCATGCCGTCACACAACGTAGCGACCACTCGGTGTGGGCGCCAGAGGGCGGCGGGCGGTGGCGGGATTGCCGAGCATCCATGTTCGCGGGCTTCGCGCTTTCTTCACCCGGTCGTCGCGGAATCGCATCAACTGGCCCCGGTGGGCTAGCGTGGTCGACCGTGCGTCTCGTAATTGCCCGCTGCTCAGTCGACTATGCCGGTCGGCTCTCCGCCCATCTGCCCTCCGCCACCAGGCTGATCCTGGTCAAGGCCGACGGCAGCGTCAGCATCCACGCCGACGACCGCGCCTACAAGCCGCTCAACTGGATGTCCCCGCCGTGCGCCCTCAAGGAGGCCGACGGGGTCTGGACGGTGGAGAACAAGGCCGGCGAGAAGCTCATCATCACGCTGGAGGAGGTGCTTCACGACTCGTCCCACGAGCTCGGGGTCGACCCCGGCCTGATCAAGGACGGCGTCGAGGCACACCTGCAGGAGCTGCTCGCGGACCGGATGGAGGTGCTCGGTTCCGGCTGGTCGCTGATCCGCCGCGAGTACCCGACCGCGATCGGCCCGGTCGACATCCTCTGCCGCGACGGCGACGGCGCCACGGTGGCCGTCGAGATCAAGCGCCGCGGCGAGATCGACGGCGTCGAACAGCTCACCCGCTACCTCGAACTCCTCAACCGGGACCCGCTGTTGGCCCCGGTCAAGGGCGTCTTCGCCGCGCAGGAGATCAAGCCCCAGGCCCGCGTACTGGCCACCGACCGGGGCATCGGCTGCGTGGTGCTGGACTACGACGAGCTGCGCGGCATCGACGACGACAAGCTCAAGCTGTTCTGATCGCTCACGCCGGGCTCGGGCTCGGGGAGCCGGTCCCGGACGGCGCCGGCGACGTAGCCGACGATGTCGGGGCGGGCGTGCCCGTGCCGGTCGGCGTCGACGGCGCCGTGTGGCTCGGGGTCGGCTTCGAGGGCTGCGGCGCCGACGGCTGAGGCTGCGTCGGCTGCTGGACCGGCGGCTGCGGCTGCCCCGGTGCGGGCTGCTGCGGCTGCGGCTGCTGCGGGGCGTCCGACCCGGTGGCCCCCGGCGAGGAGCTCGGCTTCCTCGTCGGCGAGGCGCTCGGCGAGTGCGACGCGCTGCCGCTCGCCGAGGCCTCCGCACTGGCGCTCGTCCCCGCCGGGCTGCCCGGCTCGGCACCGCCCGTACCGGCCTTCCCCGGGCTGCTGCTGGCGGACGGCAGCGGCATCGGCGTGTTCTTGGTGTCGCCGACGTCGTCCAGCCGCCCGTGCGGGTCGTTCCCCTTGTGCTCGTCGGGCCCGGTGACGCTCATCGCCACCGCCGTACCGAGCACCCCGAAGGTGAGTACGGCCGCGGAGGCCACCACCACCCGGCGCCGCTTCCCGGTCCGGGCCTTCAGACCGGCCGGCACCCGGGCGGCGATCTTGCGGATCACCGGCCCGCGGCCGGTCGCCGCCGCGACCGCGGCTGCGGGCAGCTGTCGGCCTTCGGCGCGCAGCAGGTCGAGCATCCGGCGCGCGGCGGCGACCCCGCGCTGCTCCCCGGCGGAGGCCCGCAGGGTGAGCGCGGTCTCCAGTTCGGCGATCGCCCGGGACGGCTGCTGGACGCAGATCGCGTGCACGCCCGCCTCATGGTGGAACCAGGCCTGGTCGACCGTCGAACCGGTCCGCCGGGCCGCCTCCAGACCCAGCTGCAGCACCCGCTCCCAGGCGCCCCAGCGCAGCGCCAGCGCCAGCGCGGGCGCCGCGGCCCGGGCCAGCCGGATCACCGCCTCGTGCCGCCCGGCGGTCCGGTCCGCGAGCAGCACGCCGATCACCACCTCGGCCTCGGCGGCGATCTGCTCCAGCGACACCGAGCTGTGCCCGACCCACCAGGCGAAGTGCTGGGCGGCACCGTCCACGCAGCCGCGGGCCGGCCAGTGCGGGGTGAGCAGTTCGAGCGCCCCGGCGGTGAGCCGGTGGTGCCCGCCGATGGACACCGCCAGCCCGGCGTCGGCGAGTTCGGCCAGCGCGCTCTCGCCCTGGCCGACGTCGATCAGCGCGGGCAGGTGCGGCGCGGTGGGGCACTCCCCGCCGAGCGCGACGGCGAGCCGCAGCACGGCCTGCGCGGGCTCGCTCAGGCCCTCGGCGAGCCGGACGGCGGGCGAGGCGGTCTCGGCGACCGAGAGCAGCGGGACGGTGCGGCGCAGCGCGTTCTCGCGCACCGCCGGGTCGGGGTCGCGGATGGGCTCGTCGATCGCGCCGAAGACGTCCAGCCGGTCCTCCTCGGCGGCGACCAGCGCGTCCACCGAGACGTCCCGCTGGCGCAGCAGCGCGGCGGCCTGGACGAAGCGCAGCGGCAGGCCCTCGGACTCGAACCAGAGGTCGACGGCCCAGGCCTTCTCGGCCACGTCCAGGGGGCGCCCGGCCTGCCGGGCGGCGAGGATGAGGCAGGCGGAGCGGGAGAGCCCGGCGACGGTGTGGTCCTGCAGCCGGGAGTCGTCCGGCAGCGGCAGGGTGTCCGGGGCGACCGAGATCAGGAAGGCGCAGCCGGGGGCGGCGGCGAGCAGCCCCTCCAGCTCGGCGCCGGTGGGCTCGGCCTCGTCGATCACGACGATCGCGCCGATCCCGGCGAGGTGGGCGGCCAGCTGGCCGGGGTCGGGCCGGAAGCCCGGGGCGTGGTGGGTGGCCGCGAAGAGGTCCTGGAGCAGGTCGGCGGCGGTGCGGCGGTGTCCGCAGAGCTGGACGACGCCGCCGGGGGCGAGGTCGGCCGCGGCCTCGGCGACGGCCGACAGCAGTGTGCTGCGGCCCGAACCGGCCTTGCCGACCAGGCGTATCGAGCGGCCCTCGGCGAGCAGGCCGAGCAGTTCGGCGATGTCGGCCTCGCGGTCGAGCAGCGGCAGGTCGGCGAGCCCGGCACCGAGGGCGAGCGGGCCGACCGCGCGGCCCACGCCGCCGGCCGGGCCGCGGGCGGGCTCGCTGCGCTCGATCCGGCGCGGGCGGGGGCGCCACTCCTCCGGACAGGGCCTGGCCTCGGATCCTTCCGGGGCTCCGACACCGACCAGCAGGCCGCCGGAGACCAGTTCCCCACCGCGGGTGCGGACGGCCTCCTGCCGGAACTCCCCGGTTGGCTGTGCCACGTTCTGCTCCGCATCGTGCTCGGCCGCCGGCGCCCCGCGCCGCCCGGCACACGTCTCGGTCGGGCCGCGGGCGGGGCCCGGGCGGCCGTTTTCTGACGGGCAGACTCTCGCACATCCTGGCCCGCCCGTGCAGAGGGGTCCGGTGCGGGGGAGGTGGCGGGGCGGGCCCCGGCCTAACGAAGCACTACCACCCGACAGAGCACCACTAGAGGATGTGCGCCTCGGCGACGCCGCCGTCGACGGCCAGGATGCGGTGCAACTTGGTGGCCACCAGCAGCCGCTGGAGCTGTGCGGGGACGGAGCGCAGCACGAGCCGGCGGCCGATCCGGCCGGCCCTCCGGTGGGTGCCCATGATCACGCCGAGGCCGGTGGCGTCCCAGAACTCCAGCCGGGCGAGGTCGAGCACGAGGTCGCCGAGGCCGCCGTCCACGGCCTGGTGCAACCGGGCCCGCGCGTCGGCGGCGGTGCGCACGTCGAGGCGGCCTTCGATGGCCAGCGCCGTGTGGTCGCCGGTGATGCGCATACTCTCCTCCTTCGCCTGGGTGGCCTGCTCGGGGTGGTCCGCCCCGGCCGCGACGGGCTCGGAGGCGGGGTAGAGGTTGTGGACGGAACGCCTGTGACGGCTCGGCCCGCACCCGGCCCCGGTCGGAATGCCGGGTTCCCTCATCTGACGGTGAAGCAGCGCCGCAGGTTGCTGGTTTTCGCCCCGGCCTGAAGCAATTTCACTCGTCCGAGGGAATATACGCAGGAACTCTCCACACCTATGCTCGATTACCGCCCAAATCACCCGTCTGCGGCACCCGGCGTGAGGAAACTCACCCGTCCGGCACAGCGGGCCGTACGATTCTCCGATCGCACGGCCCGCCAGGTCGTTCAGCCTTGTCGGCTCACTTGCCTTCGTACGGGTAGAAGCCGCGGCCGCTCTTGCGGCCGAGGTCGCCGGCGGTGACCATGCGGGCCATGATCTCCGGGGCGGCGAACTTCTCGTCCTGGGTCTCGGTGTAGATGTTGCGGGCGGCGTGCAGCAGGATGTCCACGCCGGTCAGGTCGGCGGTCTGCAGCGGGCCCATCGCGTGGCCGAAGCCCAGCCGGCAGGCGGTGTCGATGTCCTCGGCGGTGGCCACGCCCGACTCGTACAGGCTGGCGGCCTCGACGACCAGCGCGGTGATCAGGCGGGTGGTGATGAAGCCGGCCACGTCGCGGTTGACCACCACGACCTCCTTGCCGACGCCCTCGGCGTAGGCGCGGGCGGCGGCGAGCGTCTCGTCACTGGTCTTGTAGCCGCGGACCAGCTCGACCAGCTTCATCATCGGGACCGGCGAGAAGAAGTGCACGCCGACGACCGACTCCGGGCGCTGGGTGACGGCCGCGATCCGGGTGATCGGGATGGCGGAGGTGTTGGAGGCCAGCACGGCGCCGTCCTTGGCGAGCTTGTCCAGCTCGCGGAAGACGCCCTCCTTGACCTCCAGGTTCTCGAACACGGCCTCGACCACGATGTCGGCCTCGGCGACGGCGCCCAGGTCGGTGGTGGTGGTGATCCGGCCCAGCGCGGCCTCGGCGTCCTCGGCGCTCAGCTTGCCCTTGGCGACGAACTTCTCGTACGAGGCGCGGATGCCCGCGAGACCGCGCTGCAGCGCCTCCTCGGTGACGTCCCGCAGCACCACCGGGTGGCCGGCCTGCGCGGACACCTGGGCGATGCCGGCGCCCATCAGGCCGGCACCGATCACGGCGATCTGCTTGCTGGACGCATTGCTCATGGCTGGGTCTCCCGATGCCGTCGCCGCCCCGCGGGCGGGCCCTGAAGGCGGCTCAGGGCAGGGTCACCGCCTGAGAGCCGCATCGCTCGATTCTCCCGCCTCGCTGGCGCTCGGCGGTCACTTCCGCGAAGCGCGCCCCCCGATCGGTTCACTCGCTTCGCTCGCTCACGGCGGGACTCTAGTGCCCAAATCCCCCGTGCAATAGCAATCCGGAGTGTGATCTGCAACCGACCTGGTCAGTCGCTCAGGACGCGGATCAGATGGTCAGACCGAGGTCCTGGGCCAGGATCGCCGCCTGCACCCGGCTGCGCAGTCGCAGCTTCGCCAGGATCCGGCTGACATGGGTCTTGGTGGTCGCCTCCGCCATCTCCAGCCGGCGGGCGATCTCCCCGTTCGACAGCCCCGCCCCGATGCAGGCCAGCACCTCCCGCTCACGGGCGGTCAGCCCGGCCACCGCCTCCTTCGCCTCGGGCCCGATCCGCCGCTCCGGGCGGGCGAAGACGCCGATCAGCCGCCTGGTCACCGAGGGCGCCAGCATGCCGTCCCCGCGCGCCACCGTGCGGATGCCCTCGACCAGGGTGTCCGCCTCCAGGTCCTTGAGCAGGAACCCGGCCGCGCCGGCCCGCAGCGCGCCGTAGACGTACTCGTCCAGGTCGAAGGTGGTCAGCACGAGCACCTGGGCGGCCCCGGCGGCGACCACCTGGCGGGTCGCCGAGACGCCGTCCAGCCGGGGCATCTGCACGTCCATCAGCACCACGTCCGGCCGCAGCTCCAGCGCCAGCCGGACGGCCTCCTCGCCGTCGGCGGCCTGCCCGACCACCTCGAACTCGGGCTCGGCCCGCAGGATCATCACCAGCGCGGCCCGTACCGCCGCCTGGTCCTCGGCCACCAGCACCCGGATCGTCATGCCCGTCCCTCGCTCTCCCGGCCGCGCGGCAGTACCGCGCGCACCCTCCACCGACCGTCCCGCGGCCCGGCCTCGAAGCTCCCGCCGAGCAGCCCGGCCCGCTCCGACATGCCCACCAGTCCGGCCCGGGCGCCGGGCAGTTCTCGGCCCGGCCCGGCCCGGTACGGGCTGTCGACGCTGATCCGCAGCTCCTGGGGCCCGAACTCCAGCCGCAGGGCGACCAGTCCGGGCCCGGCGTGTTTGAGCGCGTTGGTCAGCGACTCCTGGACGATCCGGTACGCGGCCAGTCCGACCGGCACCGGCACCTCGTCGCGCTCGCCCTCCTCGGTCAGCTCGAACTCCAGGCCCACGTCCTGCCCGGCCGCCCTGGCCTTGGCCAACAGGGCGTCCACCGCGGCCAGGTCGGGCGCCGCGTAGGACTCGTCGGCCTCTCCCCCGCCGCTGTCCCGAAGCAGTCCGATCATGCGACGCATTTCGGCCAATCCCTGGACGCTGTTCTCCCGGATCACCGCCAGCACCTCGACCAGCGGATCGTCCTCGCCCAACCGCCGCCGCCGGGCCACCGACTGCGCGCCGGTGGCGTGGATCGCGATCGCCGACAGGTGGTTGGCCACCACGTCGTGCAACTCCCGCGCCATCCTGGCCCGTTCGGCGCCGACCGCCTCGCGCCGGTCCATCTCCGAGAGCAACGCGGTCTGTTCGGCCCGCAGCCGCTCGCTCTCCGCCTCCTGCCGGTGCTTGCGCACCAGGTCGCCGGTCCACACCGGCGCCAGGAACACCAGCGAGCCGAGCACCACGATCAGCAGCCCGGCCGCGGTGCCGCCCACCCACCACGCCAGGGCGGAGAGCACCAGCACCGTCGAGCCGCCGGTCAGGTGCAGCACCCGCGACATCCGGTGGCTGCCGTAGAGCACCGCCGCGTACAGCAGATCGGTGTACATGATCGTCGTCGCCAGCAGGCTGCCGGCGAACACGCTCCCCGCGAAGGCCAGCCCGCCGAGCGACACCGCCAGCACCGGCCGGGTCCGCCGGACCAGCTCCAGCCCCGCCATCACCAGCAGCGGCAGCACCACCGCCCAGATCGGCAGGTCGTCGGCGCTGTCGTACACCTTGAAGGCGATCAGCACCGCGCCGCCGAGCACCCCGCACAGGGCGATCAGCTGGTCCACACGGCGCGGGGGGACGGACGGTGCTAGCACACCCCCATCTCACCATCCCCGGCACCCGCACCGGCTCCCGTCCACGAAGGAGCCCGCTACATCGAAAGATGCAGCCCCGGACGGCACCGTGCGACGACGACACGGCCGCGCCCGCGCACGAGGCTGGACCAGGGCCTGTCTCCTGGGTCCTCGCCGGGCCCGCCGAAACCCGAGGACAGGCCCGGACCACCGACCCGACCGGGAGCAGAACGTGATCGTCACCCTCATCGTCGCGGCCGAGATCTCCTGGTGGATCGTGCTCGGCCTCGCGCTCTCCGCCCGCTACCTGCTGCGCCGGCGCCGCACCAGTACCGCGCTGCTGATCGGCCTCCCGGTGGTGGACCTCGCCCTGTACGCGCTCACCGTGCTCAACCTGCGCGGCGGCGCCGAGGCGAGCTGGATGCACGCCCTGGCCGCGAGCTACGCCGGCTTCTCGGTCGGCTACGGCCCCTCGCTGGTCCGCTGGGCCGACCGGCACTTCCTGCACCGCTTCGCCGGCGGCCCCAAGCCGCTGCCCTCGCCGAAGTACGGCCCGGAGCGGACCAGGTACGAGTGGCAGGTCGCCGGCCGAACCGTCGTGTCCGCCGTGATCACCCTGGGCCTGATCAGCCTGCTGGTGCCGCTCTCCGCGGGCTCCGCCCACTTCGGCACCTTCACCCAGTGGTACGTCAAGCTGGGCATCGCGGCCGTGGTGAACCTGGTCGTCGCCGGTTGCTACTCGATCTGGCCCAAGGAGCCGCCGGCCGGCGTGCGGGTCGAGAACGGCCGGGTGGTGGAGCGGAAGGCCCCGGCCGAGCGGGTCTAGCGGTTCTCCCCCGGCACCCAGAGCACGTCGCCGCGCTCCTTGTTGGCCACCCGGGCCAGGATGAACAGCAGGTCGGAGAGCCGGTTGAGGTACTTCGCGGTCAGCGGGTTGACCGAGTCCCCGTACTCCGCGATCGCCGCCCAGGTGGAGCGCTCGGCCCGCCGCACCACCGTGCAGGCCAGGTGCAGGTGGGCCGCGCCGGGGGTGCCGCCGGGCAGGATGAAGCTGCGCAGTTTCTCCACCTGCGCCAGGTAGTGGTCGCAGTCCCCCTCCAGCCGGTCGATGTAGGACTGCAGCACCCGCAGCGGCGGGTACTTCGGGTCCTCCACCACCGGGGTGGACAGGTCCGCACCGACGTCGAACAGGTCGTTCTGGACCCGGGTGAGCACGGCCACCACGTCCTCGGCCAGTGCGCCGGCCGCCACCGCCACCCCGATCGCCGCGTTCGCCTCGTTGGCGTCGGCGTACGCCATCAGCCGCGGGTCGGTCTTGGTGGTCCGGCTCATGTCGCCGAGCGCGGTGGTGCCGTCGTCACCGGTACGGGTGTAGATGCGCGTCAGATTGACCATGCGGCCAGACTAGCCCGGCAGGTTAGGCGACGTTAACCCTCTGGCCGGGCGGGGCCGCCTCCAGCCAGGCCAGGAAGCCCGTGAGCGCGTCCTCGCTCATCGCCAGCTCCAGCGGATCCCCGTTGTGCAGGCAGCGCAGCACCACCGAGCCGGAGAGCAGCGCCAGCTCCTCCTGGCCCTCCGGGTAGCGCCGGCCGAGCACCTCGATCTCCCGGCGCGGCAGCACCTTGCGCGGACGCGGGGCGTACGAGAAGACCCGGAACCACTCGATCGAGTCGCCGCTGTAGCGGCCGATACCAAAAACCCACCCCTTGCCGTCGGTCGGGGGGACCGGGGCTGAGGTGGGTTTGCCGTTCTCGTCGAGGTCGGGCTGCGTGGAGGCGTCGGCGGGCATTTTGAGCCGGTAGCTGCAGTCGAACGTGCCGCCGACCCGCTGGATCAGGCGGCGGCGCACGGCGAAGGCCATCAGGCCGATCACTCCCAGTGCCACGACCACCGCACACACCACAAGCGCGAGGACCATGCTCACCTACCTCCTCGCTACCCGCGTTCCCCGTTAACGGTCGTACCAAGCGACCGCACTGACCTACCAACTACGACGACAGTCCCGGGGTCACGCTCGCGCGTCCCCGGGACCGTCGGTCGACCCCGCTAAGCCGGGGTCCGGCGCACTCAGGCGTGGGCCTTGAGGCCGCGCGCCGCGAACAGACGCACCTCGGCGCGACGCTCGGCGTGCGCGTCCAGGTCCGACTTGGCCTTCTCCAGTGCGCGCTCGGCACGCGCGACGTCGATCTCGTCCGCCAGCTCGGCGATCTCCGCGAGCAGAGACAGCTTGTTGTCGGCGAAGGAGATGAAGCCGCCGTGCACCGCGGCGATCACGGTGCCGCCGTCCACCGTGCGGATGGTGACCGGGCCGGTCTCCAGCACGCTCAGCACCGGGGTGTGGCCCGGCATGATGCCGGTGTCACCGGAGGCCGTACGGGCGACGACGATGGTGGCCGCACCGGACCACACCTTGCGGTCGGCTGCGACCAGCTCGACGTGCAGCTCAGCCAACGTGGGCTCCTAGGCTCATGCAACGCCCGATTACTCGGGAGTTTCGGTAAGAATAACGGCCCCGCGCCTCCGACATGAAACCGGCGGCACGGATTTGACCGGAATCACAGCCGATGCGACGCGAGGGGTGGACCCCAGGCTCGGGGGCCACCCCTCACGGTCACTCAGCTGCTACCGGCCGCGATTACTTCTTGGCCAGCTCAGCGGCGTTCTTCTCGAGGTCCTCGATGCCACCGCACATGAAGAAGGCCTGCTCCGGAACGGCGTCGTACTTGCCGTCCGCGATCGCGTTGAAGGCCTCGATGGTCTCCGACAGCGGCACGGTCGAACCCTCGACACCGGTGAACTGCTTCGCCACGTAGGTGTTCTGCGAGAGGAAGCGCTCGATGCGACGGGCACGGTGGACCGTGATCTTGTCCTCTTCGGACAGCTCGTCGATACCGAGGATCGCGATGATGTCCTGGAGGTCCTTGTACTTCTGCAGGATCCCCTTGATACGGATGGCCGTGTCGTAGTGGGTCTGCGCGATGTACCGCGGGTCGAGGATGCGGGACGTGGAGTCCAGCGGGTCGACGGCCGGGTAGATGCCCTTCTCCGAGATCGGACGCGACAGAACGGTGGTCGCGTCCAGGTGGGCGAAGGTGGTGGCCGGGGCCGGGTCGGTCAGGTCGTCCGCGGGGACGTAGATCGCCTGCATCGAGGTGATCGAGTGACCGCGGGTCGAGGTGATGCGCTCCTGCAGGAGGCCCATCTCGTCGGCCAGGTTCGGCTGGTAGCCCACCGCGGAGGGCATGCGGCCGAGCAGGGTCGACACCTCGGAACCGGCCTGGGTGAACCGGAAGATGTTGTCGATGAAGAGGAGCACGTCCTGCTTCTCGACGTCACGGAAGTACTCCGCCATGGTCAGCGCGGACAGCGCGACGCGCAGACGGGTGCCCGGCGGCTCGTCCATCTGGCCGAAGACCAGCGCGGTCTTGTCCAGAACGCCCGAGTCGACCATCTCGTCGATCAGGTCGTTGCCCTCACGGGTGCGCTCGCCGACGCCGGCGAACACCGACACACCACCGAAGTTCTCGGCGACGCGGTAGATCATCTCCTGGATCAGAACGGTCTTGCCGACACCGGCACCACCGAACAGACCGATCTTGCCACCCTGGACGTACGGGGTGAGCAGGTCGATGACCTTGATGCCGGTCTCGAACATCTCGGTCTTGGACTCGAGGTCCTTGAAGTCGGGGGCCTTGCGGTGGATCGGCCAGCGGACCTCGACCTGCTGGTCGAACTCCGCCTGGTCCACGTTCAGCACGTCGCCGAGGGCGTTGAAGACCTTGCCCTTGGTGATCTGGCCGACCGGCACGGAGATGGCCGCACCGGTGTCGGTCACCTGCGAACCACGGACCAGGCCGTCGGTCGGCTGCATCGAGATGCCGCGGACCATGCCGTCGCCGAGGTGCTGGGCGACCTCGAGGGTCAGGGTCTTCTTGCCCGAGCCGTCGGGGTTGTCCACCTCGACGTGCAGGGCGTTGTACATGTCCGGAATCGCGTCGACGGGGAACTCCACGTCGACGACCGGGCCGATGACCCGCGCGACGCGGCCCGTCGCCGTGGTCGGCTCAACAGTGGTGGTCATACTCATTCGCTCCCGCGGCTCGCGTCAGCGAGCGCGTTGGCGCCACCGACGATCTCGCTGATTTCCTGGGTGATCTCGGCCTGGCGGGCCGAGTTGGCAAGCCGCGTGAGCGACTTGATGAGCTCGCCGGCGTTGTCCGTCGCGCTCTTCATCGCGCGGCGGCGGGCGGCGTGCTCGGAAGCGGCCGACTGCAGCAGCGCGTTGTAGATCCGGCTCTCGACGTACCGCGGCAGCAGCGCGTCGAGGACGCCCTCCGCCGACGGCTCGAAGTCGTACAGCGGGAAGATCTGGTTCTTGGCCGGCGACTGGTCGCTGAGCTGGACCTCGTCCAGCTTCAGCGGCAGCAGCCGCGCCTCGACCGCGTTCTGCGTCAGCATGGACACGAACTCGGTCGAGATCAGGTGGAGCTCGTCCACACCGCCGGTCTCGGCCGTGAAGGCCTCGATCAGCTCGGCCGCCACCGTCTTCGCGTCACCGTAGGTCGGCTTGTCCGAGAAGCCGGTCCACGAGTTCGCGATCGCCAGGTTGCGGAAGGTGTAGTACGAGACACCCTTCCGGCCGACGATGTAGGTCACCACGTCCTTGCCCTCGCCCCGCAGGCGCTCGGTGAGCGCCTGCGCGGCCTTGATGGCGTTGGTCGAGTAACCGCCGGCCAGACCGCGGTCGGCCGTCACCAGCAGGATCGCGGCCCGCTCGGCGCTCGGGTTCTCGGTGGTGAGCGGGTGCTTGGCGTTGGACCGGATGGCCACCGCCGTCACCGCCCGGGTGAGCTCATCGGCGTACGGAGTGGAGGCGGCCACCGCGCGCTGCGCCTTGACGATGCGCGCTGCGGAGATCATCTCCATCGCCTTGGTGATCTTCTTCGTCGCGGTGACAGAGCGGATCCGGCGCTTGTAGACCCGAAGCTGTGCTCCCATGGGTCGTTACGTCCTTTCCCTCGCTACCGGACTCAGGCCTGCTCGGAGAGCAGCTTGCCGTCTGCGGTCTGGTAACCCTGCTTGAAGGCCTCGATCGCGGTGGTCAGCGCGTCGACGGTGCCGTCGGCGAGCAGACCGGTCTCGACGATGCCGGCGAGCAGGTCCTTGTGCTGCAGGCGCACGTGGTCCAGGAACTCGCGCTCGAAGCGGCGGATCTCGGCGACCGGGACGTCGTCCATCTTGCCGGTGGTACCGGCCCAGATGGAGACGACCTGCTCCTCGACCGGGAACGGCTGGTACTGACCCTGCTTCAGCAGCTCGACCATGCGCGCACCGCGCTCCAGCTGGGCCTTGGAGGCCGCGTCCAGGTCGGAACCGAAGGCGGCGAAGGCCTCCAGCTCGCGGTACTGGGCGAGGTCCAGACGCAGACGGCCGGCGACCGAACGCATGGCCTTGATCTGGGCGGAGCCACCGACGCGGGAGACCGAGATACCGACGTTCACGGCCGGGCGGATGCCGGCGTTGAACAGGTCGGACTCCAGGAAGCACTGGCCGTCGGTGATGGAGATGACGTTGGTCGGGATGTACGCCGAGACGTCGTTGGCCTTGGTCTCGATGATCGGCAGACCGGTCATCGAGCCGCCGCCCAGGGCGTCGTTCAGCTTGGCGCAGCGCTCCAGCAGACGGGAGTGCAGGTAGAAGACGTCACCCGGGTAGGCCTCGCGGCCCGGCGGGCGGCGCAGCAGCAGGGAGACGGAGCGGTAGGCCTCGGCCTGCTTCGACAGGTCGTCGAAGATGATCAGGACGTGCTTGCCGTCGTACATCCACTCCTGGCCGATGGCCGAACCGGTGTACGGGGCGAGGTACTTGAAGCCGGCCGGGTCGGAGGCGGGAGCAGCCACGATGGTGGTGTACTCCAGCGCGCCGGCCTCCTCCAGGGCGCCGCGGACGGACGCGATGGTGGAGCCCTTCTGGCCGACGGCGACGTAGATGCAGCGGACCTGCTTCTCCGGGTCGCCCGAGCGCCAGTTGTCGCGCTGGTTGATGATCGTGTCGACGGCCACCGCGGTCTTGCCGGTCTGGCGGTCACCGATGATCAGCTGACGCTGGCCGCGGCCGATCGGGGTCATCGCGTCGATGGCCTTGATGCCGGTCTGCAGCGGCTGCTTGACCGACTTGCGGGCCATGACGCCGGGGGCCTGCAGCTCAAGGGCGCGACGGCCGGTGGAGGCGATGTCGCCCAGGCCGTCGATCGGGTTGCCCAGCGGGTCCACGACGCGGCCGAGGTAGCCGTCGCCGACCGGAACCGAGAGGACCTCGCCGGTGCGGCGCACGGTCTGGCCCTCTTCGATACCGCCGAACTCACCCAGGACGACGACACCGATCTCGCGGGTGTCGAGGTTCAGCGCGAGGCCGAGCGTGCCGTCCTCGAACTTCAGCAGCTCGTTCGCCATGACCGAGGGCAGACCCTCGACATGCGCGATGCCGTCCGCCGCGTCAGTGACCGTTCCGACCTCTTCCACAGAGGCGGCGTCCGGCTGGTACGACTGGACAAAGTCGGCCAGCGCGTCCCGGATCTCCTCCGGACGGATCGTAAGCTCCGCCATCAGGCTTCCCTGCTCTCCTAGTTTGCGATCCTCGGCCCGCCATTGAGGGCCGCAAGTACTCGACTCTCGGCCGGGTCGTATGAACCGGCCGTACGATTTGCCGGCTCCTTGGGGAACCGGTTTCCCGACCGAGGGTCGGATGTGCTGCTTGGGTGCTCAGCCTTCGAGCGACTGGCGAGCGCCTTCGAGGCGGCTCGACACGGTGCCGTCGATGATCTCGTCGCCGATCTGCACCCGGACACCGCCGACGACCTCGGGGTCGATGTCGATGTTCAGGTGGACCTGGCGGCCGTACATCCGGCCCAGAGCACCGGACAGGCGCTCCTTCTGGGTGTCCGACAGCGGCACCGCGCTGGTGACCAGGGCCACCACGCGGCCGCGGCGCGCGGCGGCGAGCTTCGAGTAGGACTCCAGGCCCTGCTCCAGGCTACGGCCACGCGGCGCGTTGACGAGAGCGGTGACCAGCCGGACGGTGCCGGCGTTGGCGCGGCCGCCGAGCAGCTTCTTGATCAGCTCGGCCTTGGCGACGGCGCCGGCCTTCGGCTCGGTCAGCGCGGCGCGCAGCTCGTGCGAGCCGCTCACCACCCGGCCGAAGCGGAACAGCTCGTCCTCGACGTCGTCCAGGACGCCGGCCTTGTCCGCGGCGATGATCTCGGCGTACGCGGCGAGCTCCTCGGTCGCGTCCACCAGGTCACGCGAACCCGACCAGCGGGAGCGGACCAGGCCGGAGACCAGGTCCACGGCCTCGCCGGAGACCTGACCGGTCAGCAGCGAGGTGACCAGCTGGGCCTTGTCCTGACCCGACCGGGACGGGTCGGTCAGGACGCGGCGCAGCGAGACCTCGCGGTCCAGCACGGCCGTGACGGCGGTGAGCTCCTCGGCGAGCTTGGCCGCGTCCACCGAGGTGGAGTCGGTCAGGCTCTCCAGGTTCTGCCGACCGGCGGCAAGAGCCTCGCGGCTGGCGCCGATCACTTGGCCGCACCCTGAGCAACGGCGGCCTTGGCCTCCAGCTCGTCCAGGAAGCGGTCGATCACGCCGCTCTGCCGGGCGTGGTCCTCCAGGGACTCGCCCACGATGCGGGTGGCCAGCTGGGTGGCCAGCGAACCCACGTCCTGGCGCAGGACGGCAGTCGCCTGCTTCTTGTCAGCCTCGATCTGGGCGTGACCGGCGGCGACGATGGCCTCGCGCTGACGCTGGCCCTCCTCGCGCATCTCGGCGAGCTGGGCGGCGCCCTGCTCGCGAGCCTGCTCGACAATGCGGGCGGCCTCGTGGCGCGCCTCGGCGAGCTCGGCGCGGTACTGCTCAAGCACGGCCTGGGCCTCGGCCTGAGCCGCCTCGGCGCGCTCCATGCCGCCCTCGATGGCGTCCCGGCGCTCCGACAGCACCTTCTCGATGCTGGGGAGGAGCTTCTTGCCGAGCAGACCGAAGACGATGAAGAAGCAGAGCAGGCCGATGATGACCTCGGGCCAAGCGGGGAGAAGAGGGTTCATCTTCTCCTCTTCCGCGAGGAAGACCACGGGGTTCATATCTGAACCTTTCGTCTGGGGGACTACCGGTGTACCGGAATTACTTGCCGGTGCCGAACACGAACGGCATGACGATGCCGATGAGCGCGAGCGCCTCGGTCAGCGCGAAGCCGATGAACATGTTCGAGCGGATCAGGCCGGCGGCCTCGGGCTGACGGGCCATGGCCTGAACGCCGTTGCCGAAGATCAGACCGACGCCGATGCCGGGGCCGATGGCGGCGAGGCCGTAGCCGACGGAAGCGATGGAACCGACGACGCCCTCAGCGATCATCATCATTGCGATTGTCCTTTACGGGGTGGTGAACCGGTGGTGATTGGCCACCGGGATGCGAATGGTGGTTCACGGGAGGCCAGGGCCTCAGGCTCAGTGAGCCTCTTCCAGGGCACCGGCGATGTAGCTGCTGGCCAGCATCACGAAGATGTAGGCCTGCAGGAACTGGACCAGCAGCTCGAAGGCGGTCAGGCCGACGGCGACGATGAACGAGGCCGAGCCGTAGAGCGCACCCAGGGAGGGGCTGAGCAGGTACCAGGAGGCGATGGAGAACATCACGATCAGCAGGTGGCCGGCGAACATGTTCGCGAAGGCTCGGACCGCGAGCGTGAAGGGGCGCACGAAGATGTTCGAGAAGAACTCGATCGGCACCAGGATGAACATGACCCAGCCGGGGATGCCCGACGGCCAGCAGAGGTTCTTCAGACCGCCGACGAAACCGTGCTTCTTGAAGGTCAGCGTCATGTAGGTGACCCACACGACGGCCGCGAGGCCGGCCGGGAACGCGATCGCCGCCGTCACGGGGAACTGTGCGAACGGGATGATCGACATGATGTTCAGCAGCCACACGAAGAAGAACATCGAGACCAGCATCGGGACGTACTTCTCGCCCTTTTTGCCGATCGTCTCCAGCACGATGGAGCGCTTGACGAAGTCGTAGCCGATCTCACCGACCAGCTGCAGCTTGCCCGGCACCAGGCGCGGCTTGGCGAAGGCGGCCCAGAAGAAGACGACCACCAGCAGCGCGACGAGGATCGACAGCAGCATCGGCTTGTTGAAGTCGACGCCGCCGACCGAGAAGATCGGCTTGAACTGGAACTCGTTCAGACCCGGGGCCGGGAAGCCGCAGCCAGCGTCCCCGAAGTGGCAACTGCCTGAGGCGAGGGACGTGAGTTCAGCACTCACCGCGGACTCCTTCGTCGTGACGCATGGTTACGGCAACCTCGGTGTGTCGGCGTGGCCTGCGACCACGGAGCGGCACTGGAACTTGATGGGTTTCTCGCCGACCCCGCGCGACGGCGCGCTGCGCGACTGCGGGATCATCGAAGACTGCGCGGGTCCGGGGGGCGATCAGTCCGCTGTCCGGACAGACCAGGCCTCTTCCCGTACTCCGTTGTTGCGACGGACGATAGCAGCCCGTCAGTGCGGCATAAACACCGCCCCCCTCGTTGGAGGGACAGTCAGGCCTCGTCACTGTTGACGCCCCGAGTCGGAGGGCTTGTCGCCCTTCTTTTCGGAGGCGTCGGTGTCGACGTAGAAGGTCTTGGCCTTGAGAGCGCCACGCACCTGGAAGCCCGTCCAGATCAGGGCGCAGCCCAGCAGGGTGAAGGCGAAAGCCTGCCGGTTGAACAGTTCGGTGTTCTTGAAGATCGCGAGCACGATGCCGACCAGCAGGATCTGCGTGGTGTACACCAGCAGCCCCGCGGCCATCAGGATGTGCGGGTTCGACCTGGTCAGCCGGTCGAGCGCGACCTGGCCGAAGCTGAAGAAGGCCATCACGAGCAGCGCGCCGAAGAGGGCGCCGAGCAGCCCTTTCCCACCGGCGACAACGAACGAGATCGCCATGGCGATGATCCCGGCGACCGCAGTGGGAATCGCGGCGCCTCGGAGGATCCGGGCGTCGGTGGACGGCATGTCGGCAGCTCCGGCGGCATGTCGATGTGGCGGGGGACGGGCACAGACGGTGGTGACAGGCACAACGGTGGTGGTGGCACCGGACCGAGCGGGCCGCCGCCGGGCCGCCCGCGTGAGCGGCGGGCCCGTCGAGGGAGACCGACCGGGGACGGAAGTCCTCCACCTGTCAGGTCTTTTCGGCGTGTTCTCGGTACTCGTGAACGGTATCACAAACTATTTGATGAGAGCTTTACCATGAACGTGTGGCCCCTGTCACACCGTCGGCGCAGCGAACCCACCGTGCGGGTGAGGCTATTTGACGGAACGTCAACTTTCTTGCTAGCGACGGCCGGTGGCCTTGTCATGGTCGGAGGACGCGGACGAACCCCGGCCGGCTTCACCGAGAAGTTGCTTGTCCTTTGCCGACAGTTCAGCCATCGGAGCGGAGCCGCCGTGCCTGCGGTACCGCGGCGGGACGAAGGACTGCACCGCCCGCGGGGCGCGCGGCCGGAACCGCGGGGTGAGCAGCACCACCAGACCGACCAGGCAGAGTCCGGCGAGGGTCAGCACCACGGTGCGGCCGGTGTTGGTCACCGAGAAGGCGACCGTGCCGAAGGCGATCAGCGCGGCCCAGAAGTACATGATCAGTACGGCGCGGCTGTGCGAGTGCCCGACCTGGAGCAGTCGGTGGTGCAGGTGGCGCTTGTCGGCGGCGAACGGGGACTGCCCGGCCCAGGTGCGGCGCACCACCGCGAGCAGCAGGTCGGCCAGCGGCAGCGCGATGACCGTCAGCGGCAGCAGCAGCGGGATGTAGATCGGCACCAGGGCGTGCACGGTGGCGGTCTGCGAACCGGTCTCGCTGTTGATCAGGTCCGGGTCGACCCGGCCGGTGATCGAGATCGCGGCGACGGCCAGCATCAGACCCAGCATCATCGAGCCGGAGTCGCCCATGAAGATCCGCGCGGGGTGCATGTTGTGCGCCAGGAAGCCCAGGCACATGCCGATCAGCAGCACGCTGAACAGCACCGCGGGGGCCGCGTCGGTGATCGCGTAGCCGTACCAGAGCCGGTAGCTGTACAGGAAGAACGCCATCGCGGCGATGCAGACCATGCCGCCCGCCAGGCCGTCCAGACCGTCGATGAAGTTCACCGCGTTGACCATGACGACGACCAGGGTGACCGAGATGACCATGCCCTGGGTCGGGCTCACCGCGACCGCGCCGACACCGGGCACCGGAAGGGTGATCACCGTGACGCCCTGCCAGACCATCACACCGGCGGCGATCATCTGGCCGCCGAGCTTCACCAGCGCGTCCACGCCCCACTTGTCGTCGAGCACGCCGAGCAGCCACATGATCCCGGCGCCGGACAGCAGCGCGCGGATGTCGCCGCCCTGGCTGAACACCTTGCTCAGGTTGTCCAGCTGCGAGGCGACCAGGATGCCCGCGCACAGCCCGCCGAACATGGCGATGCCGCCGAGGCGAGGGGTGGGCTCGCGGTGCACGTCGCGGGCGCGGACCGGGGGCATCGCGCCGGCCGCGATGGCGAACTTCCGGACCGGGCCGGTCAGCAGGTAGGTGACGGCGGCGGTGCAGAACAGCACCAGCAGATACTCACGCACCACTGGCCTCCTGCATCACTGTCGAACGGGGAGGTACCGAAGGTACTCCCCTGCCTTCCCGGGGTTCGAGGTGCGTCGCCACGGCACACACCTTATTGAGTCGGACGCCCGGGACGCGCATCGCGGTTCGCCCTCCCGGGTAGGAGATCCGGATACCCGTGCACGGCACCTCTTGATCGGTGCGCTCGCCGTCGCCCGCTCACTCGTCGACTCAGGCCCCGGCGAAGGCCCCCGCCAGCTCCCGGACCCGCTCCGCGACCGGCGCCACCGCGTCCCCGGCGAGCAGGCGCGCGATCAGCCCGGCGATCTCCGTCAGCTCCGCCTCGCCCATCCCCTGGCTGGTCACCGTGCCCGTGCCCAGCCTGATCCCGGAGGCCTCGGCGGCCGGCGCCGGGTCGTACGGCAGCGCGCACTTGCCGAGCAGCAGCCCGGCCGCCGCGCAGCGCCGCTCGGCCGCCGCGCCGGTCACCCCGAGCGAGCTGACGTCGGCGGTCACCAGATGGGTGTCGGTCCCGCCCGTCAGGGGGCGCATTCCGGCCTCTGCGAGCCCCGCAGCGAGCGCCCGCGCCCCTGCCACCGCCCGCTGCGCGTAGGCCCGGTAGGCGGGCGTCCGGGCCTCCGCGAGGGCGACCGCCTTGCCGGCCACCTCGTTCATCGCCGCGCCGCCCTGGCTGAACGGGAACACCGCCCGGTCGACCCGCTCGGCCAGCTCGGCGGTGGACAGCAGCAGGCCCCCGCGCGGGCCGCGCAGCAGCTTGTGGGTGGCCGCCACCGTGACGTCGGCGTACGGCACCGGGGAGGGCGCCTCCCGGGCCGCGATGAGGCCGGTGGTCTGCGCGGCGGAGGCGATCAGATAGGCGTCCACCTCGTCGGCGATCTCCCGGAAGGCCGCCCAGTCCGGGTGCCGGGGGTAGGAGATCGAGCCCGCCACGATGGCCTTGGGGCGGTGCCGGCGGGCCAGGTCGCGCACCTGATCGAGGTCGATCAGGCCGTCGCCCTCGCGCACGCCGTAGCCGGTGAAGGCGAACCAGCGGCCGGAGAAGTTGGCCCGCGAGCCGCAGCTGAGGTGGCCGCCGTGCTCCAGCGACATCGCCAGCACCCCGTCACCGGGCCGCAGCAGCGCCGCGTAGGCCGCCAGCATCGCCGAAGTCGCCGATCGGGGCTGGACGTTGGCGTGCGGGGCGGCGAACAGCTCACGGGCCCGGTCGATCGCCAGCAGCTCCGCGGCGTCCGCCAGCGCGCAGCCGGTGTGGTGCCGGCGGCCCGGGTAGCCCTCGGCGTACTTGTCGATCAGCGGCCCGGTCAGTGCCGCCAGGACGGCGGGGCTGGTCAGGTTCTCCCCCGCCAGCAGCTGGATCGTCTCGGCCCTCCGCTCGGCCTCGGCGGCCAGCAGGTCGGCGATCTGCGGATCCGCCCGGTGCAGCGCCTCGGACGCCCACGGGCGGACCCTCGTCGCGGTCGAGCCGGTCGCGGCATCGGTGACGGTCATGGCAGGGCTCCCGGCGCTGCGGATGGGGGCGCCCCCGGCCGGCGGCTGGGGGGGTCTACCCAGCGTAGGACCGTCTCGGCCGCCCGGCTCGGCGGCGCGGGCCGTTCGGAGCCCCCGGCTGGACGGCGCAGGGCCGTTCGGAGCCCCCGGCTCGGCTCAGCGCGGCGCTGGGATGCCGGTGAGCGCGGTGACCACCGGGTCGACCGCGTGGAATATCTCCTCGCCGCAGTTGCGGAACATGCCGATCGGCGCCCCGTACGGGTCCTCCAGCTCGTCCGACTCGGGGGTGGCGGCCAGCAGCCAGCCGCGCAGCGAGGCGGCCGCCCGGACCAGCGCGCGGGCCCGCTCGGTGACGTCGGCGCCGCGGCGGGGGTCGGGCAGGGTGCCCGGGTCGATCGTCCGCACCAGGCGGGTGAACTCCTTCAGCGTGAAGGTGCGCAGCCCCGCCTCGTGGCCCATCGAGATCACCTGGGCGCGGTGGTCCAGGGTCGCGGTGAGCACCAGGTCGGCCTCGACCACGTGCGCGTCGAGCAGCTCACGGCCGGTGAAGCCGCCGCTGTCGGCACCGTACTCGTCGAGCACGGTCGCGGCGTGGTCCTCCATCGGCGCGCCGACGTGGCCCCAGGTGCCGGCGCTCTCGACCAGCATCCGGCCGGCCACCCGGGGGCTGAGCCGGGTGTCCAGCTCACGCCGGGTGAGCCGCTCGGCTATCGGCGAGCGGCAGATGTTCCCGGTACAGACGAACAGGATCCGGAAGTGGTCCAGCGGCCTGGGGCCCACGGCCAGGTACGGCGCTATGCCGGGCCCGTCATGGAGCGAGGCGGTGGGTGTCAACTTCCGGCCTCCAGGTCGGGGACGACCTCCCTCAGCTGCTCGATGCTGATCGCGCCGGCCCGCAGCAGGATCGGGACCTTGCCGGTCACGTCGACGATGGACGAGGCGGTGGCGTGGTCGGACCGCCCGCCGTCCAGGTAGACCGAGATCGCGTCGCCGAGCTGGGCCTGCGCCTCGTCGCAGGTCGCCGGGGACGGCCCGCCGGTCTTGTTGGCGCTGGAGACGGCCAGCGGGCCGGTGGTGTTCAGCAGCTCGATGGCGACCGGGTGCAGCGGCATCCGGACCGCGACGGTGCCGCGGGTCTCGCCGAGGTCCCAGCGCAGCGAGGGCTGGTGCCGGGCGACCAGGGTGAGGCCGCCGGGCCAGAAGGCGTCGACCAGCTCCCAGGCCTGCTCGGAGAAGTCGGTGACCAGTCCGTGCAGGGTGGTCGGCGAGCCGACCAGGACGGGCGAGGGCATGTTGCGGCCCCGGCCCTTGGCGGCCAGCAGCTCGCCGACGGCCTCCGGGGAGAAGGCGTCCGCGCCGACCCCGTACAGGGTGTCGGTGGGCAGCACGACGAGTTCGCCGCGGCGGATGGCCGAGGCGGCCTCACGCAGGCCGGTGGCACGGTCCCCGGCGTCGGCACAGTCGTAGCGGCGGCTCATCGGTGCGGTCCCCTTCTGGAGTGGCTCATGACGGTCACGGCGGGCTTCACAGCACGGCTTTACGCGCCGTCGTGCTGTGCTTGATGTTCACAACCCGACCCTGCGGGCGGTTGTGAAGCGCGGCCGGTTGTTCAGGTCGCGGTGGTCGGCGGTGTCCGTCCAGCCGCGTTCCTCGTTGAAGATCCACGGCACCTGGCCGCCCTGCTGGTCGGCGTGCTCGATCACCACCGCGCCGCCCGGGCGCAGCAGTCGCGCGGCCACCCGCTCGATGCCGCGGATGGTGTCCAGGCCGTCCTCGCCCGAGAACAGCGACATCTGCGGGTCGTGGTCGCGGGCCTCCGGCGCGACGTACTCCCACTCGGTGAGCGGGATGTACGGCGGGTTGGAGATGACCAGGTCGAAGCGGCCGTCCCAGGAGCGGTCGTCCTCGAAGGCCTTGGTGGCGTCCCCGGCGTGCAGGGTGACCCGCGCGCGGTCCGGGCTGGCCTCGATGTTGCGCCGGGTGTACTCCAGTGCGCCCTCGTCGAGTTCGAAGGCGTGCACGGTCGACCGCGGCAGCTCCTGGGCCAGGGCGAGCGCGATGGCGCCGGAGCCGGAGCACAGGTCGACCACCAGCGGCTCGGCGACGTCCATGTCGCGCACCGCGTCTATCGCCCACTCGACGACCGTCTCGGTCTCCGGCCGGGGCACGAACACCCCGGGGCCGACCTCCAGTTCGAGGTAGCGGAAGAACGCCCGCCCGGTGATGTGCTGGAGCGGCTCGCGCGCCTCACGGCGCGAGACCGCCTCCCAGTAGCGGGCGTCGAAGTCCGCGTCCTTCACCGTGTGCAGCTGGCTGCGCTTGACGTTGTGGACGTAGGCGGCGAGTTCCTCCGCGTCGAAGCGCGGCGACGGCACGCCGGCCGCGGCCAACCGCTGGGTGGCCTGGGCCACCTCGGCGAGCAGCAGGTTCATCCGTACGACCTCTTGTTTCTGCGCTCCGGCTTCAGGCTTGCGTCGGGCTGGGGCGCGCCGGTCTCAGTTCTCTTGGGCCGCGGCGAGCTTGGCCGCCGCGTCCTTGTCGACGCAGGACTGGATCACCGCGTTCAGGTCGCCGTCCAGGACCTGGTCCAGGTTGTACGCCTTGAACCCCGTGCGGTGGTCCGAGATGCGGTTCTCGGGGTAGTTGTACGTCCGGATCCGCTCGGAGCGGTCCACCGTACGGACCTGGCTGCGACGCGCGTCCGAGGCCTCGCGCTCGGCCTCCTCCTGCGCGGCGGCCAGCAGCCGCGAACGCAGGATGCGCATCGCCTGCTCCTTGTTCTGCAGCTGGCTCTTCTCGTTCTGGCAGGACGCCACGATACCGGTCGGCAGGTGGGTGATCCGGACCGCGGAGTCGGTGGTGTTGACCGACTGGCCGCCGGGGCCGGAGGAGCGGTAGACGTCGATCCGCAGGTCGTTGGCGAGGATCTCGACCTCGACCTCCTCCGCCTCGGGGGTGACCAGCACGCCCGCCGCGGAGGTGTGGATGCGGCCCTGGGACTCGGTGGCGGGGACGCGCTGCACGCGGTGCACGCCGCCCTCGTACTTCAGCCGGGCCCAGACGCCCTGGCCGGGCGAGCCATCAGGGTTCGTCCGAGCGCCCTTGGTCTTGACCGCGACCGAGACGTCCTTGTAGCCGCCGAGGTCCGACTCGTTGGAGTCGATGATCTCGGTCTTCCAGCCGATCCGCTCCGCGTAGCGCAGGTACATCCGGAGCAGGTCGCCGGCGAACAGCGCGGACTCCTCGCCGCCCTCACCCGCCTTGATCTCCAGGATGACGTCCTTGTCGTCGCTCGGGTCGCGCGGCACCAGCAGGAGCCGCAGCTCCTCGGTCAGCTCGTCGCGGCGCTGCTCGGAGTCCTTCACCTCGGAGATGAACTCCGGGTCCTCGGCGGCGAGTTCGCGCGCGGCCTCGATGTCCTCGCCGGTCTGCCGCCACTGCCGGTAGACCCGGGTGATCGGGGTCAGCTCGGCGTACCGCTTGGCCAGCTTGCGGGCGTTCGCCTGGTCGGCGTGGACGGACGGGTCGGCCAGCCTCTTTTCGAGGTCGGCGTGCTCGACGAGGAGCTCTTCGACTGCCTCGAACATGGGGTGGCCTTCTTCCCGGGGTTAGGAACGTGTGAGGAGGTGAACGCGGGGTGTTCGGAACGCGCGGGGGGACGCGAACGGCGCCGGCCCCCAGCGCCCCCGGAACGAGTACGGGGGCACCGGGAACCGGCGCCGAGGGAGCGCTAGGCCTTCGCGCTGTGCTGCTTGCCGAAGCGGGCCTCGAAGCGGGCCACGCGGCCACCGGTGTCGAGGATCTTCTGCTTGCCGGTGTAGAACGGGTGGCACTGCGAGCAGACCTCGGCGCGGATCTCGCCGCTGGTCTCGGTCGAGCGGGTGGTGAACTCGGCGCCGCAGGTGCAGGTCACGCGGGTGACCACGTACTCCGGGTGAACGTTGGACTTCAAGGGGTTCTCCTAGGTTTCGGGAGGGCACCGGGTCGGCGACTGGAGTGCCGCACGTGAACCGGGACCGACGTACCAGTCTGCCAGGACCGGCCGCACCTTCCAAAACCGGGGCCTACTGCGGGATATTCCGGGGGCGCTCCGGGCGCCGCCCGCGCCCGGTCAGCGCCCCGCCGTGGCCGTCGCGGCGGGCTTCGGGGAGGTGGCCGGGGAAGCCGCCGGGGAGGCCGTGGGGGTCGCCTGGGCGGGGTTCTGCGGCTGGGTCGAGACGATCGCCTGCGGGACGGGCCGGTCGGCCTTGAGCGCCGCCCAGAGCTGCTGGGCCTGCGGCTGCCGCTCGACCACCCGGTTGGGGTCGCCGGGGGCGGTCTCCACCGGCAGGGTGACCATGGTCAGCCGGTCCGGGCCGATCCCCTTGAGCTCCTGGACCAGCCCCACCAGGGAGTTCACCGAGCCCAGCGCGGAATCGGCGGTGATGCTCCTGGTCATGGTGTCGCCGATCGACCACAGCTTGACCGGGTTGGAGAACAGTCCGATCCCGCCGGCCTGCTGGAGCAGCGACTTGACCATCTGCTTCTGCAGTTCGATCCGGCCGAGGTCGCTGCCGTCGCCGACGCCGTGCCGGGTGCGGACGAAGGCCAGCGCCTGCCGCCCGTCGAGGTGGTGCTCGCCGGCCGGCAGGTCGAGCCCGCTGTCCTTGTCGTGGATGGCCACCGTGGTGGTCACGGTGACGCCGCCCATCGCGTCCACGACCCGGGCGAAGCCGGCGAAGTCGACCTGCAGGTAGTGGTCCATCCGCAGCCCGGTGAGCTGCTCGGTGGTCCTGACCGCGCAGGCCGCGCCGCCGGCCTCGAAGGCACTGTTGTACATCGCGCGCTTGGCCGCCGGGACGGCCTTGCCGTTCGCGTCGGTGCAGTCCGGGCGGTCGACCAGGGTGTCGCGCGGGATGGAGACGATCGAGGCCCGCGAGTGGTCCTGTCCGATGTGCACCACCATCGCGGTGTCGGAGCGGGCGCTGTCGCCGGTGTCCCCGCCCGCCAGGTCGCCGTTCTCGCCGACGCGGGAGTCGGAGCCCAGCACCAGGATGTTGAAGGAGCCGTCGGTGGCGGCCGGGGGCCGGGCGTCACCGAGGCGGCCGTCGATGTCGACGCTCTTGATGTTGCCGTTGAGCTTCAGGTACGCGTACCCGGCCGCCCCGCCGCCGAGGACGACGAGCGCGGCGAACGCACAGGCGGTCACCCGCAGGACCTTGCGGCGACGCCCCGGGACCCTCTTGTGCTCGGCCATACGGTCCAGAGTAAAACGGACAAGATGATCGAATAACCCCAAGTCGTCCCAACTCGGGAACAAAGCCGCCGCCCCGGTCGGCGTGCTGGCGCACGGAACCCCGGACCGCTCGCGCGATCCGGGGTTCCGTGCTTCAACAGCCGTACGGCTACGGTCAGTCGCCGGAGCCGGGGGTGGTCTTGGCGATCTGCATCAGGAACTCGGCGTTGCTCTTGGTCTGCTTCATCTTGTCCAGGAGCAGCTCGATCGCCTGCTGCGAGTCGAGCGCGTGCAGCACCCGGCGCAGCTTCCAGACGATGGCCAACTCCTCGTTGCCGAGCAGGATCTCCTCCTTGCGGGTGCTGGAGGCGTCCACGTCGACGGCCGGGAAGATGCGCTTGTCCGAGAGCTTCCGGTCGAGCTTGAGCTCCATGTTGCCGGTGCCCTTGAACTCCTCGAAGATCACCTCGTCCATGCGCGAGCCGGTCTCGACCAGCGCGGTGGCCAGGATGGTCAGCGAGCCGCCGTTCTCGATGTTGCGCGCGGCACCGAAGAACTTCTTCGGCGGGTACAGCGCGGTCGAGTCGACACCACCGGACAGGATGCGGCCGGAGGCCGGCGCCGCCAGGTTGTAGGCGCGGCCCAGGCGGGTGATCGAGTCCAGCAGGATGACCACGTCGTGGCCCAGCTCCACCAGGCGCTTGGCGCGCTCGATGGCCAGCTCGGCGACGGTGGTGTGGTCCTCGGCCGGGCGGTCGAAGGTCGAGGAGATGACCTCGCCCTTCACCGACCGCTGCATGTCGGTGACCTCTTCCGGACGCTCGTCGACCAGGACGACCATCAGGTGGCACTCGGGGTTGTTGTGGGTGATCGCGTTGGCGACCGCCTGCAGCACCATGGTCTTACCGGTCTTCGGCGGCGCGACGATCAGACCGCGCTGGCCCTTGCCGATCGGCGACACCAGGTCGATGATCCGGGTGGTCAGCACGCCCGGGTCGCTCTCCAGGCGCAGCCGCTCCTGCGGGTAGAGCGGGGTGAGCTTGTTGAACTCGGGGCGGCCGCGGCCGGTCTCCGGGTCCATGCCGTTGACGGAGTCCAGGCGCACCATGGCGTTGAACTTCTCGCGGCGCTCGCCATCGCGCGGCTGGCGCACCGCACCGGTGATGGCGTCACCCTTACGCAGGCCGTTCTTGCGGACCTGGGCGAGCGAGACGTAGACGTCGTTCTGACCCGGCAGGTAGCCGGAGGTGCGCACGAACGCGTAGTTGTCGAGGATGTCGAGGATGCCCGCGACCGGGATCAGGACGTCGTCCTCGCCGATCTGCGGCTCGACGGTGCCGGTCTCGAAGCCCTCGCGGCCGCGACGGCCGCGACGGTCGCGGTAGCGGCCCCGACGGCCCCGACGGCCCTCGCCGAACTCGTCGTCGTCGTAGCCGCCCTGCTGGGCCTGCGGCTGCTGCTGGGTCTGCTGGCCGCCCTGGCGGCTCTGCTGGCCGTCGGCCTGGACCTGCTGCTGGCCCTGCTGGCCCTGGCGCTCGGCGCGGTCGCGGCGGCCCCGGCGGTCGCGGCGCGACTCGCGCGTCTCGCCGTCCTGCCCGGCCTGGGCCTCGCCGGTGTCCTGACGCTCGGTGCGCTCGGTGCGCTCGGTGCGCTCGGTGCGCTCGGTGCGCTCGGTGCGCTCGCGGCGCTCACGGCGGTCGCGGCGGGTCGCCTCCCGGCCCTCCTCGCGGCCCTCGAAGCCGCGGGTCTCGGCCGGACGCTCGGCCTGCTTGGGCTCGGCCACCGCGACGGTGGCGGCCTCGGCGGCGGCCTCGGCCACCGGGGCGGTCGGGGCACCGGCGGCGGCGGTGGCGCGACGGCGGGTGCGCTCGGTACGGGCGGGCGCGGCGGTCTCGGCGGCGGCCTGGACCGGGATGTCGATCTGGGCCTGCGTCTCGGCTGCGGCGGCCGCCGCAGCCGCGGCGGCGGCCTTGGTGCGACGGGCCGGCTTCTCGGCCGGGGCCTGGGCGTCCGCCTTGGCGGCGGTGCGCTTGGCGGCCGGGGCGCCACCGGCGGCGAGCAGCGGGTCCCCGCCGCTCTTCTCCTTGATGGTCTCGATCAGCTGGCTCTTGCGCATGCGTCCGGTACCGGTGATGCCCAAGTCCGCGGCGAGCTTCTGCAGCTCGGCGAGGACCATGCCGTCCAGGCCCGCGGCGGCACTGCGGCGGCGGCGGGCCGGGGCAGCGGGGGCGGCGGCTGCGTCCGACGCCTCGGCGTCCGGGCGCGCGCCCATCAGATCGGTGGAGTCGCTCACTAAGGGTCCTTCCCTGGAGCGGACGTCGGCCTGTCTGGCTCGGCGACCGGTTGTGCTGTCCTGACCAACGCTCGACTGCGTCGGTCCGAGGCGGTGATCCCTCGAATGGCGGGAGCCGGTCGAGGGAGAGCTGCGAGGTGCGGTGCATGAAGCACGGTGGTGCTGAGGTGGCGCGTGGGCCGGTCGTGTGTCGACCTCCCCTGAGGGCACTGCCCCCACGCTGCCTGCGAATCCCGGGCCCCCGTCGCGTGACGGTGGCCCGCGCTCCGCCCGTCCTGGCCTCAAGGTGGGAGGCTGCGGGTGGGAGTCAGGTGCCGTCACGGCTTCGGGATGCGGCCGCATGTCGCGCAGGCAGGCTGCGTACGCGCTGCGGTGGGCTCCCGGAGAATCGTCGCCCCGGACATCGCCACGACTCCACGGCCGTGGAGTGCTGGGATCGGGACGCGGCGCACCGAGCCCCGGAGGGCACCTGGTGCAGCAATGAGGTTAACACTACCGACCCCCTCACACATTCCCCGACCTCGGGCTTGCCAATCGTGTCCGGACGGCCCGGCTGGACGCCGGGCCCGAACTGGCTGCTCAGACGCCCAGCGGGAGCACGGCGGCCCCGGTCCGGTCGATGCCGAGCCGGTGCGCGGCGAACGCCGGGTCCCCGCCGTGGCCGTGGTGGCCGGCGAAGGAGAGCACCTTGTCGACGCCGGCCTCGTCGGTGAGCGCCAGCACGGTCGGACCGGCCCCGGAGATGACCGCGGGGACGCCCTCCGCGCGCAGCACGCCGACCAGCGCGGCGCTGTCCGGCATGGCCGAGGCGCGGTAGTCCTGGTGCAGCCGGTCCTCGGTGGCCGCGAGGAGCAGTTCGGGCCGCCGGGTCAACGCCTCCACCAGCAGCGCGGATCGGCCCGCGTTGACGGCAGCGTCAGCAAGCGGGACGGTCTTCGGCAGCAGGCCTCGGGCGGTCTCGGTGAGCACCTCGCCGGCCGGTACGAACACCACCGGGACGACCTGCTCGGAGGGCTCCAGGGCGACCGCCTTGGCCGACTCCTCGTCGGTCCAGGCGATGGTGAAGTTGCCGCGCAGGCAGGCCGCGACGTTGTCCGGGTGGCCCTCCAGCTCGGAGGCGAGGGCCAGCAGCGCGTCGTCGTCCAGCGCGGACGGACCGCCGATGGTGACCGCGCGGGCGGCCACGATGCCGGCGCAGATGGCGGCCGAGGAGGAGCCCAGGCCGCGGCCGTGCGGTATCCGGTTGGCGCAGACCACTTCGAGGCCGCGGGGTTGGCCGCCGAGCCGGTCGAAGGCGGCCCGCATCGAACGGATCAGCAGGTGGCGCTCGTCCCGGGGCAGCGTCTCGGCACCCTCGCCGGCGATGTCGACGGACAGGCCCGAGTCTGCGACCCGGACGACCACGTCGTCGTACAGGCCCAGCGCGAGTCCGAAGGCGTCGAAGCCCGGACCGAGGTTGGCGCTGGTCGCGGGAACCCGGACCCGGACGGCGGCGGCACGGAACGCAGGACCGGCCATACGGTGGACTCTCCTGGGGAAATCGGGCGGCGCGAAGCGCGTCGTCGGTGCAAGGGTGGGGGGGGAGGGCCGAGGACCCACGGGGCGGGCGGCCACAGTCGTCGGCGCGGCCCGCACAAGGACGGGCCCGGGGCATGTGCCACACGGCCGAAGCCAGAGTATCGAAGAGAGGTTCCCCAGTGGTACACCCCGTGGGCCCTCGATCTGGTGTGTTGCCGCTTCTGGCCGGAATGCGCACCCCTCTCTGTCGAAGAGAAGGGCGGAATCGGATCGGAATGCGAAGCGGAATTGACACAAAAGAGCCGGCGGAGAACTTTGACGGGCCTCCCCCGAAAGGGTCGGCCCGTCGAAGCGTCAGGCCCCTTCGTCAGTCCAGCAGTCCGAGCCGCTGGGCCGCGGCCTCCGGGTCGACCGGGACGACCTGCGGCTGCGGCGCGCCGGCCACCGCCCAGTCCGGGTCCTTGAGGCCGTTGCCGGTCACGGTGCAGACGATCCGCTGGCCCGGGTCGACCAGGCCGGCCTCCGCCTTGGCCAGCAGACCGGCCACCGAGGCAGCCGAGGCGGGCTCCACGAAGACGCCCTCCTGTGCGGCCAACAGCCGGTAGGCGGCGAGGATCTGACGGTCCGTCACCTTGTCGATGAGGCCGCCGGACTCGTCCCGGGCGGCGAGCGCGCAGTCCCAGGAGGCCGGGTTGCCGATCCGGATCGCGGTCGCGATGGTCTGCGGATTGAGGACGGGCGCGCCGTCCACGATCGGGGCCGAGCCGGAGGCCTGGAAGCCCCACATCCGCGGGGTGCGCGAGGCCATCCCGTCGGTGGCGTACTCGCGGTAGCCCTTCCAGTACGCGGTGATGTTGCCCGCGTTGCCGACCGGCAGGACGTGGATGTCCGGGGCGTCGCCGAGCATGTCGACGATCTCGAAGGCCGCCGTCTTCTGGCCCTCGATGCGCGCCGGGTTCACCGAGTTGACCAGGGCCACCGGGTACTTCTCGGACAGTTCGCGCGCGAGCGTCAGGCAGTCGTCGAAGTTCCCGTCGACCTGTAGGATCCTGGCGCCGTGCACCAGCGCCTGGCCCATCTTGCCGAGGGCGATCTTGCCCTGCGGGACGAGCACGGCGGAGACCATCCCGGCCCGCACCGCGTACGCGGCGGCGGAGGCCGAGGTGTTGCCGGTGGACGCGCAGATGACGGCCTGCGCGCCCTCCTCCTTGGCCTTGGAGATGGCCATCGTCATCCCGCGGTCCTTGAAGGAGCCGGTCGGGTTGGCGCCCTCGACCTTGAGGTAGACCTCGCAGCCGGTGCGCTCGGAGAGCACCTGGGCGGGGACCAGGGGCGTACCGCCCTCCAGCAGGGTGACCACCGGGGTGGCCGCGGTGACCGGCAGACGGTCCCGGTACTCCTCGATCAGCCCGCGCCACTGGTGGGTGTGGGTATGGGTGTGGGTGTTTCTGGCCGCGTTCTCGGCAACGCCGCTCATCATCTGTTCCTTACTCCCCTTCGACCCGCATGATGCTGGCCACGTCCCGCACGCTGTCCAGCGCGCGGAGCTTGTCGACCGTCGCCGACAGTGCGGCGTCGGTGGCACGGTGGGTGACCACGACGAGCGAGGCGTCGCCGTCGCGGCCCTGCTGGCGCACGGTGTCGATGGACACACCGTGCTCGGCGAACACGGACGCGACCTGGGCGAGCACGCCCGCGCGGTCGTCCACGTCCAGGCTGACGTGGTAGCGGGTGACCACCTCGTCCATCGGCTTGGCCGGCAGCCGGGTGTACACCGAGTCACCGGGACCGGTGGCGCCGGCCAGCTTGTTGCGGCAGACCGCGACCAGGTCACCGAGCACCGCGGAGGCGGTCGGTGAGCCGCCCGCGCCCGGGCCGTAGAACATCAGCCGGCCGGCCGCCTCGGCCTCGATGAACACCGCGTTGTACGCCTCGCGGACCGAGGCCAGCGGGTGCGAGAGCGGGATCATCGCCGGGTGGACCCGCGCGGTGACGGACCCGCCGTCGGCCGCCCGCTCGCAGATCGCGAGCAGCTTGACCACGCAGCCCATCGCCTTGGCGGAGGCGATGTCGGCGGCGGTCACCTCGGTGATGCCCTCGCGGTAGACGTCCGCCGCGGTCACCTTGGTGTGGAAGGCGATACCGGCCAGGATCGCGGCCTTGGCGGCGGCGTCGAAGCCCTCCACGTCGGCCGTCGGGTCGGCCTCGGCGTAGCCGAGCGCGGTGGCCTCCTCCAGTGCCTCCGAGTAGCCGGCGCCGGTGGTGTCCATCTTGTCGAGGATGAAGTTGGTGGTGCCGTTGACGATGCCCAGCACCCGGTTGACCTTGTCCCCCGCGAGGGACTCGCGCAGCGGGCGCAGCAGCGGGATCGCGCCCGCCACCGCGGCCTCGTAGTACAGGTCCACCCCGGCCTCGGCGGCCGCGGCGTGCAGCTCGGTGCCGTCCTGGGCGAGCAGCGCCTTGTTGGCGCTGACCACCGAGGCGCCCTGCTTGAAGGCGGACAGGAGCAGCGATTTGGACGGCTCGATGCCGCCCACCACCTCGACCACCACGTCGATGTCGCCCCGGTTGATCAGGGCCTCGGCGTCGGTGGTGATCAGGTGCTCGGGCACACCGGGGCGCACCCGGCCGGCCCGGCGGACCGCGATCCCGGCGAGCTCGACCGGGGCACCGATGCGAGCGGCGAGGTCGTCGGCCGTCGTCGTCATGATGCGCGCCACCTCGGAGCCCACCACACCACAACCCAGCAACGCCACCTTCAGCGGGCGCGTACGCATCATCCGACTCCGCTCTGCATTCATCGTGCTTCGGTATTCCCGGCGGTTTTTCGGGGCCACCGGAAACTTCGGTCCGTACCAGTCTCGGGGACTTTCCGCACGGATCTACGGTCGTTCCATGATCTGAGACGAGAATTTCGTCATCCGATATCCAGGCGCAGGAGATCCTCCTCCGTCTCGCGCCGGACGATCACCCGGGCCGCACCGTCCTTGACGGCGAGCACGGGGGGCTTCAGGGCGTGGTTGTAGTTGCTCGCCATCGAGCGGCAGTAGGCGCCGGTGGCGGGCACCGCGATCAGGTCGCCCGGGGTCAGATCGGCCGGCAGGAAGGCGTCCCGGACGACGATGTCACCGGACTCGCAGTGCTTGCCGACCACCCGGACCAGCATCGGCTCGGCCTCGCTGGTGCGCGACACCAGGGCCACCGAGTACTCGGCGTCGTACAGCGCGGTGCGGATGTTGTCGGACATCCCGCCGTCCACGCTGACGTAGGTGCGCAGGCCCTCCAGCGGCTTGACCGTGCCGACCTCGTACAGGGTGAACGCGGTCGGGCCGACGATCGCCCGGCCCGGCTCCACGCACAGCCGGGGGGTGTCGAGGTTCGCGGCCTCGCACTCACGGCGGACGATGTCGGCCAGCGCGGCCGCGATCTCGGCCGGCTCGCGCGGGTCGTCCTCGCTGGTGTACGCGATGCCGAGGCCACCGCCGAGGTCGATCTCGGGCAGCTGGACACCGTGCTCGTCGCGGATCCCGGCCAGCAGGCCGACCACCCGACGGGCGGCCACCTCGAAGCCGGCCGTGTCGAAGATCTGCGAGCCGATGTGCGAGTGGATGCCGCGCAGCTCCAGACTGTCGCCGTGCGCCAGCACCCGGCGCACCGCCTCGGCCGCGGCGCCGCCGTTCAACGAGAGGCCGAACTTCTGGTCCTCGTGCGCCGTGGCGATGAACTCGTGGGTGTGCGCCTCGACGCCGACGGTGATCCGAATCAGCACCTGCTGGCGCACGCCCTGGTGGGCGGCGATCGCGGCCAGGCGCTCGATCTCCTCGTAGGAGTCGACCACGATGTGCCCGACGCCGGTCTTCACCGCGTGCTCGAGCTCGTCCACCGACTTGTTGTTGCCGTGCAGCGCGATCCGCTCCCGCGGCATCCCGGCGGCCAGCGCGACCGCCAGCTCGCCGGCGCTGCACACGTCGAGGTTGAGGCCCTCCTCGTGCAGCCAGCGCACGACCGCCTTGGAGAGGAAGGCCTTTCCGGCGTAGAAGACGTCCGCGTCGGCGCCGAAGGCGTCCCGCCAGGCGCGGGCCCGGGTCCGGAAGTCCTCCTCGTCCAGCACGTAGGCCGGGGTGCCGAACTCGGCCGCCAGCTGCTTGACGTCGATCCCGCCGACGGTGGCCACGCCCTCGGCGTTGCGGGCGACGGTGCGCGACCAGACCTTGGGGTCGAGCGCGTTCAGGTCGGCCGGCGGGGCCTGGTAGTGGGCCTCGGACAACACGTCCCCGTGCCGGGGGCCTGCGGGGTGTGCGGAGCGACTCATGCTCCCGCCTCGCTTCGCTCGGCGGTGCCTTCGTCAGACACGGCTCTCATGATTCGCTCGCTTCGCTCGCTCATGTTCTGCAAAGTCCTTCGAGACCTATGGCAAGGGGCGGCGACGGTCACCGTTGACCGTCAGCCGCCCCCCGCTGTGCGCTTGGGGGTGGTGCTTACATCCGCTCGGGCGCCGTCACGCCCAGCAGCGTGAGGCCGTTGGCGAGCACCGTACGCGTCGCCTCGACCAGCCAGAGGCGGGCCCGGTGCGTGTCGGTGAGCTCCTCGTCGCCCTTGGGCAGGAACATGCAGTTCTCGTACAGGCGGTGGTACTTGCCCGCGAGCTTCTCCAGGTACACGGCGACCCGGTGCGGCTCGCGCAGCTCGCCGGCCGTGGCCAGCACGCGCGGGAACTCGCCGAGGTGGCCGAGCACGTCGGACTCCCACTCGGTGGCGAGCAGCTCGGGTTTGAACTGCTCGGCCGTGCCCTTGTCCACGCCCAGCTCGACGGCCTTGCGCGCCACGCCGCACATCCGGGTGTGGGCGTACTGGACGTAGTAGACCGGGTTCTCGTTGGTCTGGCTGGTCAGGATGTTGATGTCCAGCGTGATCGTCGAGTCCGTGGACGAGCGCGCCAGGGTGTAGCGGGCGGCGTCCACGCCGATCCACTCGACCACGTCGTCGATCGTGATGATGTTGCCGGCCCGCTTGGACATGCGGACCTCTTCGCCGTCGCGAAGCATCTTCACGAACTGGCCGATCTTCACCTCGATGTTGCGGTCCATGTCGTCGCCCGCGCAGGCCGAGATGGCCTTGAGGCGGTTGACGTAGCCGTGGTGGTCGGCGCCCAGCATGTAGAGCGCGACCTCGGCGCCGCGGTCCCGCTTGGACAGGTAGTAGGCGGCGTCGGCGGCGAAGTAGGTCTTGTCGCCGTCGGCCTTGATCAGGACGCGGTCCTTGTCGTCGCCGAAGTCGGTGGTGCGCAGGAAGACCGCGCCGTCCTGCTCGAAGACGTGGCCCTGCTCGCGCAGCCGGTCGATGGCCTTCTCGACGGCGCCGGAGTCGTGCAGCGTCTTCTCCGAGAACCACACGTCGAAGTGGGTGCCGAACTCGTCCATCGAACGCTTGATCTCGGCGACCATGAGCTTGAGGCCCTCGGTGCGGAAGACCTGAAGCTGCTCGTCCTCGGGCAGGTCGAGCACGCCGGGGACGGCGCCGGTGATCGCCTTGGCGATGTCGACGATGTACTCGCCGACGTACCCGCCCTCGGGCGCCTCGCGGCCGTTCGCGGCGGCCTGCAGCGAGGCGGCGAACTTGGTGATCTGCACGCCGGCGTCGTTGAGGTAGTACTCGGTGGTGACGTCGGCACCGGAGGCCCGCAGCACGCGCGCCAGCGAGTCGCCGACGGCGGCCCAGCGGACGCCGCCGATGTGGATCGGGCCGGTCGGGTTGGCGGAGACGAACTCCAGGTTGATCTTCAGGCCCTTGAGGGCCTCGTTGCGGCCGTAGGCCTCGCCCGTCTCGACGATGGTGCGGGCGAGCGCACCGGCGGTGGCGGTGTCCAGGGTGATGTTCAGGAAGCCCGGACCGGCGATGTCGACCTTGGCGACGCCGGTGATCCCTCGCAGGCGGTCGGCCAGCAGCTCGGCAACGGCTCGCGGCGGCTTGCCGGCCGCCTTGGCGAGCTGGAGGGCCACGTTCGTCGCGTAGTCGCCGTGGTCCCGGTTCTTGGGCCGCTCGACCGTCACGTGCTCGGGCACGGCGACGGCCAGCTCGCCCGCCTCGACGGCGGAGCTCACTGCGGCTTGGATTGCCTGGGAAAGGTCTGCGGGGGTCACGACGCCAAGCGTAGGCGAGACGGGGTGCCCGCCCGCCACTCCGTTTACCGGTTGAGACGCGTGGAGGCGCCGCCACGCCGTGCGTCCAGGGGTGTCAGCCGCGATCCGTGCGATCCGTTCGCTCAGGGCGAAACACTTCGGGCTGTCCGGTGAGTCGCATCAGGCGCCGGACCAGGGCCACCAGATCGGCCGGGTCGAAGGGCTTGCCGAGGTAGCCGTCCACCCCGACGGCCTCCCCCAGGTCCAGATCCGCCGGGGTGCAGGCGCTCACGATCGCGATCGGCAGTCGACTGGTGTCCGGGGTCGCGCGCAGCCGGGCCGCGGTCCGCAGGCCGTCCAGCCGCGGCATCATCACGTCCAGGGTCACCACGTCCGGCTTCACCCGGCGGATGACCTCCAGGCACTCGGCGCCGTCGGCAGCGGTCACCACCTCGAAGCCCTCAAGCTCCAGGTTGACCCTGATCAGCTGGCGGATCACCTCGCTGTCGTCCACCACGAGGACCCGCCCGGACACTCCCGACACCTCACCGAGGGTATCGGCGGGCCCGCCGATACGTCCGGCCTTTGGGCACTTCCGCCCCGGGCCGACCCCGACGATCTTTCCGGAAACCCGTGCACGGACCACGACCGAAGCCTGGTAGTGTTCATTCCGTCGGAACGCGGAAGCGGCCGACAGGCCAACAGGCCCCCGTAGCTCAGGGGATAGAGCACCGCCCTCCGGAGGCGGGTGCGTAGGTTCGAATCCTACCGGGGGCACTTCGCGGTAAGTGCAACTGAGGCCCAGATCAGTGGAGTTGATCCACGGATCTGGGCCTTCGTCATGTCCGAGCCCCGGAGGGGGTCGGCATTGGCGGGGTCGAGCCCCGGAGGGGGTCGGCGTTGGCGGGGTCGAGCCCCGGAGGGGGTCGGCATTGGCGGGGTCGAGCCCCGGAGGGGGTCGGCATTGGCGGGGTCGAGCCCCGGAGGGGGCCGGCGTTCGCGGGGTCGAGCCCCGGAAGGCCCCGGAAGGCCCTGAAGGGGGCCGGAGCCGCCCGGCGCTCAGGCCGAGGCGGCGGACTCGGCCTGGGAGTACAGGTCGGCGATGGTGTGGTCGAAGTAGGCGCTATACGAGGTGTCGTCGCTGTCGCCGCCCTGCTGGTAACCGCCGATGGCGCCGACCACGTCACCGGTGGCGGTGTTGATCCACGGGCCGCCGCTGGTGCCGGCCGGGTAGGACGGGCACTGGATGACGCGCTGGTAGGCGCTCTGCTTGTCGGTGGTGTTGGTGCAGAGGCTGGCCGTCTCGGCGTCGGCCGGGTAGCCGTAGAGGCGGACGGTGGCGCCGAAGGGCTCGTTGGTGCCGAGGCGGTTGGCGCCGACCACGTCCTCGACCTTGCGGCCGTTGTTGGGGGCGGTCTCCAGGATCGCGAAGTCCTCGTCCACGTCGCCCTTCTGGGACCAACCGGTGGTGGTGTGGACCGCGGTCACCTGCCAGGTGCCGTACGGCGCGGAGCCGTCGCGGTAGCCCGGGGCGAAGACGACGCCGTCGGTGCCGGTGATGCAGTGGGCGGCGGTCAGCAGCAGGTTGCCGGTGGCGCTGTGCAGCACGCTGGCGGTGCAGAAGTGGTTGCCCGCCGTCACCGAGCCGCTGAACAGCGCGCCCACGATGGCACTCTCCTTGTCCGCGGTGGGGGCGGCGGCGGTTGCCCCGAGGACGGCGCTGCGGGTGTCGGGGGTGGCCGTCGGGGTGTCGGTGGGAGTGTCGGTGGGGGTGGGCGAGGACGAGGGGGTCGGGCTGTCGCTCGGCGTGGTGGCCGCGGCCGGGGCGGGCGAGGCGGGCGCCTCCGTGGTGGCGCTCGGGGTGGGCGCGGCGACGGTCCGGACGCTGCGGGCCGCCTTCCCGGCGGCCGTCGCGTCGGACAGGTTCAGCTCGTGCGCCCCGGTCACCATCGCGGCCACCACGACCGCGGACAGCGCGGTGAACAGCGACGGGGCGAGCAGACGGTGACGGCGCGACCTCTCGCGGCGGTGCTGACCCATGCCTGTCTCTCCTGCCGTGGTCGGTGGCGGCGTTCGGTCAACGACTATGACGCCTCAGCCTGCAAAGGTTGTTACCGCAGGCTTGGAGGTCGATGAGAAATCGGTCACCGGGACAGCAGGGTATCCAGTTCGCGGGGGTCGATGAAGTCGGTGTGCGTACCGGCACTGGTGCAGGTGAACGCGCCGGCCGCCGAACCGGCCCGGGCGCAGTCCAGCGGCGGGTGTCCGCGGAACCAGGCGTACAGGAATCCGGAGACGAAGGCGTCCCCGGCGCCGTTGGTGTCCACCACCGGGCGGCCCGGGTCGACGGCGGGCAGGTGGCGCAGGACGCCGTCCTCGCGGGTGAGCAGGTAGCAGCCCTCCGCGCCCGCGGTGGCGGTGACCGCGGCGGCCCGGCCCTCGGCGAGGATCGCCCGCATCACCTGCTCGTGCCGGTCGCGGCAGCCGGCCACCGAGAGGAACACCAGGTCGGAGCCGAGCGCGTAGTCGCGGTGGTGGGGGTTCGCGCCGTCCCAGTCGTGCAGGTCGGCGGAGGTGGTGCGGCCCAGCCGGCGCAGGTCGTCGTACATGTCGCGGTTGACGCCGGTGATGGAGAGGTGGACGTGTCGGCTGCGCTCGGCGTACGGGAGGTAGAACTCGCGCGGGAGCCGCAGGTCGGCGGGGTGGCGGCCGTCGAAGAAGGAGAACCGGCGGCCGTCCGCGTCCACCAGGTTGACCCCGCGCGGGGTGCCGTGCGGGCTCACCAGGTGCGCGAAGTGCAGCCCGTGCCGCCGGTAGTGGGCGCGGACCAGGTCGCCCTGCGGGTCGTCGCCCAGGAAGTCCAGGAAGGCGGTGCGCAGGCCGAGGCGGTGGGCGCCGAGGGCGACGCCGTTGCCGGTGTGGCCGACGTAGTCGCGCACCGGCTCGACGAACCGCGAGTCGCCGGGCGGGATCTCCAGCCGATCGACCCGGACGATGGTGTCCACCCCGGCACCACCGACGACCAGCAGGTCGAACTCGGGCGACTCGGTTTCCGGCAGCATGGCGGCGCCTCCTTGATCCCCGGACGGTGGCCAGGAGTCAAGCAGGCACCGGAGGTTGACTGCAAGACCTTGCTGCAAGCTTTCAATCGGGGTGCTGCCGATCGGCCGCTCTCAATCGGCCCGTGGCCGCCCCGCCCCCGCTTCCGCCCGGACCTCGCCGGCCGGTTTCACGGTGGCCCTGACGTCGGCCCTGACGTCGGCCATCGCGGCGGCCCCGGGACTCGCGACCGAGTCCCAGGGCCCCGCTGCGCACCGGCCCTACAGCGCCGACAGCTCCGCGACCAGGTCGTCCAGCCCCAGCGAGCCCTGCGAGAGCGCCGCCATGTGCCAGGCCTTGAGGTCGAACTCCTCGCCCCGCGCCTCGTGCGCCGCCCTCGCCGCCGCCCGGCCGCGCAGCCAGGCGCGCTCGCCGAGCTTGTAGCCGATCGCCTGGCCGGGCAGGCCCAGGTAGCGGACCAGCTCGCTGTCCAGGAAGTCGGCGGACAGGCCGCAGTACAGGCCGAAGAACTCGCGGGCGTGCTCCGGGCTCACCGGCTCGCCCGGCTTGTACGGGGAGTCGGCCGGGAAGTCCAGGCCCAGGTGCATGCCGATGTCGATGATGACCCGCAGCGCCCGCATCATCTGGGCGTTGAGGTAGCCCAGGCGGTGGCCCGGGTCGGTGAGGTAGCCGAGCTCGTCCATCAGGCGCTCGGCGTACAGCGCCCAGCCCTCCAGGTTGGCGCTGACCCCGCCGAGGCTCACCTGGTAGGTGGAGAGCCGGTCGGCGACGTAGTTCCACTGCGCGAGCTGCAGGTGGTGGCCCGGGACACCCTCGTGGTACCAGGTGGAGACCAGGTCCCAGACCGGGAAGCGGTCCTTGCCGAGCAGCGGAAGCCAGGTCCGGCCGGGGCGGCTGAAGTCCAGCGAGGGCGCGGTGTAGTACGGCGCGGCGGCGCTGCCGGCCGGGGCGATCCGCGACTCGACCCGGGTGACCGGCTCGGCCAGGTCGAAGTGGCTGCCCTGGAGGTCCCGGATCGCCTGGTCCATCAGGCTCTGGAGGTACTCCCGGGTCGGCTCGGCGCCCTCGATGGCCGGGCCGTCCTCCTCCAGCCACTTCATCGCGGCCATCGGGTCGGAACCCGGGCGGACCTTCTCGGCCTCCGCCCGCATCTGCGCGTACAGGTCGTGGAACTCGCCCCAGGCCCAGGCGTAGGCCTCGTCCAGGTCCAGGTCGGCGCCGGTCCAGTAGCGCACCCAGCGGCCGTAGCGCTCCCGGCCGACCTGGTCCGGGGTGCCGGCGGCGGCCGGGGCGTACACGTCGCGCATCCAGTCACGCAGTGCGGCCAGCGCCTCGGCGGCGGCCACCGCGTGGGCGGACAGCTCGGCGCGCACGCCCTCCGGGGCGTCCTGGACGAACTGCCCGAACCACCCGCCGGGCACCTCGCCGTCCAGCCACTCGCCGAACTGCCCGATCACGGTCTCCACCTGGCGGGGACCGGACAGCAGACCGCGCTCGACGCCCTCGGCCAGGGTCTGCCGGTACTGCTCCAGCGCCAGCGGGAAGCGGGCCAGCCGGCGGCCGATCACCTGCCACTCGGCCTCGGTGCCGGTGGGCATCAGGGTGAAGGCCTCCCGCGTGTTGTGCACCGGGGAGGCCAGGTTGCGCACCGCGCGGAAGTGCTCGCCGGCCCCGTGGACGGCGAGTTCGGCGGTCAGCCGCTCGCGCAGCAGCCGGGCACAGCGGCGCTCGGCCTCGTCCTCGGCGGCGCCGGCCCGCTCGGCCTCGTCCAGCCGGGCCAGGGTGCGGCGGCCCAGGTCGGCGATCGCCTCGGCGCCGGCCGGGGAGAGGTCGGGCAGGCGGTCGCCCTCGGGGTCGAGGCCGAGGTACACCGCGGTCAGCGGGTCGAGCTCGGCCAGGGTGCGGACGTAGTCGTCGGCGATGCGGCGCGGGGTGTCGCCGCCGGAGGTGATCAGTTCTTCAACCATCCGGACATCATCGCGTTGCCGGGGCCGTTTGCAAGCCCCTACCGCAGACCGGTTGACCTGCACCGGCCCGGGATCTGACGGACGGTGGGCGACACAAACGCCCGTTCGGAAAGATCCGTGCCCGACAGGTCCCGATCGATCCGACGCCCATTACGCTGACGGCCATGGAAGCCCGCCCCACCACGGCACCCGGACCGGTCCCCACCCCGGCCGCACCCGACCTGCGACCGCGTCGCACCGGCTACCGGCGGCTGCCGGTCGAACAGCGGCGTGAGCAGCTGATCGCGGTCGCCCTGGAACTGTTCGCCTCCCGGCCGCCCGAGGAGGTGGGCCTGGACGACGTCGCCGAGGCCGCCGGGGCCTCCCGGCCGCTGGTCTACCGCTACTTCGCGGGCGGCAAGCAGCAGTTGTACGAGGCCGCGCTGCGCACCGCGGCCGACGAGCTGACCAGCCGGTTCACCGTCCCGCCGACCGGGACGCCGTCCGAGCAGCTGGCGGCCGTTCTGGACGGCTACTTCGACTTCGTGTCCGAGCACCAGGCCGGCTACTCGGCGCTGCTGCGCGGCGGTTCGGTGGTGGAGACGGCCCGCACCTCGGCGATCGTGGACGACGTCCGGCGGGCGGCGCTCAAGCGGACCGTACGGCACCTGGGCGTGCGGGAGGCCGGGCCGCGGCTGACCCTGCTGGTGCGCTCGTGGATCGCGGTGGTCGAGGGCGCCTCGCTGAGCTGGCTGGACGAGGGGCGCGCACTGCCGATGGCGGAGCTGCGCGACTGGCTGGTGGACCAGTTCACGGCGATGGCGGCGGCGACGGCGCTGCACGATCCGCAGACGGCGGAGGTGCTGGCGGGGCTGCTCGCGCTGGACGGTCCGAGCACCGACCGGGCCGGGCGGCTGCGCGCGGTGCTGGGCGGGCGGTGACGCGGGCTCGGCTCGCGGTGACCGGGGCCGGGGCCGGGCTCGCGGTAGGGCCTTCCCGACCCCCGTGCCAAGGGTCGGGTGCAGCCGGAGGTTACGCCTTGCCGAGCACCTGGCGCTGGCGGCCGAGGCCGTCGATCTCGATCTCGACCACGTCGCCCGGGGCGAGGAACGGCGTGCCGGGGCGGCCCAGGGTGACCCCGGCCGGGGTGCCGGTGACGATCACGTCGCCGGGCTCCAGCACCATGAACCGGCTCGTGTAGCGGACGAGTTCGAGCACCGGGAAGATCATCTCGGCGGTGCTGCCGTGCTGCCGCTGCTCGCCGTTGACCCAGAGCCGCAGCTCCAGGGCCTGCGGGTCGGCCACCTCGTCGGCGGTGACCAGCCAGGGCCCGAGCGGGGTGAAGGTCTCCGCCGACTTGCCCTTGTCCCACTGGCCGCCGCGCTCGAACTGGAAGGCCCGCTCGGTGACGTCGTTGGCGATCGTGTAGCCGGCGATCACCCCGGCGGCCTCGGCGGGCGAGTCCAGGTAGCGGGCGGTGCGGCCGATCACGATCGCCAGCTCGGCCTCGTAGTCGGTCTTCTCGCCGCCGCGCGGCACCAGGACCTCGTCGTACGGGCCGACCACGGTGGAGCTCGGCTTGAGGAAGATCACCGGCTCGTCCGGGATCGCGGCCCCGGCCTCGGCCGCGTGGTCGCGGTAGTTGAGCCCGATGCCGACCACCTTGCCCGGCCGGGCCACCGGCGCGCCCACCCGCAGGCCGTCCAGGTCCACCGTCGGCAGCAGGCCGGCGGCCACCTCCCGGGCCAGGGCGTCGGTGTCCAGCCCGGACAGGAAGGCCCCGTCGAGGTCGCGGGCCCGCCCGGAGAGGTCGTACGCGGTGCCGTCCTCGCCCAGCACGACCGGGCGCTCGGCGCCCGGGGGTCCGACGCGGAGGAGCTTCATCGATCCGTCACCAGCCTTTCGTCGCAGCTCACCGGGGCGGCGCGGACACCGCTCCCGAGTCCGGCAACGAGGTATATCAACGGCCCGGGGCCGTGGACCAGACCGTCCCGATGGGCGAATTCCCATCAAATCCCACCGGAGCCCGAGGGCCCGAATCGGCCGCCCGTACGGTTGACACCCGCAGGCGGAGCCGCCGGGAGCGAACCGCGCACGCCCAGGACAGGCCCAGAGCGAACGCGGGCGTACGGCGGCGCCGGAGGGCGCAGGATCCGAGCATGGAGATCACCCGGGTACGCGACGAGTTGCACATGATCACCCTGGAGTTCGGCACCGCCTACCTCTGGCGGGACGAACACGGACTGACCCTGGTCGACACCGGCATCGCCGGGTCGGCGGACGGGATCGAGAAGGGCATCCGCACCATCGGGCTGGATCCGGCCGCACTGCGCCGGATCGTGCTCACCCACCACCACGAGGACCACACCGGCTCGGCCGCCGAGCTGGCCCGCCGCTGGAGCGCCGAGGTGGTGGCGCACCGGCTGGAGGCGCCGGTCGTCCGGCGCGAGCAGCCGGCGGCGCCGCCGGTGCTGAACGCCTTCGAACAGGAGCTGTGGGACGGCCTGCCGCCGATCCCGCCCGCCGAGCCCTGCCCGGTGCACCGCGAGGTCGGGGACGGGGACGTGCTGGACATCGGCGGCGGCGCGCTGGTCGTGCACGTGCCCGGCCACACCGACGGCAGCATCGCGCTGCACCTGCCGGGGCCCGGGGTGCTGTTCACCGGGGACACCGTGTCCAACGTCCAGGGGCAGACCAGGCCGGGGGTGTTCAACACCGACCCGGCACTGGCCCTCGCCTCCTTCCACCGGCTGGCCGCGTTGCCGGTGGAGACGGTGGTGTTCGGGCACGGCGACCCGATCGCCGTCGGCGCCTCAGCGGCCCTGCGCGCCGCCGCCGAGCAGCACCCCCAGGCGTAGCGGCCCTGGGCCCCGTCCCTCGCCCGGGCCGAGCCGGGCGGCCTCCCGCTGCCAGTGCGCGAGGTCGCGCCGCAGGTCGTCCCGGGCCTCCGGGGCGGCGCCGGGCTCCAGCGTCAGCGCCTCCAGCAGCTCGACGGCGGCGCCCCGGCTGCCGTCCCGGGCCAGCCAGAGGGCCAGGTCGTGGCAGGTGCGCAGGGTGCGCGGGTCGGCCGGGCCGCAGATCCGGGCGAAATCCGGAACGAGCTTCAGCAGGACCTGCACGGCCTCCCCCGTCCTGCCGTCGGCGCCGAGCTCCCAGGCCTGGTCGGCCCGGCGGCGCAGCTGTTCCGGGCTGGGGTCGTCCGGCCGCAGCATCCCCGGCCGGATCCGGCGCAGCCGCTCCAGCACCTCGGCGGCGTCGGCCGGCCGGTCGGCGGGCCGTTTGGCGAGCAGCCGGGCGACCAGGTCGGCCAGCGCCGGGTCGTGGCTGCGGATCCGCAGCGGGGTCACCTCCAGGTGCTTGGCCATGTACCCGTACGGCGAGTCGGCGTGGAACGGCCGCCGGCCGGTACTGACCTCGTACAGCATCACGCCGAGCGCGTAGAGGTCGGCCCGGCCGTCCACGGTGCCGCCGGACCAGCACTCGGGCGCCAGGTACGGGACGGTGCCGACCACGCTGCCGGTGGAGGTGAGGCCGGTGGACTGGGTGAGCAGCCGGGCGATGCCGAAGTCCAACACCTTCGCCCGGTCCCCGCTGTCCGAGATCATCACGTTCTCGGGCTTGATGTCCCGGTGGATGACACCGCTGCGGTGCGCCGCGTCGAGCGCCTCGCAGATCTGCCCCATCCAGGCCAGCGCGCGTCCGTGGTCCGGCCGGCCCTCCTTGAGGATCTTGGACAGCGACCGGCCGCGGACCAGCTCCATCACCAGGTAGTGCGTCTCCCCGCCGCCGTCGGCGACCCGGCCGTAGTCGTGCACCGTGACGATGTGCGGGTTGGACAGGCCGCCGGCCAGCTTGGCCTCGCGGACGAACCGCCCGACGGCCTCCCGGTCGGCGGCGTGCTCGGCCAGCAGCAGCTTGATCGCGACCTCCCGCTCCAGCCAGTTGTCGGTCGCCCGCCAGACCGATCCGAAGCCGCCCCTGCCCAGGAAGTCGTCCAACCGGAAGCGACCGTCGAGCACCTCGCCCTTGTGCATGCCCTCCCCCAACTCGACCGCGCCCGCACGTCGTTCGCCGTCGGATGGGCCACCATAGCGGCGGGCGGGGACGAACGGGTGAACGGGGAAGGCCCTCAGGGCCTGGGCTCGGGGGGAGGGGATTCGGGGGGAGGAGGTTTACAGCACCTTGGCCAGGAAGGCCCGGGTGCGCTCGTGCCGCGGGCGGTCCAGGACCTCGGCGGGCGGGCCCTGCTCGACCACCACGCCGCCGTCCATGAAGACCACGGTGTCGGCGGCCTCGCGGGCGAAGCCGATCTCATGGGTGACCACGATCATCGTGGTGCCGCTGCGGGCGAGGTCCTTGATGACGTCCAGCACCTCGCCGACCAGCTCCGGGTCGAGCGCCGAGGTGGGCTCGTCGAAGAGCAGCACCTTGGGTTCCAGGGCGAGCGCCCGGGCGATGGCGACCCGCTGCTGCTGTCCGCCGGACAGCTGCCGGGGGTAGGCGGGGGCCTTGTCGGCCAGCCCGACCCGCTCCAGCAGTGCCAGCGCCGTCGCCCTGGCCTCGGCCCGGGGGCGGCCCAGCGCGGCGACCGGCGCCTCGACCAGGTTCTCCAGCACGGTCAGGTGCGGGAAGAGGTTGAAGTTCTGGAACACGAAGCCGATGCCGGTGCGCTGGCGCAGTACCTCGCGCTCCTTGAGCTCGTACAGCCGGTCGCCGGAGCGCCGGTAGCCGATCAGCTCACCGTCGATCGCGACGTAGCCGCGGTCGAGCTTCTCCAGGTGGTTGATCGCCCGCAGCAGGGTGGACTTGCCGGAGCCGGACGGGCCGAGCAGCACGGTCACCGAGCCGGCCGGGACGTCCAGGTCGACCCCGCGCAGCACCTCCAGCGCGCCGAAGCTCTTGTGCAGGCCGCGGACCTGCACCATCGGGGCGGCCTCGGCCCTGGTCGGTGCGGGCTGCGTCAGCGTGGTCACGGGTTACCTCCGGAGGTACGGACGGGCAGGCTCCGCACGAAGGCCCGGAGGCGCTGCAGCGGGCCGGGCGACGGGGTGCGCCGGGCACCCCGGGAGAAGTGGCGCTCGACGTAGTACCGGCCGATCGACAGCACCGTGGTCAGCACCACGTACCAGACGGTGGCGACCATCAGCAGCGGCACCACCCGACCGGTCCGGCCGTAGATGACCTGGGCGCCGGAAGGTCGGCCAGTCCCAGCCGGGGTTGGTGGCCAGGCCGTGGGCGAACTGGGCCAGCAGGACGAGGGCGGCGACCCCGGCCGCCCAGCGCCAGGAGTGCCGGGCGAGGACGGTCCGCAGGCCGTCCAGTTCCGCGGGGGCGAGGCCGGGCGCCGATCTCGACGGGGACGGCGGTGCTTGGGTGCTGACGGTCATCGGGGGACTCCTTCGACAGGCCCTGCGCCGCGTTCGACGGAGCCGGGGTTCAGGGGTGTTCGGGCGGGCTGATCCGCGACTGCGGGATGGCCGAGTCGGCGAGCCCCCACTTCTTGAGGATCCGCTGGTACGTCCCGTCCTTGATCAACTGGTTGACCGCCGCCTGGAAGGCCGGGGTGAGCTTGGAGCCCTTCTTGAAGGCGAAGCCGACGTCCAGCCGGTGGAACTCGTTGAGGAAACGGACCCCGGCGGCCTCCTGCGCGGCCTGGTGGCGCAGGCCGTTGATGGTGGACATCTCGACGTCCACCCGGCCCTGCTGGAGCCCGGTCAGCAGCGCGCCGCCCTCGCTGAACGCCCTGACCTCGTACGGCTTCTTCCCGGCGTCGGTGCAGACGCTCTTGCGGCTGTTGAGCGTGGTCTCGAAGGTGGTGCCGGCGCCGGTGCCGATGGTCAGCCCGCAGAGCTGGACCAGGTCGGTGACCGGCTGGACGGACGTGTTGTCCTTCTTCACCGCGAAGCCCTGGCCGTCGTCGATGTAGGTGACGAAGTCGATGGTCCTCAGCCGCGCGGTGGTGACCCCGAAGTTGCCGGTGCCGACGTCGAACTTGCCGCTGTCCAGGGCGGGCAGGATGGTCTCGAAGGCGGCCTCCTCGCGCTGCACGGTCAGGCCGAGCAGCTTGGCCACCGCGTCGGTGAAGTCCACGTCCACCCCGACCGGTTTCCTGCTGACCTGGTCGGCGTAGAAGGCGCTGGGCGGGGCGCCGAAGGAGGAGCCGAACTTCAGCACACCGGAGGCGCGCACCTCTTCGGGCAACAGGGCGGCGGCTGCCTCGGACTCGGCCAGGCCGGAGACGACGTCCTCGGTGGCGGCGGCGGACCCGCTCGCCCCCGCCGCGCCCGCGATCTTCGGGTCCGAGCCGCACGCGGCCAGCGCCAGGACCGGCAGCAGGGCGGCGGCCGCGAGCAGGCGGCGGGCGGCGGTGGTGGTTCTCACGGGGGGCCTTTCAGGAGGTCGGGAGCAGGGTCGGCAGGGGCTTGCCGATGACCGGCACGGACGTGTCGAGGACCGGCAGGGACTTCTCGAAGGGGAGCGGGCCGATGGTCAGGGGATCGGCGGTCACGTCGAACAGCGGGGTGTAGCCGGCGGCCAGGTAGAGGCCCTTGGCCTCGGGCCGGCGCGGGCCGGTGGTGAGGTGGATCCGGCGGTAGCCGACGGCCGCGGCCGTCCGCTCCGGCTCGGCCGGCACCCGGCGGGCCAGGCCGCGCCCGTCGCTCACGCCTGTACCGCGATCAGCTGGTTGCGCTCGTGCCCGGCCCGCGCCGCCGCCTCGGCCTTGGCGGCGTCCCGCTTGGCGACCTCCTCCCGGACGATCGGGATGACGTAGCGGCCGAAGTCGATCGCGTCGCCCAGCAGGTCGTACCCGCGCGCGGAGAGGATGTCCACGCCCAGGTCGTAGTAGTCCAGCAGCGCCTGGGCGACCGTCTCCGGGGTGCCGACCAGCGCGTTGGAGTTGCCCGCGCCGCCGGTGGCCGCGGCGGTCGGGGTCCACAGCGCGCGGTCGTAGCGCTCGCCGGCCTCGGCGATCGCGATCAAGCGCTGCGAGCCGACGTTCTCAGGTGTCGCGGTCTCCGGTGCGGCGGCGACCGGGCGGCGGCGGGGGGCCGGGTCCCCGCTCTCCCGGCGGGCCCTGATCGCGGCCACCGTGCGGTGCGCCTTCTCCCAGGCCAGTTCCTCGGTCGGCGCGATGATCGGCCGGAACGCCACCTGGATCCGCGGCACGTCCGTCCGTCCGGCGGCCCGCGCCGCCTCCCTCACCCGCTCGATCTGCTCGGCGGTACGGGCCAGCGGCTCGCCCCAGAGGCAGTAGATGTCCGCCTCGGCGCCGCCGGCCGCGTAGGCCGCCTCCGAGGAGCCGCCGAAGGAGACCGCCGGGCGCGGCTGCCGCACGGGGAAGACGTCGGAGACGAAGTCGTTGAAGCGGTAGTGCGGGCCCTCGTGGTCGAAGGGCTCCCGGCTGGTCCACGCCTTCTTCACGATGCCGATGTACTCGCGGGTGCGCTCGTAGCGCTGGTCCTTGGTGAGGAAGTCGCCCTCGCGCTGCTGCTCGTGGTCGGTGCCGCCGGTGATGAAGTGGACGGTCAGCCTGCCCTCGCTGATCCGGTCCAGGGTCGCGAAGGTCTTGGCGGCGAAGGTCGGGTAGGAGACGTTCGGCCGGTGCGCGAGCAGGATCTGCAGCCTGTCGAGGTGCGAGGCGAGGAAGGCCGCGGCGGCCGCCGGCTCCGGGGAGCCGGAGCCGTACGCGAAGAGCACCCGGTCCCAGCCGTGGTCCTCGTGCGCCCGGGCCAGCCGCAGGGTGTAGTCGCGGTCGAAGGCGGCGGTGGTGCGCGGGTTGGTCTCCGAGCCGTCGCCGGTGGCGGCGATGCCGAGGAATTCGACGGGCATGGCGGAACCTTTCGGGTGAGCGGAGTCCGGTGGACCGCGGGTGGGCACACCGGTGGCGGCCGCGGCGGGGCGGCCGTCCGGTACGTGACGGTGAAGGGGTGGGGAAAGGGGAACTGCCGGAGTGCGGTGCGACGTCATCGGCGGCAGCGAAGGCCTGACGCGCCGCCGGTCAACGGCGACGGATCCGGGCGCGCGACGGGGCGAACCGAGGGAGGGCTCCCCGCTGGGAGATCAGGCCGGACGGGCGGCCCGCTGCCGGGTCAGCCGCGACACGCCGCGGACCACACCCGACCGAAGTCGATGTGGTCGCGGGTGACCAGGGGCTGCTCGGCGTACATGGCCTCAAGTTGAGCAGTCGGCCGAGCGGTACGTCAACCACCCATCATTGCCGCACTGTTGCGATCTCCTGTCGCTTTTCCGACACACCGCGACCGGCCCCGACCACACCCCGGCCGCCCTTGACAGCCGTCGATCGCGCATGCGTACGATCGAAGCGGAGTGCAGTGCGATGCGCCGGCCGTGTTGAGGGACGCGGGCCGGCGCCAGAGACCCGCGTACGTGACCACCGCCGTACCTCTCCCCGCCCGCACTCTCCGCCCAGGAGCCGCCATGGCCACCCCGCAGGACGTCCTGCCCGCCCCCGCCCGTACCGAGAGCCCCGCCGCGCCGCCGACCCCCGACCCCGAGGCCCGGATCGTCGCCCGCCGCAAGCCCGGCCAGTGGGTCGCCGCCGCGATCGCGCTGCTGCTGGCCGCGATGGCGGTCGACTCGGTGATCCGCAACCGGGCCTTCCAGTGGAGCGTGGTCGCCGACTGGTTCACCGCGCCGTCCGTGCTGGACGGCCTCACCCTGACCCTCTGGCTGACCGCCGTCACCCTCGCCCTCGGCTTCCTCTTCGGCACCGTCCTCGCCACCATGAGGCTGTCCGCCAACCCGGTGCTGCGCTCCCTCGGTTGGGGCTACATCTGGATCTTCCGCTCCACCCCGCCGCTGGTGCAGCTGCTGTTCTTCTTCAACATCGGCGCGCTCTACCCGACCCTCGGCCTCGGCATCCCGTTCGGCCCCGAGTTCGTCACCGTGAAGACCGTCAACCTGATCGGCCCCACCCTGACCGCCGTCATCGGCCTCACCCTGCTGGAGACCGCGTACGCCGCCGAGGTGATCCGCGGCGGCATCCTCTCCGTCGACCGCGGCCAGCTGGAGGCGGCCGCCGCCCTCGGGCTGGGCCGCTGGCGGGTGCTGCGCCGGATCGTGGTGCCGCAGGCGATGCGCTCGATCGTGCCGACCGCCGGGAACATGCTGATCGGCGCGCTCAAGGGCACCAGCATCGTCAGCGTGCTGGCCGTCTCCGACCTGCTCTACTCGGTGCAGCTGGTCTACCTGCAGTCCTACCGGGTCATCCCGATGCTGATGGTCGCCACCATCTGGTACCTGGTGGTCACCACCCTGCTGTCCATCGGCCAGTACTACGTCGAGCGGCACTTCGCCAAGGGCGCCACCCGGGACGGTCCGCCGCCCACCCCGCTCCAGCGGGCCCGTGCGGCCTTCGTCAAGGTGGTGCGGGCATGACGAGACTCGTCATCGTCGGCGCCGGCCCGCGCGGCACCGGGCTGCTGGAGCGGATCGCCGCCAACGCCGCCGAACTCCTGCCCGCCGACCGGCCGTTGGACATCCACCTGGTCGACCCGTACCCGCCCGGCGCGGGCCGGATCTGGCGCCACGACCAGTCCCCGCTGCTGCGGATGAACTCGATGGCCGAGGACGTCACCATGTTCACCGACGAGCGCTCCACCCTCGACGGCCCGGTCCGCCCCGGCCCCTCACTGGCCGAATGGGCCCGCCGGCAGCCGGAGTTCGCGCCCTACCGGGAGGTCGCCGACCCGTCCGTACGGGCCGAACTGCACACCCTCGCGCCCACCGACTTCCCCACCCGGCGCGCCCAGAGCGCCTACCTGGACTGGGTGTTCCGCCGCGCCGTCGCCGACCTGCCGCCGCACATCACCGTCACCGTCCACCGGGACACCGTCCACCGGGTCGACGGCCCGGCCGACGGCCCGCAGACCGTCCGCCTCGCCGACCGGACGCTCACCGCCGACCACGTCGCCCTCACCCTCGGCCACCTCGACTCCGCCCCGCACCCGCGCCACTGCGCCGACGCCGAGTTCGCCGCCCGGCACCACCGCTTCCACCTGCCGCCCGCCTACTCCGCCGACGTCCAGGCCGAGTTGACCGGGATCGCCCCCGGCGAGCAGGTGGTGGTGCGCGGCCTCGGCCTCGCCTCGGTCGACCTGGTCGCGCTGCTCACCGAGGGCCGCGGCGGCCGCTTCGAACCCGTCGGCGACGGGCCCGGGCTGCGCTACCGCCCGTCCGGTCGCGAACCGGTGCTCCACCTCGGCTCCCGGCGCGGCGTCCCGTACCACGCCAAGACCGAGTACCGGCTCCAGGGCCCGCCCGCCCCGCTCCCCCGGTACTTCGACGCGGCCGCCGTGGACGCCCTGCTCGCCGGCGACGGCCCGCTCGAACTGCGCCGCGACGTCTGGCCGTTGATGGCCAAGGAGGTCGGCTTCGGGCACTACCACGAGCTGTTCCACGCCCACCCCGAACGCACCGCGCTGCCCTGGCCGGAGTTCCTGGCCCGGTACGACCGGCACCGCTGGTACTCCCCCGAACTCGCCGCCCTCGTCGCCGAGGCCGTCCCCGACCCCGCCGACCGGATCGACTTCGAACGGCTCGACCACCCGCTGGCCGGGCTCGAACTCGACTCCGCCGAGGAGCTCCAGACCCACCTGCGCGACCACGTCACCGCCGACGCCGACCGGCGCCGCGACCCCGCGCACAGCGCCGACCTCGGCGCCTTCCTCGCCCTGCTCTCGCTGTTCGGCCAGCTCCCCCGGGTGCTCGCCGGCGGCCGGCTCACCGCCCGCTCGGTCGCCGAGGAGGTGGACGAGTGGTTCTTCGGCTACTTCAGCTTCCTCGCCTCCGGTCCGCCCGGCTTCCGGCTGCGCCAGTTGCTCGCCCTCTCCGAAGCCGGGGTGGTGCGCTTCCTCGGCGCGGGCGTGCGGGTCGAGCGGAACGAGGCCACCGGCACCTGGCGGGCCTCCGGCGCCACCGTGCCCGGCCACACCGTCACCGCCACCGCGCTGGTCGAGGGGTACCTGCCCAAGCACGCGCTGGCCCGCACCCTCGACCCGGTACTGCACCGACTGCACCGCACCGGACAGGTGGCGGAGGAGGTGGTCAGCGACGAGGAGTACACCCACCGCTCCGGCCTGGTCACCGTCGCGCCCACCGACAGCCGGCTGCTCGACCCGGCCCTCGGCGGCGCCCCGCACCCGCGCCGCACCGCACTCGGCCCGCACACCAGCCTGCGCTCGGCCACCGCCTTCGCCCGCCCGCGCACCGACGCCCCGGGCTTCCGGCAGAACGACGCCGCCGCCCGGGCGCTGCTGCGGGCGCTGGCCGCGCTCCCGGCGGCGGCACTGGCGGCGTGAGCGCCGGGTGTTCAGGGCGCCTACGGCCCGAAGATCTCCTCCACCAGGTCCTCCTCCGAGACGTGGTCCGGGGCCTCGAAGACCAGGTCGGCGAGGCCCTTGAGGCCGATCCCCCGGTCCAGCGCGTCGATGGCGGCCCGGGCCTCCTGGTCGGTGGCGAAGTCCCATACCCGCAGCCGCCGGACCAGCACCAGCGCCTCCATCCGGCTCATCCTCGGCGCCTTGCGGCGGTTCGAACCGCCGAGCCCCTTGCGGCCGGCCTGGGCGAGCCGCTGTTGGTAGCCGGCCAGGTCCTGCCAGGCCTGGACGGTGCTCGGGTGGTGCTCGCCCAGCGTCCGGGCGAGGTCGGGCAGCAGCGAGTGCAGCTGCACCACCGCGCTCTGCAGGTCGCCCCGGTTGGCCAGGTGGACGGCGAGGTCGTGCCGGGCCTTCAGGACCCGGCTGTCCTGGGGGCCCCAGGCCGCGGTCAGGTCCGGCAGCAGCTCGTGCAGCAGCCGGATCGCGGTGACGGCCGAGCCGCTCTCGCCGATGCACCACGCCAGGTGGTAGCGGGCGCCCAGGGTGTCCGGGTCGGCCGGGCCGAGCGCCGAGCGCATGTCGCCCACGACGGTGGACAGCAGCCGGATCGCGCCGTCCAGGTCCCCGGCCCGGCTGAGGTACCAGGTGAAGTCCCGCCAGGCGGCCAGCGTGTCCCGGTCGGTCGCGCCGAGCACGGTGACGCACTCCTGGGCGATCGCCTGCAGCTGGATCGCGGACTCGCCCGCCGTCGCCGCCCGGTACGCGACCGAGCGTCGTTCGCGCAGCCCGGCCCGTACGGCCTCCGCGGACGGCGGGGCGGCGACCACCGGCGGGGTGGTGAGCGGGGACAGCACCGCCGGCGCGGGCACCACCGGCGGGGCGGCGGGCGGCGAGGGCGGGGCAGGGGGTACGGGCAGGGGCGCGGGCGGCACCACCGGTCCCACCGGCACCGCGGCCGGGGCCGGGGCCGGGGCCGGAGTAGGGACGGGAGTCGGAGCCGGAGCCGACCGGTCCACCACCGTCGGCGCCGACGCCGCGGTCCCCGCCCCGCCGCCCTGCCACCCCGCCAGCTCCGCCAACCGCCGCTCGACCGTCCGGGCGTCGGCCGGCCGGTCAGCCGGGTCCTTCGCCAGCAGCTCCGCGACCAGCCCCGCCACCTGCGGCGGCAGCCCGAACTGCGCCGGGTCCAGCGGAGCCGGCGCCTCGTTGAGGTGCTGGTACATGAGCACCGGCGTCGAGTCCCCGCTGAACGGCCGCGCCCCGGTGAAGAGTTCGACCAGCACGCAGCCCAGCGCGTAGAGGTCGGCCCGGCCGTCCACCCGGCCGCCGGTCCAGCGCTCCGGCGCCATGTACGCCGGGCTGCCGACGATCGTCCCGGTGGTGGTCAACCCGCCCGCGCCGCTGTCCAACTGGGCGATCCCGAAGTCCAGCACCTTCAGGTGCCCGGCATCGGTGATCATGACGTTGTCCGGCTTGATGTCCCGGTGCACCATGCCCGCGTCGTGCGCCGCCGCCAGGGCGCCGCTGATCTGCTGCCCCCAGCGCAGGCTGAGCGCCGGCTCGGGTACCCCCGCCCGCAGCACCTCGGTCAGGGTGCGGCCGGTGAGCAGCTCCATCACCAGGAAGGTGACCTCCTGGCCGCCGAGTTCGCACTGGCCGAGGTCGTGCACCGTGACGATGTGCGGGTGCGACAGGTTCCCGGCCGCGCAGGCCTCCCGGACGAACCGCAGCGCCGCCTTCCCGTGGTCGCCGCCGTGGTGCCCGATGACCTTGACCGCCACCGGCCGCCGCATCCGGGTGTCCTGGGCCCGCCACACCACCCCGAAGCCGCCCTGCCCCAGCTTCTCCCCCAGCTCGTACCGACCGTCGAGGACGTCACCGACTCGCACGCGCCCCTCCCCCTCCCGTCATGACGCCCAGACTCTACCGACGGCCCTCCCGTTGTTCCGGCCCAGGTGGAAGGATGGCCCGAGCCCCCGCGACGGTGCGGCGGTTCGACCAGCAGAACCCGAGGAGCGCAGTCATGGCCAAGCAGGCCCCGCAGAGCGACCCTGCGCAGGACGCCCCCGAGGTGTCCGCGCCCCAGCACGCGGCCGCCGGCCTGCCCGCCGTCGGCCACAGCCTGCGGATGGCCGCCGAGCAGATGGGTGCCCGTCGCACCCTCGCCACCCTGCTCAAGGTCAACCAGCCGAACGGCTTCGACTGCCCCGGCTGCGCCTGGCCCGAGCCGGACAAGACCCACACCGCCGAGTTCTGCGAGAACGGCGCGAAGGCCGTCGCCGAGGAGGCCACCGAGCGCCGGATCCGGGCCGAGTTCTTCGCCGCCCACCCGGTCGCCGAACTCGCCGGGCGTTCCGGCTACTGGCTCGGCCAGCAGGGCCGGCTCACCCAGCCGATGCTGCTCGACGAGGGCGCCACCCACTACACACCGGTCTCCTGGGACGACGCCTTCGCGCTGATCGCCGAGGAGCTGCGCGCCCTGGACACTCCGGACGGCGCCGCCTTCTACACCTCCGGCCGGACCAGCAACGAGGCCGCCTTCGCGTACCAGCTGTTCGCCCGCCGGCTGGGCACCAACAACCTGCCGGACTGCTCCAACATGTGCCACGAGTCGTCCGGTTCGGCGCTCACCGAGACGCTCGGCGTCGGCAAGGGCAGCGTCAGCCTCAAGGACCTCTACCAGGCCGACCTGATCATCGTGGCCGGCCAGAACCCGGGCACCAACCACCCCCGGATGCTCTCCGCCCTGGAGCGCGCCAAGCGGGCCGGCGCCACGATCGTCAGCGTGAACCCGCTGCCGGAGGCGGGCCTGGAGCGGTTCAAGAACCCGCAGCACGCCCGCGGCCTGGTCGGCCACGGCACCAAGCTGACCGACCTCTTCCTGCAGATCCGCCCCGGTGGGGACCTCGCGCTGTTCCGTGCGCTCAACCGGATCGTCCTGGAGCAGGACGGCGTCGACCGCGCCTTCGTCACCGAGCACTGCCACGGCTACGAGGAGTTCGAGGCGCAGGCCCGGGAGACGGACCGGGAGGACGTGCTCGCCGCGACCGGCCTGCCCTGGGCGCAGATCGAGGAGCTCGGCCGGCTGGTGCTGGCCTCCGAGAAGGTCATCGTCTGTTGGGCGATGGGCCTCACCCAGCACAAGCACTCCGTACCGACCATCCGCGAGGTGGTCAACTTCCTGCTGCTGCGCGGCAATGTCGGCCGCCCCGGCGCCGGGGTCTGCCCGGTGCGCGGGCACAGCAACGTCCAGGGCGACCGGACGATGGGCATCTTCGAGCGGCCGACGACGGCCTTCCTCGACGCGCTGGGCAAGGAGTTCGACTTCGAGCCGCCGCGCGAGCACGGCCTCGACGCGGTGGACACCATCCGCGCGATGCGCGACGGCAAGGTCAAGGTGTTCTTCGCGATGGGCGGCAACTTCGTCGCGGCCACCCCGGACACCGAGGTCACCGAGGCCGCGATGCGGCGCTGCCGGCTGACCGTCCACGTCTCCACCAAGCTCAACCGCTCGCACGTGGTCACCGGCGCCCGCGCCCTGATCCTGCCGACCCTCGGCCGCACCGACCGGGACGTCACCGCGCACGGCGCCCAGTTCGTCAGCGTCGAGGACTCGATGGGCCAGGTCCACGCCTCGCGCGGCGGCCTGCGTCCGCCCGCGCCCGGCCTGCTCTCCGAGACCGCGATCGTCTGCCGCCTCGCCCGGACCGCCCTCGGGCCGCAGGACACCGTGCCGTGGGAGGACTTCGCCTCCGACTACGACACCCTGCGGGCCCGGATCGCCCGGGTCGTGCCGGGCTTCGACGACTACAACGAGAAGGTCCGCCGCCCCGGCGGCTTCACCCTCCCGCACGGCCCGCGCGACTCCCGCACCTTCCCCACCGCGACGGGCAAGGCCAACTTCACGGTCAACCCGCTGTTCGCCCCCGAGATTCCGGCGGGCCGCCTGCTGCTGCAGACCCTGCGCTCCCACGACCAGTACAACACCACCGTCTACGGGCTCGACGACCGCTACCGCGGTATCAAGGGCGGCCGCCGGGTGGTTCTGGTGAACCCCGCAGACGCCGCCGACCTCGGCCTGGTCGAGGGCCAGTACGTCGACCTGGTCAGCGAGTGGACCGACGGCACCGAGCGCCGCGCCCCCCACTTCCGCGTCGTCCACTACCCCGTGGCCCGCGCCGGGGCGGCCGCCTACTACCCCGAGGCCAACGTCCTGGTGCCCCTCGACTCCACCGCCGACATCAGCAACACCCCCACCTCCAAGGCCGTCGTCATACGCTTCGAGCCCGACTCCGGCGAGGCCGAGTAGCGGGAACACGGAGGCCGCCCCACGTCACCGGACGTGGGGCGGCCTCCGTCGTACCGCGTCAGTGCGGCAGGCCGCCCAGCGGCAGGGTCGCCGTCGCGCTGCCCGGGGCCGAGGCACCGGCCGAGCCCGTGGTGCTCGGGGAGCCCGTGCCCGTCGGGGCCTGGGTCGGGCTGCCGGTCGGGGTCTGCGTCGGCGTCTGGGTCGGACCGCCGGTCGGGGTCTGGGTCGGCGTGCCCGTCGGCGTCTGGGTCGGCGTGCCGGTGCCGGACGGCGTGCCCGGGTTGCTCGGGGTGCCGGTGCCGGTGGGCGTCCCCGGGTCCGACGGCGTGCCGGTGCCGGACGGCGTGCCGGTCGGCGTGCCCGGGGCGGTCGGCTGCTGGGTCGCCGGGCTGCCCGGAGCGGGGGTGGGCGTGACCTGGTTGGCCGGGCTGGGCGCGATCGGGGTGACGGAGTCCCAGCCCTTCGGCAGGTCGGGCACCTTCCAGGCGCCGCCGGCGTCGTCCGCCGCACCGTCCGGGTCGGGCCGGACGGCCCCGAGGATCGGCATCGAGCCGATCGGCGAGACCTTGATGAACGCTCCCGGCCGCGGGGCCTGGACGATCAGCCCGCCGCCGATGTACATCGCGACGTGCGAGGCGTCCTGGAAGTAGACCACCAGGTCGCCCGGCCGCAACTGGTTCAGCGGGACGTGCTGCAGCTGCGCCCACTGCTCCTGGCTGGTGCGCGGGATCGGCTTGCCGGCGTGCAGCCAGGCCTGCGAGGTGAGGCCGGAGCAGTCGTAGGAGTCCGGGCCGATGCCGCCCCACAGGTACGGCTTCCCCACCTGCGTCAGCGCGAAGGCCACCGCCCCGCGCCCGGTCAGCGAGGGGGTGCGCTCGCCCTTGCCGAGGGCACCGGAGGCGAGGAAGGCGAGCTGGGCCTCGTCGGCCTTGGCCTTCTCCACCTGCTCCAGCTCGGAGCGCTGTGCGCCGGTCAGCGAGGAGACCAGCTGCTCGACCGAGGCGAGGTCGGTGGCTACCTTGGCCTTGGCGGCGTCCTGCTGGGCGACCAGCGCCTGGGAGGTCTTCAGCGCCTCCTCGGTCTGCTTCTTCAGCCCGTCGAGCGCGTCCCGGTCGGCCTTCAGCCGGTCCAGGAACTCGGACTGCGACCGGCTGGCCGCGGCCAGCAGCTCGGCGATGGTGACCGCCTCGTACGGGTCCTTGGAGAGCAGCAGTTCGGCGTAGGCGGAGGCGGAGCCGTTGCGGTACTGGGCGGCGGCGAGCTGGGCGGCGATGTCCGTGCCGGTGTCGACCTGCTTCTGCTGCCGGTCCAGCTTCCCCTGGAGGTCGGTGAGCGAGGCCTGTTGCTCGGCGACCTTCGCCACCGCCCCGTTGTACTGCTCGGTCGCGGCCTCGGCGCTCTGGTAGAGCGCGTGCAGCCGGTCGAGCAGCGGCCCGAGGGTGGCCTTGGCCGCCGCCAGCGGGTCCGTCCCGGGCGCCGCCGCGGCGCCCGCCCCCGGGTCGGGTGCGGCGTAGGCGGCCTGGGTGGCCGCCGGCAGGGCGAGTGCGGCGGCCGCGAGGACGGCTCCGCACCGAAGTGCCGCTCGTACCCAGGGACGTACGCCTGCCGTCTCCGTGCGCTGTCCAGCCCCGCCCATGGGTGGTCCTCCCCGCCCGCCTGTTCCTGCACTGCCCGTGACCCTGCCGGATCCCGCAGATCCTCCCACGGGTTACTCGTCGGAAACAGAGCGCACGCGGGCCTGGAGGTTAATTCTCGATTGATCTGTGAGACAGCTCTCAGCAAACGCGGGCGAACCAGGGCGTTCTTCGCTAATGTCCAGTTCAGCGCGGTCCAGGTCACCCCTCCGAAAGCTTCCGGCCACCGCTGAGCCACCAGCGGAACCACGATTCCCGGCTCAGTTCACCTTCCGTTTACCCAACAGACCTACGGTCGCGACGTCATCAACGTCCGTGCGACAACTACGACGATTGTTTGGGTATGGAACACATCTCGTTCCTGGTGGCCGTTGTGATCATCACGGCGCTCGCCTTCGACTTCACCAACGGGTTCCACGACACCGCCAACGCGGCCGCCACCGCGATCGCGACCGGGGCCCTTCGTCCGAAGGTCGCGGTCACCATCGCGGCCCTGCTCAACTTCGCGGGCGCGTTCCTGTCCGTGAAGGTCGCCACCACCATCTCCGGTGGCATCGTCAACGAGAAGGCCGGCGTCCACCCCGAGATCATCTTCGCCGCACTGGCCGGAGCGATCCTCTGGAATCTGCTGACCTGGCTGCGGGGTCTGCCGTCCAGCTCCTCGCACGCCCTGTACGGCGGTCTGATCGGCGCCACGATCGTCGGCGTCGGCATGCACGGCGTCAACTTCGACACCGTGATCACCAAGATCATCATCCCGGCGGTCGCCTCCCCCTTCGTCGCCGGCCTCGCCTCCTGGGGCGCCACCAAGCTGGCGTACGCGATCACCCGCAAGGGCGACACCGCGGCCACCGAGAAGGGCTTCAAGACCGGCCAGGTCTTCTCCTCCTCGCTGATCTCGCTCGCGCACGGCACCAACGACGCCCAGAAGACGATGGGCATCATCACCCTGACCCTGGTCTCGGTCGGCGCCCTGCCGCACGGCGCGCTGCCCCCCACCTGGGTGATCGTCTCGGCCGGCGCCGCGATCGCGCTCGGCACCTACATGGGCGGCTGGCGGATCATCCGCTCGATGGGCAAGGGCCTGGCGGACATCCGCCCGCCGCAGGGCTTCGCCTCCGAGTCGGCCGCCGCGACCGTCATCCTGACCTCCTCGCACATGGGCTTCGGCCTCTCCACCACCCAGGTCTGCTCCGGCGGCATCATGGGCGCCGGCCTCGGCGGCCCGAAGGGCGAGCTGCGCTGGAGCATGGTCCGCCGCATGGTCTACACCTGGGGCCTGACCCTGCCGGCCGCCGCGCTGGTCTCCGGCTGCGCGGCCCTGGTGGCCCGGCAGGGCACCTGGGGCATCGCCCTGGTCGGCGCCGCGCTGGTGGCCGGTTCGGGCGCGATGTGGATGATGTCCCGCCGCCAGCCGGTCAGCGCGGACAACGTCAACGACGTCGTCGAGGTCACCCCCGTCGAGGTCGCCACCGGTACCCCGGCGAACGCCGCCCCCACCCCCGCCTCGACCACGGTCGCGGCCTGAGCGTCGGAGCACTCACCATGCACATCAAGTGGAACGCCCTGGCCCAGACCGCCGGCGTCAGCTTCGGCGTCACCGTCGCCGTGGTCGCCGTCTTCGCCCTCGGCATCCTGGCGCTGTCCCGTCGCGAGGCCGCGCTGAGCGCCCGCGCGGGCGAGGGCGGCCAGGCCTCCGGCGGCGCCAAGCCCGCCCTGCTGGCCGGCGCGTACGCCTGCTTCGCGCTCTGCGCCGCGGCCGTGGTGTACGGCCTGGTGCTGATCGCCGCACCGTAGGACCCGAACGCCGAACGGGCCGGGGAGTGTTTCGACACTCCCCGGCCCGTTTCGCGCATCCCGGCCCGCCGGTCAGTTCTCCTGGGTGGTCTTCAGCGCGGTCTCCCGGATGAACAGCACGGTGACGAAGGACAGCGCCGCGAACGGGGCGGCCCACAGGAAGACGGTGCCGACGCCGTGGCCGAAGGCGTCCGTCACCAGCGGGAGGATCGGGGCCGGCAGCTTGTGCAGGTCCGGGATGCCGCCGCCGGCCGCCGCGTGCCCGGCCGGGATGTGCGCCGCGGCCAGGTTCTCCGCCAGGTAGTCGCCGACCTTGTTGGTCATCAGCGCGCCGAGCGCGGAGACGCCCATCGCGCCGCCCATGGTGCGGAAGAAGGTGACGACGGAGCTGGCCGCGCCGAGCTCGTGCCGGGGCACCGTGTTCTGCACTGCGAGCACCAGGTTCTGGCTGGTCAGGCCGAGGCCGATGCCGGTGATCGCCATGTAGACGGAGAGCAGCCCGTAGTCGGTGTCGACCCGGGCGGTGCCGAGCAGGCCGAAACCGATCGCGAGCAGCGCGGTGCCGGAGACCAGGTAGGCCTTCCACTTGCCGTACTTGGTGATCAGTCGGCCGGCCACGGCGGAGGAGAGCGCCAGACCGATGATCATCGGCAGGGTCATCAGACCGGCCGTGGTCGGGGACTTGGCCCGGGCCAGCTGGAAGTACTGGCTGAGGAAGGTGGTCGCGCCGTACATCCCGACGCCGACCAGCACGCTGGCGATCGCGGCCAGGGTGACGGTGCGGTACTTGAAGAGGTCCGGCGGGATGATCGGCTCGGCGGCTCGGCGCTCGACCACGATCGCCAGGGCGCCCAGCAGCAGGCCTCCGCCGACCATGGCCGCGGTCTGCCAGGACAGCCAGGCGTAGTTCTTGCCGGCCAGCGTGATCCAGATCATCAGCAGGCTGACGGCGCCGGTGATGACCAGTGCGCCCAGGTAGTCGATCTTCGCCGGGCGCTTGACCACCGGCAGCTTGAGGGTGCGCTGCACCACCAGGATCGCGGCCAGCGCGAACGGGATGCCGACGTAGAAGCACCAGCGCCAGCCCAGCCAGGAGGTGTCCACGATGACGCCGCCGATCAGCGGGCCGCCGATGGTGGCCAGCGCGAAGACCGCGCCGAAGTAACCGCTGTAGCGGCCGCGCTCGCGCGGCGGGACCATCGCGGCCAGGCAGATCTGGCCGAGCGCGACCACACCGCCGGCGCCGACGCCCTGCAGGGCGCGGCAGGCGATCAGCTCACCGGTGTTCTGCGAGAGGCCGGCCAGCGCGGAGGTGGCGATGTAGATCAGCAGGGCGATCTGCAGCAGCAGCTTCTTGCTGGCGAGGTCGGAGAGCTTGCCCCAGATCGGGGTGGAGGCGGTCAGGGTGAGGAGCGCGGCGGTGATCACCCAGGTGTAGGCGGACTGGCCGCCGTGCAGGTCGGTGAGGATGTGCGGCAGGGCGTTGGAGACGACGGTCGACGAGAGCACGGCCACGAACAGGCCGAGCAGCAGGCCGGACAGCGCCTCCATCACCTGCCGGTGGGCCATCGGCTGGTCGTCGACGACGGCTCCGGCTGCCGCCTCGGCTGTGACGGTCATCGGGGTCCTTCGGTGGGAGGGGTGGGGACACGCGGGCAGGGAAATTCGTTGCCTTAAGCAACCATAGGCCGAATGGTTGCCTAAGGCAACTTTCTTCAAGCCGAAGCAAAGTCCCCGAGCGAGGCCCGATCACTCCGCGGGCGACTCCCCCAGCACGTCGTTGAAGCGGTGCAGCAGGTCCGCGAAGCGGACCACGTCCTCCCGCGACCACCCGCCCATCACCTCGCGCATCCGCCGCATCCGTACGCCATAGGCGGCCCGGTAGCGCTCGCGCCCGTCCTCGGTCAGCGAGACCAGGGCGGCCCGACGGTCCAGCGGGTCCGCCTCCCGGGCGACCAGGCCGAGTTCCTCCAGCGCGCGGATCTGCCGGCTCACCGTGGCCTTGCCGACCGCGAAGTGCACACCGACGTCCGTCACCCGCACCCGCCCGGCCTGCTCGATGTAGGCGAGCATGCTGTACGCCATGCCCTCCAGTTCGGGGTGCACCCGACGTGAGAGTTCCGCCACTCTGGCGCGGCCCCGCCGGAACATCAGCCCGACCTCGCGCTCCACCGCCACCAGGGCTTCCTCGTCCATCACGGCGCCAGTATCGCCCAGCCGCGGTGGCCGGATACCGGCCCGGAAGTTGAGACAAGCCAACTATTTCATGGTATTAAGTATCCGATTTTCCCCGATACGCAAGGAGATGTGGATGGCCGCCCCGGGGCAGGGTTTCGTCGCGGAACTGAAGGGCGCGGTCACACCGCGTGCGGCACTGCTCGTGATCGGCGTGCTGCTGCTGCAACTCGGCTTCATCACCTCGTACATCGGGGCGCTGCACCACCCGACCCCGCACAAGCTGTCGATCGCGGTGGTCGCCCCGCCGCAGATCACGCCGAAGCTGGTGGCGGCCCTGGAGTCGGTGCCGGACGAGGCCGTCAAGCCCGTCACCGCGCCGGACGCCGAGACGGCGACCCAGCAGATCAAGGACCAGAAGATCTACGCCGCGCTGGTCGTGAACCTGACCGGCACCGAGGACACCCTGCTGGTCGGCAACGCCCGCGGCACCTCCGCCGCCAAGGCCGCCGAGACCATCACCACCACGCTGGACAAGGCCCAGGCCCGCACGGTCAAGGTCGAGGACGTCGTACCGCTGGCCAAGGGCGACACCAACGGCCTGTCCGCCTTCTACCTGGTCATCGGCTGGTGCGTCGGCGGCTACCTGGTCGCCTCGATCCTCGGCATCAGCGCCGGCTCCAAGCCGGCCAACGTCCACCGCCTGCTGATCCGCCTCGGCGTCCTGGCGCTGTACTCGGTCGGCGCCGGCCTCGGCGGCACGATCATCGCCGGGCCGGTGCTGGACGCGCTGCCCGGCTCGACCTTGGCCCTGACCGCCATCGGCGCCTTGGTGGTGTTCACGGTCGGCGCGTTCACCATGGCGCTGCAATGCCTGTTCGACGTCCTCGGCATCGGCATCGCGGTGCTGGTCTTCGTGGTGCTGGGCAACCCGAGCGCCGGCGGTGTCTACCCGGCCCCGATGATGCCGCCGTTCTGGCGGGCGATCGGCTCGCTGATCCCGAACGGCGCCGGCACGCGCGCCACCAAGTCCATCGCCTACTTCGAGTCCACCAACCTGGGCATGCCGATCCTGGTCCTGGTGATCTGGGCGCTGGTCGGCGTCGGCGTCGCCTTCCTGGCCGTGCTGCGCGGCCCGCGCTCCGGTGGCCGCGAGATCGTCGCCGAGACCGCCGAGGCCTGAGCCTCCTGAGTCTCACGGCATCCGACTGAGCCCCCGGCCGCCCTGGCCGGGGGCTCGGTCGTATCCCGGGTACGAGGCTCTCAGCCGCCCGCGAGCGGTCCCGGGTCGGCGACGATGGCACGCACCACGCCGACCGCCGCGCCCAGCAGCGGCCCGCGCCGGCCGAGCTTGGAGACCGTCAGCCGGTCCTCCGCCCAGGGCCGCACCGTCACCCGGGCGGCCAGCTCGCGCCGCATCGCCGGCAGCAGCCAGGGCGCCAGCCGGGCGTAGCCGCCGCCCAGCACCACCTCGGCCGGGTCCAGCAGGTTGACCGCCCCGGCGGCCGCGATGCCGAGCGCCGAACCGGCCCCGGCCAGCGCCGCCCGGGCCGGCTCGCCCCCGCCCCCGGCCCGTTCGGCCAGCAGGGTCACCCAGTCACCGCGCGCGCTGGTCAGCCCGGCCGCCCGCAGCACCGCCGCCTCGCCCGCGTACTGCTCCAGGCAACCGCGCGCCCCGCAGGCGCAGCGCGGCCCCTCCGGGTGGACGGGAACGTGGCCGAACTCGCCCGCGTAGCCGCGCGCGCCGCGCAGCAGCCGGCCGCCGACCACGATCGCCGCACCGACCCCGGCCTCGGCGGAGACGTAGAGGAAGTCCTCCGGACGCTCGTCCAGCCACCGTTCGGCCAGCCCGCCGAGGTTGGCCTCGTTGTCCGCCTGGACCGGCAGCTCGGCCAGGCCGTCCCCGACCGCACGCAGCGCCGCGCGCAGTTCGGGGGCCAGCGGAACGTCCTGCCAGCCGAGGTTGGCGGCCCGCTGGAGCACCCCGCTGCCGCCGACCAGTCCGGGCACCGCCAGGGTCAGTCCGGCCGGGCGCAGGCCCGACTCGGCAACGGCGGAGCGCAGAAGCCGGCCCAGGTCGGCCATCACGGCGGCGGGCTGCCGACCGCGGTTGACGATGTCCTGACGCCGCCAGGCGCGGACCTCCCCGCGCAGGTCGACCACGCAGGCGCCCAGGTGCCGGACACCGATCTCGGCGCCGAGGCCGCCGGGCCCGAGCGGGTTGAGCCCGAGCGCGGTGCCGGGGCGGCCGACCTTGCCGCTGGGCGCGGCGGGGCCCTCCTCGACGACCAGGCCGGCGGAGATCAGCTGCTCGGCGAGCGAGGAGACCGCGGCCCTGGTCAGCCCGGTCTCGGCGGCCACCTCGGCGCGCGAGCGCGGGCCGCGCGCGATCACCCCCAGCACCAGGGCCAGGTTGGCCCGGCGCATCCCCTGCTGGCTGGCGGGCCCGGTCTGGACGCCGTCCGGCTCCCCGCGCATGACACTCATGCGCCCACCTCGCTACGCTCGGCGGTCTCTTCGCGAAACGCGCACCCTTCAATGGTGAGCTCGCTCCGCTCGCTCACGGCACGGTCTTACGGCACGTCCCGTGGCATCCCGGGTGCAGCGTAACCGGGATTGCCGTCGAAGGGCCCCTCCGCGGGCCCGGTGAAGACCCAGCGCTGTATAGCCCAGAAGCGGAACAGCATCGCGACGAAGGTCCCGACGACCATCCCGCTGAGGAAGTCCGCGGTCTCCTGGGTGAGCGGGTCGACGTACGGCTCGCGCAGGTCCAGGGCGTAGCGGGAGAGCGCCAGTGGTAGGTCGTTGACGGCGATCGCCACCGCGCTGACCAGGAAGAACAGCAGGGCCTCCCGCCCGCGCCCGGCGGTGCGGAAGGCCCAGCGGCGGTTGAGCACATAGGAGACGACGGTGCCGATCACCGTCGCCACCGTCAGCGCGACCACCGGCTTGTGCTCCAAGACGGTGATCTTCAGCTCGAAGTCGATCACCAGGGTGAGGACGAAGCAGCTTCCGCCGACCAGCAGGAACTTCACCAGTCGGCGGTGCCGTAGCAGGAGCGGGCGCAACCGGGCCGGCACCCGGGCCAGGGCGCGCTGCGTGGGGGACGGCATCTCCGCAGTGTGGCACGCGGAGATGCCGTCGGCCCTTGGAGCTGTCCGGACAGGCCCTATGCCGCGACCAGCACCTCGGCCGGCTCCAGGGCCAGCTTCAGCACCTCGCGCACGTCCGCCACCGGGTGGACGGTGAGCCGCTCCAGCACCTCGGCCGGGACGTCGTCCAGGTCGGCCTCGTTGCGCTTGGGGATGATCACCGTGGTGACCCCGGCCCGGTCGGCGGCGAGCAGCTTCTGCTTCACCCCGCCGATCGGCAGCACCCTCCCGGTCAGCGACACCTCGCCCGTCATCGCCACGTCGGTGCGCACCTTGCGGCCGGAGAGCAGCGAGGCCAGCGCCGTGGTCATGGTGATGCCGGCGCTCGGCCCGTCCTTGGGGACGGCCCCGGCCGGGACGTGCAGGTGCACGCCGCGGTCGCGCAGCGAGGTGACCGGCAGCTCCAGCTCGGCGCCGCGCGAGCGCAGGAAGGAGAGCGCGATGTGCGCGGACTCCTTCATCACGTCGCCCAGCTGCCCGGTCAGGGTCAGTCCGGTGCCGCCGGTCTCGGCGTCCGCGAGCGAGGCCTCGATGTAGAGGACGTCGCCGCCGGCGCCGGTGACCGCCAGACCGGTGGCCACGCCGGGGACGGCGGTGCGCCGCTCGGCGGGTTCCTGGGCGGACTCCGGCACGTGGTGCGGGCGGCCGATCAGGGCGCGCAGGTCGTCCGCGCCGACCGCGGCGGGCAGTTCGCGCTCGCCCAGCTCGGCCTGTGCGGCGATCTTGCGCAGCACCCGGGCGATCGAGCGCTCCAGGTTGCGCACGCCCGCCTCCCGCGTGTACTCCCCCGCGAGCCTGCGCAACGCCTCCTCGTCCACGCTGACCTGCTCGCCGCCGAGGCCGGCCTTCTCCAGCTGGCGCGGGAGCAGGTGGTCGCGGGCGATGACGACCTTCTCGTCCTCGGTGTAGCCGTCGAGCCTGACCAGCTCCATGCGGTCGAGCAGCGGCTCGGGGATGGCTTCCAGCACGTTGGCGGTGGCGAGGAAGACGACGTCGGAGAGGTCGAGCTCGACCTCCAGGTAGTGGTCCCGGAAGGTATGGTTCTGCGCCGGGTCCAGCACCTCCAGCAGGGCGGCGGCCGGGTCGCCCCGGTAGTCGGAGCCGACCTTGTCGATCTCGTCGAGCAGGACGACCGGGTTCATCGAGCCGGCCTCCTTGATCGCCCGCACCAGCCGGCCGGGCAGTGCGCCGACGTAGGTGCGCCGGTGGCCGCGGATCTCGGCCTCGTCGCGGACGCCGCCGAGCGCGACCCGGACGAACTTACGGCCCATCGCGCGGGCCACGCTCTCGCCGAGCGAGGTCTTGCCGACGCCGGGCGGGCCGACCAGGGCCAGCACCGCGCCGCCGCGGCGGCCGCCGACGAGGCCGAGCCCCTGGTCGGCCCGGCGCTTGCGGACGGCCAGGTACTCGACGATCCGCTCCTTCACGTCGCCGAGACCCGCGTGGTCGGCGTCCAGCACGGCGCGGGCGCCGGCGATGTCGTACTCGTCCTCGGTGCGCTCGTTCCAGGGCAGCTCCAGGACGGTGTCCAGCCAGGTGCGGATCCAGGAACCCTCCGGCGACTGGGCCCCGTCCTGACTGGCCCGCTCCAGCTTGGAGACCTCCTTGAGGGCGGCCTCGCGCACCTTCTCGGGCAGGTCGGCGGCCTCGACCCGGGCACGGTAGTCGCCCTCCTCGTCGGCCGGGTCGCCGTTCAGCTCGGCCAGCTCCTTGCGGACGGCCTCCAGCTGGCGGCGGAGCAGGAACTCCTTCTGCTGCTTGGCCACGCCCTCCTCGACGTCCTTGCGGATGGTGTCGTTGACCTCCTCCTCGGCGAGGTGGTCGCGCAGCAGGGTCAGCGCGTATTCCAGGCGGGCGACCTGGTCGGCCTCCAGCAGCACCTTGAGCTTCTGCTCCGCGGTGGCGAAGGGCGCGTAGCCGATGTTGTCGGCGAGCTCGCCGACGCCCTCGATCTGGGCCACCCGGTCGACGATCTGCCAGGCGCCGCGCTTGCGCAGCCACTGGGTGGACAGTGCCTTGTACTCCTTGACCAGCTCGGCGGCCCGCCCGGCCACCGGCATACCGACCGAGGACTCCCGGAACGGCGCGGTCTCCACCCAGAGGGCGGCGCCGGGGCCGGTGGTGCCGACCCCGATCCGGACCCTGCGCACGGCGCGCACCAGCGCGGCCGGGTCGCCGTCCGCGAGGCGGCCGACCTGCTCCACGGTGGCCAGCGTGCCGACCCCCGCGTACGAGCCGTCCACCCGCGGGACCAGCAGGACCTGTGGCTTTCCGGAGCCGGTGGCCGCGGCGCGGGCGGCCTCGACGGCGGCGCGCACCTCGGTGTCCTTCAGGTCCAGCGGGACGACCATGCCCGGGAGGACGACCTCGTCGTCGAGCGGCAGCACGGGCAGGGTGAGCGGAGTGGACGTCGATGCCATGATCTCTCCCCAGTCAGTGAACTTGAGTCGACCTGACTAAGGCTTCACGGGCACCGGATGTTCCCGGCATCTTGTTCGCCGTGAGCGAACGGCGAGGAGGGGGAAAGGACCTGCGGGCCGCGCCGTCAAAAAGGCGGGGGAAGGACACCCCGAAAGTGGGGACCAGCCCCGCCTCCATGCGCGAAGTCCGCGACTAGCGCACGGCGGACGGCCGCGCGCCGCCGCGCACCGCGGCGGGGGCCGACCCGGCCGCCGGGGCCGTCGCCGACCGCGGGCGCGGGCGGGGCGGGCGCCGCTCGGCCCCGCGCAGCCAGCGCCACAGCGCCACCCCGGTGAGCACCGCGGCCGGGTGCCCCACGGCGGTGACCACGTCCTTCTCGGCGGCGATCTGCTGGACGATCATCAGCCCGGCGCCACCCAGCGCCAGTAGCCGGCCACGTCGCGGGAGCAGCCCGGCCATCGCACCCAGACAGGTGAGCACGCCGTAGCTGACCCCGATGTCCAGGTAGTCCATCGCCTCGGGCGCCATCCGCCCGGTCTCCACCGCGGCGATCACCACCCCCTGGGAGAGCAGCGTCGCGGCGACGTGCCCGATCGCGAACACCGCAGCCGCCCGGGCCGGGCCGACCCTGCGCTCCAGTGGCGCGAGGGTGAAGGCGAAGCCCCAGAGGTACGGCACCCACACGTTCCCGGCGACCCAGAATCCACTCAGCACAAGAGCACGCAAAGGATGCTGGAGCAGGTTGTGGCCGTCCGAACTGGAGGCCTCCTGCAGTCGCTGGACGAGTTCCGGATCGGCGACCGAGGCGAAGGTCGTGGTGGCTCCCACCACGGCGAGATATCCGAGCGTGAAAGGGTTGCGCCGGGGTGTCGGAACCCGTTCCAGCAGCCACTCGAAGACGCCGGTGCGCAGCCCGTGGCGGAGCATTCCGTACGGCACCCCCGCGGGAGCGCCCCGATGGGCGTCCCACCGCAGTCCAGCCATGCCGCCTCCGCTCCACGCCCGCAGCAACCGGTCCCTGTCGCCGCCAACGTACCGGCGCACGGCCCCGATTCCGCCCAGCGGGGCGTTGTCGTGCCCACGGTACGTCGAGGTTCTGAGAGGCACCTGAGAAAAGCCCGTGAAGACCCTCTCCGCGAAGAGGGGCCGGATTCCCGACATTGGTCCAGACCTTCTTGCTATTAACGCGTCAGTAGGGCCTCTGACCGGCGACTTGGCGTCAAGTCGACTGCATACGTACCGTTACGCAGTGAAAATTCGCCGGGTAAGGTATCGGCCCGTGCCCACTCGTGCAGTGGGTCCGAGGGCCGCCCGACAGCCGGCCCACGGGCCGGAAACATCCGGTCCACCTGCCGGAAAGCATCCGCTGTCCGTACGCTGCGATGTGCGCGGGAGACGTGGACGGGAGACCACCCGTCCTCCACTCTCCTGGGCGCGCGACGGGACGGCGGACCCGGCACAGTCCACGACGGAACAAGACTACGAGCGGAGCCCCGCCATCCCCACAGGTGGCCGGCCCGCAGCCCTGGGGGCGGTGGCGTGACCGTGACAGAAATTCAGCAGGACAACCACAACGCCGGTGGCACGGTGAGCAGCCAGCGCAGAGTGCTGGTGGTGGAGGACGAGCCCACGATCGCCGAGTCGATCGCGGCCCGACTGGGCGCGGAGGGCTTCAAGGTCGCCGTGGCCCACGACGGGCCCGGCGCGGTGGACGGCTTCCACACCTGGCAGCCGGACCTGGTGGTCCTGGACATCATGTTGCCCGGCTTCGACGGCCTGGAGGTGTGCCGCCGGATCCAGGCACAGCGCCCGGTGCCGGTGCTGATGCTGACCGCGCGCGACGACGAGACGGACCTGCTGGTCGGCCTCGGCGTGGGCGCCGACGACTACATGACCAAGCCGTTCTCGATGCGCGAACTGGCCGCCCGGGTCAACGTGCTGCTGCGCCGCGTCGAGCGCGCCCAGCAGGCCGCCCGAACGCCCGCGCTCGGCAGCCTGCGCTTCGGCGAGCTGGAGATCGACCACGTGCAGCGCCGGGTCCGGCTGGCCTCGGGCGACGTCCACCTGACGCCGACCGAGTTCGACCTGCTCGCCTGCCTGGCCGCCCAGCCGCGCGCGGTGCTCACCCGCGAGCAGCTGCTGGCCGAGGTCTGGGACTGGACCGATGCGTCCGGCACCCGCACCGTCGACAGCCACGTCAAGGCACTGCGGCGCAAGATCGGCGCCAGCTGGATCCGCACCGTCCACGGCGTCGGTTACGCACTGGAGGCCCCGCTCTCCTGACGGCGGGAGCTTCGGGCGACGGGCCACCGGGGGGCCCGTGTCCCGACACCGCCGCGCCGCGCGCGGGGATCACGAGGGACCAATGACCTTTCCACAGCAACGCAACGGGGACGCCGACGGCGCGCGCTCGCAGACGCTGGCCGCCCGCGCCGTCCGCCGGGTATGGGCCGACATCCGCCCGCTCGACCCGGTCCGCTCGATCAAGGGCAAGCTCGCCCTGCTGGTGATCGTCTCCGTGTTCCTGGCCACCGGCATGGTGGTCGTGGCGATCCGGTCGGAGACCCAGATCCGGATCATCATGGTCTTCTCCATGATCGCCTCGCTGCTGTTCATGCAGTTCCTCGCGCACGGGCTGACCGCCCCCCTGCGCGAGATGACGGACGCCGCCCGCGCGATGGCCTCCGGCGACTACAGCCGCCGGGTCGAGGTGAACTCGCGCGACGAGATCGGCGAGCTGGCGGCCGCCTTCAACGCCATGGCCGCCGACCTGCAGGCCGCCGACCAGCACCGACGCGAGCTGGTCGCCAACGTCTCGCACGAGCTGCGCACGCCCATCGCCGCGCTGCGCGCCGTACTGGAGAACGTGGTGGACGGCGTCGTCCAGCCCAATCCGGCGACCCTGGAGGCCGCGCTGGAGCAGACCGAGCGGCTCGGCCGCCTGGTCACCCACCTGCTGGACCTCTCCAAGATCGACGACGGCGTGGTCGACCTGGACGCCCGCCCCTTCGAGGTGCGCGAGTTCCTGGACGGCGTGCTGCGCGGGGTCACCGTGGACGGCGCGACGGCCGGCGGGGCGTTCTCCCGGCGCGGCGACGTCCGGCTGGCCCTGGAGGTCAACCCGTCCGGCCTGACCGCCGTCGCGGACCCGGAGCGACTCCACCAGGTGGTCGCCAACCTGGTCGACAACGCCTGCAAGCACTCCCCGCCCGGCGGCACGGTGACCGTGCGCGCCCGGCCTGACGGCGAGGAGGGCGGCCTGCTGCTGGAGGTCCAGGACGAGGGCCCGGGCATCCCGCCGGCCGACCGCTCCCGGGTCTTCGAGCGGTTCAGCCGCAGCGGCACCGCCACCGCGTCCGGACCGGGCGCGGACGGCGGCACCGGACTGGGTCTGGCCATCGCCCGCTGGGCGGTGGACCTGCACGGCGGACGGATCGCCGTGGCCGAGTCGGCGAGCGGCTGCCGGATCGAGGTCCGGCTGCCCGGGCAACGCTGAGCGGGCCGGGACATTTGTCACAGATCCGACACAGACGCATACGAAGGTCATCGGACGATTCGACTGCGACTTTGTCCGGTTTTGCCCGAGTATGGGGGCCGATCGGGCCTGATCGGTTCCCCTCAGATACGGCTTTCTAACGTAGTTTTTCAGCCAAACTGCAGGTCAGGACTGTGATCTGGGCGACGCCTGGGGCCCGGGGACTGCGCGATCACTGGTCAGGGGCGTAGCCTTAATCCCCGCTGTCCAAACATCCCAAAAGGAAGCGGAAGAGGGCGGTTGCCGCCGTGTCGCCACAACCTGAAACCCCCAGCTCGGCAAGCTCCACTGGCTTTGGTCCCAATGAGTGGCTCGTCGATGAGATCTACCAGCAGTACCTCCAGGACCCGAACTCGGTCGACCGAGCCTGGTGGGACTTTTTCGCCGACTACAAGCCCGGTACCGAGGTGACCCCAGTGACCCAGGCCGCGACCCAGGCCGGCCCCACGCCGACCCCTGCCGCTGCCCCCGCGCCCGCCGCTGCTGCTCCGGCCGCACCCGCGCCCGCCGCTGCCGCTCCGGCCGCACCCGCGCCCGCCCCGGCCGCTCCGGCCCCGGTTGCCGCCCCGCTCGCCGCCGCGCCCCCGGCCCCCAAGGCCGCCGCCGCTGCCCCGGCCCCGGCCGCCGCCCCGGCCGGCCCCGAGCTGGTCCAGCTGCGCGGCCCGGCGAAGGCCGTCGCCACCAACATGGACGCCTCGCTGGAGGTGCCGACCGCGACCTCGGTCCGCGCCGTCCCGGCGAAGCTGTTGATCGACAACCGCATCGTCATCAACAACCACCTGCAGCGCGCCCGTGGCGGCAAGGTCTCCTTCACCCACCTCATCGGTTACGCCCTGGTCCAGGCCATCAAGGCCGCCCCGGGCATGAACCACAGCTACAAGGTGGAGGACGGCAAGGCCTTCCTGGTCAAGCCCGAGCACGTCAACCTCGGCCTGGCCATCGACCTGGTCAAGCCGAACGGCGACCGCCAGCTCGTCGTCGCGGCCATCAAGAAGGCCGAGACCCTCGACTTCTTCGGCTTCTGGCAGGCCTACGAGGACATCGTCCGCCGGGCCCGCGCCAACAAGCTGACCATGGACGACTTCACCGGCGTCACGGTCTCGCTGACCAACCCCGGCGGCATCGGCACAGTGCACTCCGTGCCGCGCCTGATGCAGAACCAGGGCACCATCGTCGGCGTCGGCGCCATGGAGTACCCGGCCGAGTTCCAGGGCTCCGCCCCGGAGACCCTGGCCCGCCTCGGCGTCTCCAAGATCATGACGCTGACCTCGACCTACGACCACCGCGTCATCCAGGGCGCGGCGTCCGGCGAGTTCCTGCGCGAGATCCACCGCCTGCTGCTCGGCGAGAACGGCTTCTACGACGAGATCTTCGAGTCGCTGCGGATCCCGTACGAGCCGGTCCGCTGGGCCACCGACGTCGCCACCACCCACGACGACGAGGTCAACAAGACCGCGCGCGTCATGGAGCTCATCCACTCCTACCGGGTCCGCGGCCACCTGATGGCCGACACCGACCCGCTGGAGTACAAGCAGCGCAAGCACCCCGACCTGGACGTCACCACCCACGGCCTCACCCTGTGGGACCTGGAGCGCGAGTTCGCGGTCGGCGGCTTCGGCAGCCAGAAGATGATGAAGCTCCGCGACATCCTCGGCCTGCTGCGCAACACCTACTGCCGCACCGTCGGCATCGAGTACATGCACATCCAGGACCCGAAGCAGCGCAAGTGGCTGCAGGAGCGCCTGGAGAAGCCGTACGCGAAGCCCGAGCGCGAGGAGCAGCTGCGGATCCTCCGCCGCCTGAACTCGGCCGAGGCCTTCGAGACCTTCCTGCAGACCAAGTACGTCGGGCAGAAGCGCTTCTCGCTGGAGGGCGGTGAGTCGCTGATCGCGCTGCTGGACGCGACCATCGACGCCGCCGCCGAGCACCGCCTCGACGAGGCCGTCATCGGCATGGCCCACCGCGGCCGCCTGAACGTGCTGGCCAACATCGTCGGCAAGCCGTACGGCAAGATCTTCGGCGAGTTCGAGGGCAACCTCGACCCGAAGTCGATGCACGGCTCCGGCGACGTCAAGTACCACCTGGGCTCCGAGGGCACCTTCACCGGCCTGGACGGCGAGACCATCAAGGTCTCGCTCGCCGCGAACCCCTCCCACCTGGAGACGGTCGACCCGGTCGTCGAGGGCATCGCCCGCGCCAAGCAGGACATCCTGGACCAGGGCGGCACCACCTTCCCGGTGCTGCCGATCCAGATCCACGGTGACGCGGCCTTCGCCGGCCAGGGCGTCGTCGCGGAGACCCTGAACATGTCGCAGCTGCGCGGCTACCGCACCGGCGGCACCGTGCACATCGTGGTGAACAACCAGGTCGGCTTCACCGCCGCCCCGGCGTCCTCGCGCTCCTCGATGTACTGCACCGACGTGGCCCGCATGATCGAGGCCCCGATCTTCCACGTGAACGGCGACGACCCGGAGGCCGTGGTCCGCGTCGCGCGACTCGCCTTCGAGTTCCGCCAGGAGTTCCACAAGGACGTGGTGATCGACCTCATCTGCTACCGCCGCCGCGGTCACAACGAGGCCGACAACCCGTCGTTCACCCAGCCGCTGATGTACGACCTGATCGACAAGAAGCGCTCGGTGCGCAAGCTGTACACCGAGGGCCTGATCGGTCGCGGCGACATCACCATGGAAGAGGCGGAGCAGGCGCTCCAGGACTTCCAGGGCCAGCTGGAGAAGGTCTTCGCCGAGGTCCGCGACGCGGCCCAGGCGCCGGCCGACGCCACCGCCGGCAAGCCGGTCGCCGACTTCCCGGTCTCCATCCAGACCGGCATCTCCCAGGAGATGGTCAAGCGGATCGCCGCCTCCCAGGTCAACCACCCGGACTGGCTGACCGTCCACCCGCGTCTGCTGCCGCAGCTGCAGCGCCGCGCCGGCTCGGTCGAGGACAACACCATCGACTGGGCGATGGGCGAGACCCTCGCCATCGGCTCGCTGCTCATGGAGGGCCACCCGGTCCGCCTGGCCGGCCAGGACAGCCGCCGCGGCACCTTCGGCCAGCGACACGCCGTCCTGATCGACCGCAAGACCGGCGAGGACTACACCCCGCTGCAGTACCTCACCGAGGACCAGGCCCGCTACACCGTCTACGACAGCCTGCTGTCGGAGTACGCGGCCATGGGCTTCGAGTACGGCTACTCGCTGACCCGCCCGAACGCGCTGGTCATGTGGGAGGCGCAGTTCGGCGACTTCGTCAACGGCGCGCAGACCGTGGTGGACGAGTACATCGCCTCCGCCGAGCAGAAGTGGGGCCAGCACTCCGGCGTCACCCTGCTGCTGCCGCACGGCTACGAGGGCCAGGGCCCGGACCACTCGTCCGCCCGTCCGGAGCGCTTCCTCCAGCTCTGCGCGCAGAACAACATGACGGTCGCGATGCCGACCCTGCCGTCGAACTACTTCCACCTGCTGCGCTGGCAGGCGCACAACCCGCACCACAAGCCGCTGGTCGTCTTCACCCCGAAGTCGATGCTGCGTCTGAAGGCCGCGGCCAGTGCGACCGAGGAGTTCCTGTCCGGCTCGTTCCGCCCGGTCATCGGCGACACCACCGTCGACCCGGCGCAGGTCCGCAAGGTGGTCATCACCGCCGGCAAGTTCTACTACGACCTGGCGGCCGCCCGTGCCGAGCGCGGCGTCACCGACACCGCGATCGTCCGGGTCGAGCGGCTCTACCCGCTGCCGGTGGCCGAGCTCCAGGAGGAGCTGGCCCGCTACGGCGACAACGTCCAGTTCGTCTGGGCGCAGGAGGAGCCGGACAACCAGGGTGCCTGGCCGTTCATCGCGATGAACCTGGTCGACCACCTGCAGGTCGTCATCGGCCGCAGCGCCGGCGGCGCCCGCCTGCGCCGCGTCGCCCGCACCACGGCCTCGTCCCCGGCGGTCGGCTCGGCCAAGCGGCACGCCGCCGAGCAGCAGGCGCTGATCGAGGACGTCTTCGCGCTCTGACGCGCTGAGGCCCCGCACCGCTGAAACGCCCGCGGCCCCCGTCTCCCGACCAGGGAGGCGGGGGCCGCGGGCGTTCTGTCGTGCCCGGGGAAAGGTCGCAGCTCTGCAACCAAACCGGGACTGGCCCGCACGGCCTCCTGACGGGTCGATAGGTTATGGCTCGCCAGATCGCCGTCCGGCGCCCGTCATCGCGCCCGCGGCCCGGCCGAACGACCTCACCGCTCTCCCAGGGGGATCACCACATGACCGCCGACACGCCGCATCCCGGCAAGCTTCCTCCGGTCTTCCAGCCACTCCTCCCGGACGACCCCCGGGAGGTCGGCGGCTACCGGCTGTTCGCCCGGCTCGGCGCCGGCGGCATGGGCCGGGTCTACCTCTCGTACACGCCGGGCGGGCGCCCGGTGGCGCTCAAGGTGGTCCGCCCCGAGTTCGCCGAGGACGGCGAGTTCCGCCGCCGCTTCGCCCAGGAGGTCAGCAACGCCCAGCGGATCCACGGGCTGTACACCGCACAGGTGATCGACTCCGGCGGCCTGGACTCGGACGCCCCCTGGCTGGTCACCGCGTACGTCCCGGGCCCGTCCCTGCAGCAGGTGGTGCGGGAGAACGGCGCGCTGCCGGTCCGCACCGTGCTGCTGCTGATGGGCGGCATCGCCGAGGCGCTGCAGGCGATCCACAGCGTCGAGGTGGTCCACCGCGACCTCAAGCCCGCCAACGTGCTGGTCGCCGGGGACGGCCCGCGGGTGATCGACTTCGGCATCGCCCGGGCCGCCGACGCCACCGCGCTGACCGGCACCGGCTACCGGATCGGCTCCCCCGCCTTCATGTCCCCCGAGCAGGCCCAGGGCCGAGCGGTCACCCCCGCCACCGACGTCTTCGCGCTCGGCGCCCTGGCCGCGTACGTGGCCGGCGGCACCGCGCCGTTCGGCGACGGGCCGGACACCGCGGTGCTCTACCGGGTGGTGCACGAGGAGGCGGACCTGGAGGCCGTCCCGGCGGACCTGCGCGAACTGATCCAGCGCTGCCTGGCGAAGTCCCCGGAGGACCGCCCCAAGCCCGCCGAGATCATCCAGGCCGCCCGCAACCACCCGGAGGTCGGCGGCCAGCTGCGGTTCGGCGACGACTGGCTGCCTCGGCAGGTCAACACCGAGATCACCCGCCGCTCCGACCTGCCCAGGACGCCGCCCACCCCGCTGCCGGTCGCGCCCGCCACCGCGCCACCGGCCCCGCCCACCCCGCCGCCCGCCGACCCGACCGCTCCCCCACAGCCGACCCACCCGGCCACCGCGCCGACCCACCCGGCCACCGCGCCGACCCACCCGGCCACCGCGCCGACCCACGCCCCGCAGCAGCCGGCCACGCCCCCGCCGGGCTTCGCCCCGCCGCCGCTCGGCGCGTACGGCGCCCCGCAGCCGCCCACCGAGACGCCGACCGCCCCGGTCCTGCCGACCCCGCCGACCGTCCAGCTCCAGCCGGAGCAGCCGTCCTTCGACACCCCGCCGCCCGGCCCGGTGGTGACGGCCGTCACCCCGGCGCCGCCCGAGCCCGAGCCCGAGCGCAAGGGCGGGGTGTCCTGGAAGGTGCTGCTCACCGTCGCCCTGGTGATGGCGGTCGGCGGCACCGCGGGCGGCGTGGTGCTGATGAAGAAGCTGGACGACGGCAGGAAGCCGACCGCGAGCACCACCCCGGCCCCCGCGGTGACCGTCACCCAGAGCAATCCGAACCCGGCGCCCGGCCAGGGCGACCCCGCCTCCGGCCCGAGTGCCACCGCATCCGACGCGCCGGTGACGGCCGCGCCCTCGATGTCCGGCCCGAGCACCGTCTCCGCCCCCGCCCGACCGGCCGGCTACACCCTGCTGCTGGACAAGAAGGCGCTCTCGATCCCGGCCGCCGAGTACTCCTCCGACGCGTACCGGATCGACCTGAACGCCGGCACGGTGGTGCCGCGCAGCGGCTCCAGCGACCTGAAGTGGGGGCTCGGCGTCACCAACACCGGCAGTGGCAGCAAGGCCAACTCCTTCGAGAGTTCGGGGGACGAGAAGTCCGACTTCGCCGTGATCACCGAGCCGACGGTGACGGCCGAGCAGTGCGCCGCCGCGATCGACTCCCGGCCGGACACCGACTTGACCTACAACCGGGTCGCGCCCGGCCGCCTGCTCTGCGTCCGCGACCGGGCGACCCGGAACATCGCCATCGCCGCGATCACCACGGCCGACCCGACCACGGGTGCCGCCTCGGTGACCGTCAGCACCTGGCGGGCCAGCTGACCGACGGGTCTATCCTGACCAGGTCAATCCCCATCGGACCGGAGCGAACCGTGTACTTCACCGACCGAGGCATCGAGGAGCTGGAGAACCGGCGCGGCGAGGAGGAGGTCACCTTCGAGTGGCTGGCCGAGCGCCTGCGCGAGTTCGTCGACCTCAACCCGGACTTCGAGATCCCGGTCGAGCGGCTGGCCACCTGGCTGGCCCGGCTCGACGACGAGGACGACGACGAGTGACCCGGTGACGGCCGGACGAAGGGCCCGGGAGGCAACCGCCTCCCGGGCCCTTCGCGTGTCCCCGTAGGGGTCGGCTCCGGGATGTCTCCGGGGCCGGATCGGGGCGGGATCGGGGGCGGAACCGCTTGCTTTTCCCGGCACGCGATATATCGTCTTTAGAAGAGAACGCGATACATCGCGATCGCTGAACGGGAGGCGGCAGAGATGAGCCAGTGGACGATCGAGGGACCCGGCAGGACCACCGTGCCCGAGGAGGTGCGCGCGCTGCACGTACGCGTCATCGACGGCTCGGTGAACGTGGTCGCGGCCGAGGGCCCGGCCCGCCTGGAGGTCACCGAGCTCAAGGGCGAGCCGCTGCACGTGACCCTGGTGGACGGCGTCCTGACGGTCACCTACAAGGACATCAACAGCTGGAGCGAGTTCGGCGACTGGATCAAGTCGGTCGGCTCCGTCCGCAACTTCTTCGACTCCTTCAAGCGCAAGCGCTCCGTCGCGGTCACCCTGACCGTCCCGGCCGGCACCGAGGTCAAGGTCGGCACCGTGTCCGCCGACGCCGCCGTCACCGGCATCGAGGGCCGCGTCTCGGTGCAGACCGCCAGCGGCGACACCACCCTGGCCGGGCTGACCGGCCGGATCGACGCCGGCACCGTCACCGGCGACGTGGACGCCCAGGCGGTCGGCGGCCAGCTCAAGGTGAACACCGTCTCCGGGCAGCTCACCGTGATCGCCGGTACCGCCGACAAGGTCCAGGCCAACACCGTCACCGGCGCCGTCACCCTGGACCTCGACGTGGCCGGCGAGACCGACGTCAAGGTCAACACCGTCAGCGGCGCGGTCGTGGTCCGCATCCCCTCGCTGGCCGACGCCACCGTCCAGGCCGGCTCCACCAGCGGCGAGGTCTCCAGCACCTTCGACGAGCTGAAGATGAGCAGCACCTGGGGCGCCAAGAAGATCTCCGGCCAGCTCGGCGAGGGCCGCGGCAGCCTCCACGTCACCACCGTCTCCGGCGCGGTCACCGTGCTGCGCCGCCCCGAGCCCGAGGAGGACGCCCCGGCGGTGGTCAGGGAGCTCCCGGCCGCCCCCGGCTCCGACACGCCCGCGGGGCCCGATCTCACCAAGGAGGCCTGAGATGACCCCCGTGTTCGGCCACGGCCGGCTCCGGCTCTACCTGCTGAAGCTGCTGGACGAGGCCCCTCGGCACGGCTACGAGGTGATCCGCCTGCTGGAGGAGCGCTTCCAGGGACTGTACGCCCCCTCCGCCGGCACGGTCTACCCGCGACTGGCCAAGCTGGAGCAGGAGGGCCTGGTCAGCCACAGCACCGAGGGCGGCCGCAAGGTCTACCGGCTGACCGACGCCGGGCGCGCGGAACTCGAAGCCCGTCAGGGCGAGTTGGACGCGCTGGAGGTCGAGATCCACGACTCCGTGGCGCAGCTCGCCGGGGCGATCCGGGAGGACGTCCGGGACAGCGCCAAGGACCTGCGCGAGGAGCTGTGGCAGGCCGCCCGGCAGGCCCCCCGGCCGGACCGCGCCGAGGGCCCCGGCGACCCGTGGGCCGGCCCCTGGGGCGACAACGAGTCCTGGCAGCGTGCCAAGGAGGAGTTCGCCCAGTTCAAGCGGCAGGCCAAGGAGCAGGCCAAGCGCGCCCGGGAGCAGGAGAAGGCCGCCAAGGCCAAGGCGAAGGCCGCCGAGGAGGAGGCCCGCCGGCTGCGCGAGCAGGCCAAGGCCTCCCGCACCGCCGCCCAGCAGGAGGCGCTGCGGATCAAGCGCCGGGTCGAGCAGCAGGTGCGCGAGCACGCCGCGAAGGGCGACTGGCCGACCGGACTGGCCGAGGGCCTGTCCGAGCTGACCAGGGGCCTGGCCGGGCTGGCCGACGCGGCCCGCTGGGGCCAGCCCGCGGACGAGCCGGCCGAGAAGATCACGGTGACCCGGATCGACCTGGACAAGGACGGGGCCACCGCCCCCGCCGACCTGCCGGCGTGGACGCGCACCGACCCGGCCGAGGACCCGGCCCGCGAGTTGGAGCGGCTGCTCGACCGCTTCCGCGACCAGGTCCGCGACACGGCCCGGGACGGCGGGGTGAGCGCCGACGAGCTGGCCGAGGCCCGCTCGGTGCTGGGCGCGGCCGGCGAGCGGCTGAAGCGGCTGCTCGGCTGAGCCGGCGGTCCCGACGGTCTCGGCCCGGTGCCCTCCTTCGGGGGCGCCGGGCCGCCGGGCGCCAGGGCCGCCGCACCTCAGGGGTTGAGCACGATCTTGCCGAAGACGTCGCCCTTGGCGAGCCGGGCGAAGCCGTCCCGGGCCTCGGTCAGCGGCAGCACCGAGTCGATCACCGGACGGACGCCGGTGGTCGCGCACAGCGAGAGCAGTCCGGCCAGCTCCTCCTTGGTGCCCATGGTCGAGCCGACCACCTTGAGCTCCAGGAAGAAGATCCGGTTCAGCTCGATGGCGCTCGGGTTCGGGCCGGAGGTGGCACCCGAGATGACGATGGTGCCGCCCGGGCGCAGCGACTTCACCGAGTGCGACCAGGTCGCGGCGCCGACCGTCTCCATCACCGCGTCCACTCGGGCGGGCAGCCGGGCGCCGCTCTCGAAGGCCGCGTCCGCGCCGAGCTCGACCGCCCGGCGGCGCTTGGCCTCGTCCCGGCCGGTGACCCAGACCCGCAGGCCGGCCGCCTTGCCGAGGGCGATCAGCGCGGTCGCCACCCCACCGCCGGCCCCCTGCACCAGGACGGTGTCACCGGGCTTGACCCCGGCGTTGGTGAACAGCATCCGGTAGGCCGTCAGCCAGGCCGTGGGCAGGCAGGCGGCCTCCTCGAAGCTCAGCTCGGCGGGCTTGGGCAGCAGGTTCCAGGTGGGCACGGCCACCTGCTGGGCGAAGGTGCCCTGGTAGCGCTCGGTCAGGATGGACCGGGGCTCGTTCGGGCCCACCCCGTGGCCGGTCTGGCCGATCACCGAGTGGATGACCACCTCGTTGCCGTCCTCGTCGACCCCGGCGGCGTCGCACCCGAGGATCATCGGCAGCTTCTCGGCGGGCAGCCCGACCCCGCGCAGTGACCACAGGTCGTGGTGGTTGAGGCTGGCGGCCTTGACCGTGACCACGCTCCACCCGGGGCGGGCCTGCGGCTCGGGGAGTTCACCCAACTCCAGCCCGCTGAGCGGGTCGTCGGCGTCGATACGTGCGGCGTAGGCAGCAAACATGTCCCGGACGATAGCCGGGACGGCCGAGGCCGGGAACCACGCGTGGGTGTGACGCGCGTCCCGGCTGCTACTCCCCCGCTCACCTCCGGGCGCTCCGACCCGCTGCCGACGGTCGTCGCTCCGGCGCTCGTACCTCGCTTGTCGCTCCGCTTTCGACAGCGGCGCGCCCTTCGGCTCGGGGGGAGGCGGGGGAGCGGCCGTCGTGGCGGGCACGCTCCCCCGGCACCGCGTCAGATCCGCGCCACGCCCTCGGCGCGGGCGGCCTCGGCCACCGCCTTGCTGACCGCCGGGGCGACCCGCTCGTCGAACGGCGAGGGGATGACCTTCTGCGGCGTCAGCTCGTCGGCCACCACGCCGGCCAGCGCCTTGGCGGCGGCCAGCTTCATGCCCTCGGTGATCCGCGAGGCCCGCACCTGCAGCGCGCCGGCGAAGATGCCCGGGAAGGCCAGCACGTTGTTGATCTGGTTCGGGAAGTCGCTGCGCCCGGTGGCGACGACCGCCGCGTACTTGTGCGCGACCTCGGGGTGGATCTCCGGGTTGGGGTTGGCCATCGCGAAGATGAACGCGCCCTCGGCCATCGTCGCGACGACCTCCTCCGGCACGGTGCCGCCGGAGACGCCGATGAACACGTCGGCGCCGGCCAGCGCGTCGGCCAGCGAGCCCTTGAGGCCCGAGCGGTTGGTCAGCCCGGCGATCTCGGCCTTGACGTCCGTCAGGTCGCCGCGGTCCTCGTAGACCACGCCCTTGCGGTCGCAGACGGCCACGTCGCCGATGCCCGCCGCCAGCAGCATCTTGGCGATGGCGATGCCGGCCGCGCCGGCGCCGGAGATGACGGCCCGCAGCGAGCCGATCTCACGGCCGGTCACCTCGGCCGCGTTCCACAGGGCCGCGGTGGTGACGATCGCGGTGCCGTGCTGGTCATCGTGGAAGACCGGGATGTCCAGGGCCTCCTGCAGCCGGCGCTCGATCTCGAAGCAGCGGGGGGCGGAGATGTCCTCCAGGTTGACGCCGCCGAAGGACGGCGCCAGCCGCACCACGGTCTCGACGATCTCGTCGGCCTCGGTGCAGGCGAGCGCGATCGGCACCGCGTCCACGCCGCCGAACTGCTTGAACAGGATGGCCTTGCCCTCCATCACCGGGAGCGAGGCCTCCGGGCCGATGTCGCCGAGGCCCAGCACCGCGGTGCCGTCGGTGACCACCGCGACGGTGTTGGACTTCCAGGTGTAGTCGTTGACCAGCTCGGGCTGCTCGGCGATGGCCGTGCAGACCCGGGCGACACCGGGGGTGTAGGCGAGGGACAGGTCGTCCGCGTCGCGCACCGGCACGGTCGCCCGGATCTCCATCTTGCCGCCGCGGTGGAGCGCGAAAACGGCGTCAACCGGATCGTCGGTGTCCTGGGTGCTGCTGTGAATGATCTCCGCTGCCACGATGACCTCTTCGTCATTGATCTGGCGAGGTGCGCGGCCGACAGGACGACCCGTCCGGAAACCGGAAACCGGGTACGCCGAAGCGGACCCGGGGTCAGGGTCGGGGCGCCCGTCGGGTGGCGCCCTCGGATGAGGGTTTTATGGGGTCTTGTGTTGTCCGCGTTGTGCTACCGGGCCGAGCGTAAGTCGGACAAAGGCATCGCACCTATGCCTTTTCGTCCTCGTCACGTGCCGTTCATCGCCGTGCTGTCGCGTCAACCGGACCCGGCGTCGGAAGCGTCGGGCACCAACAACGGCAACGGCGAAAACGCACGCACACCCGCAGGAGTGAACGCAGACCCGAAGGGGAGTCGGTACCCCGGATACGGAGCCACGTGATGACTTCCGTTCCTGGGCACCCCGAGCCTGTCGGGGCTCGTCGGCCTGGTTCGAGCGTTCGGGGGTCACCCGGTACCGAATTCTGACACACCCGCCGCCGGGCCCGGCAGGGTGGGATGGCAGGATCGCTTGTCCGCCGTTCGACGGACACCACCGCGACACCGGGGCGACCGCGCGTCCCGCCCACAGGAGCAACCCTCATGCCTCACGTCCCCCAGGTCCGCCGTCCGGCCCTCACCGGAGCCGCACTGGCCGTCGCCGGAGCCCTGCTGCTCACCGGCTGCGGCGGCGACGGACAGGCCGCCGCGAGCGACCCGGTCAAGGACATCCGCGACAAGCTTCCCAAGGCACAGCGCTCGGCCGGGGTGCTGCGCATCGGCATGGACGTCAACTACGCGCCGGTGGAGTTCCGCGGGCAGGACGGCAAGCCGACCGGCCTCGACCCGGAGATCGCCGCAGCCCTCGGCAAGATCCTCGACGTGCGGATCGAGTTCGTGGACACCCCGTTCGACAAGCTGATACCGAACCTGCAGGGCAAGCAGTTCGACGTGGCGATGTCCGCGATCAGCGACGTCCGCCAGCGCCGCGAGGGCCTGGACGAGACCGGCAAGCAGGTCAACCCGGGCGTGGACTTCGTGGACTACTTCATCGCCGGCACCTCGATCGTCGTCCCGAAGGGCAACCCCAAGGGGATCAAGACCCTGGACGACCTGTGCGGCAAGACCGTCGCCCTCCAGCAGGGCACCACCCAGGACGAGATCGCCACCCGGCAGGTGGCCGTCTGCGCCCGAACCGGCCGTCAGCTGACCGTGCACAAGTTCGACACCGACGCCAAGTCGATGGCCGAGGTCTCCTCCGGCGCCGCGGCGGCCGGCCTGAACGACTTCCCGGTGGCCGCCTACGCGACGAAGACCAACGACGGCGGCGGCCGTTTCGAGATGACCGGCGCGCAGTCCACCTCCAACCCGTACGGGATCGCGGTGCGCAAGCAGGACACCGACCTGCGGGACACCCTGGCCAAGGCGGTCGACCAGCTGATCCGCGGCGGCGAGTACGACAAGATCCTCGGCAAGTGGAACGTGAGCGCCGGCGCGGCGCAGAACGCGGTGGTCAACGGGGGCATCTGAGCGGGGCGGGCACTCCGGACCGACGGACGGGCGGACCCCGGCGGGCCTCCGGGCGGAGCGCGGAGAGGTCTGCATACTTATACACAGGGTGACAGGGGCACGCGATTCGTCCGAATAGCGGACAGCGCGGGCCCTTGTTATCCGATTTTGATCTGAATGAGGGCCACCTGAGTGTCATCAGATGGCAGGATTCCCCCCATCTCGGATCGAGCCGACCACTGGTCGAGGCGGTTCCGGTCAACGTCCACCTCGGCGGAGGGTGGCGGAAAGCAGTACCCCGCACCACCCTGGGCGGCCCCCTGCGCCCAGGCAACTGCACCACCCCGGCATGCCCGTACGACGACGTACAGCGACATACCCATCCGTACGGCTCCGTACGGCCAGCTGCCCAGGGCGCCGCTCCCGCGGCGCGCTCCGCCCGATTTCTCTCCCCAGGAGGAGATCCCCCTCATGACCGCCCGTACCCAGCGCACCCGCCTCTTCGCGGCCGGCGTGGCCGCCGTGTCCGTCTCCCTCGTGCTGACCGGCTGCGGCAGCAGCAAGTCCTCGTCCTCCACCGGCGCCAACGCCAGCGTGACGGTCCCCGCCGTGACCGCCGACGCGTCGCTGGCCGCCCTCGTCCCGGCCGACGTCAAGTCCGCCGGCAAGATCGTGGTCGCCACCGACGCCTCCTACGCGCCGAACGAGTTCAAGGACGACAAGGGCGCCATCGTCGGCATGGACGTCGACCTGGCCAACGCCATCGCCAAGAAGCTGGGCCTGACCGCCGACGTCCAGAACGCGACCTTCGACGCGATCATCCCGGGCATCACGGGCAACAAGTACACGATGGCCATGAGCTCCTTCACCGACACGAAGGAGCGCGAGGCGTCGGTCGACATGGTCACCTACTTCAGCGCCGGTACGGGCGCCGCGGTCAAGAAGGGCAACCCCGACAAGATCGACCCCACGGACCTGTGCGGCAAGAAGGTCGCCGTCCAGACCGGCACCACCCAGGCCGACGCGGTCAAGGACACCATCAACCCCGCCTGCGTCAAGGCCGGTAAGCCGACCGTCCCGAACGACGGCGACAAGTTCGACCTGCAGACCGACGTCACCCAGGCGCTGGTCTCCGGCCGCGACCAGGTCATGCTGGCCGACTCCCCGGTCGTCGACTACGCGATCAAGCAGACCAACGGGCAGCTGGAGAAGGTCGGCCAGGTGACCGACACCGCCCCGTACGGCGTCGTGCTGGCGAAGAACTCGCCGCTCTCCAAGGCCGTCCAGGGCGCTGTCCAGTCCCTGATGGCGGACGGCACCTACAAGAGCATCCTGGAGAAGTGGGGCGTGCAGGCCGGCGCGATCGACAAGTCCGTCGTCAACGGCGCCACCAGCTGATCCCGCCGTTCTGAACACAACCCCTGAGGCCACACAGTGAACTCTTCCGACCAGGGGTCGGTGCACCCGGGACGGCCCGAATCCCTCAAGGCCGTCCCGGTCCGCCACCCCGGACGCTGGGTCGGGGCAGCAGTCGTCGCGCTCCTCGCGGCGATGCTGATCCACGCCCTCACCACCAATCCCCAGTTCCAGTGGGACGTCGTCGGCTCGTACCTCTTCGACTCCTCGATCCTGCACGGCCTCGGCGTCACCCTTGAGCTGACCTTCCTCTCCATGCTGATCGGCGTGTCGGGCGGCATCATCCTCGCGATCATGCGCCTGTCGCCGAACCCGGTGCTCTCCAGCACCGCCTGGTTCTACATCTGGGTCTTCCGCGGCACCCCGGTGCTGGTCCAGCTGCTGTTCTGGAACTTCCTGGGCACGCTCTGGGCCGACATCTCGATCGGCATCCCGTTCGGCCCGGCCTTCTGGTCCGAGCCGACCAACGAGGCGATCCCGCTGTTCGTCGCCGCCCTGCTGGGCCTGGGCCTCAACGAGGCCGCGTACATGGCGGAGATCGTCCGCGGCGGCATCCAGTCCGTACCGCTCGGCCAGACCGAGGCCGCGCACGCACTGGGCATGAGTCAGTTCAACACCATGCGGCGGATCATCCTGCCGCAGGCGATGCGCGTGATCATCCCGCCGACCGGCAACGAGACCATCTCGATGCTGAAGACCACCTCGCTGGTCTCGGCGATCTCCCTGGAGGAGCTGCTCCGGGCCGGTCAGAACATCTACTCGCGCACCTTCCAGACCATTCCGCTGCTGCTCGTCGTCAGCATCTGGTACCTGCTGCTGACCTCGATCCTCACCGTGGTCCAGTACTACATCGAGCGCTACTACGCGCGCGGCGCCAACCGGGTGCTCCCGCCCACGCCGCTGCAGCGACTGCGCCGGCTGTTCGCCGGCAAGCCCGTCCCGCCGGCCGATGGCGACGTGATCACGGGCCTCGAAGGAGGTGGCCACGTATGACCGACCTGACCAAGCCCCCGGCGGACGCCCGACCCGTACCGATGGTCGAGGCGCAGGGCGTGCGCAAGTCCTACGGCCTGGTGGAGGTGCTCAAGGGCATCGACCTGGAGGTCAAGAAGGGCGAGGTGTTCGTCCTGGTCGGCCCGTCCGGGTCCGGCAAGTCGACCTTCCTGCGGTGCATCAACCACCTGGAGAAGATCAACGGCGGCTTCCTGTCGGTGGACGGCGAACTGGTCGGCTACCGGATGAAGGGCGACCGGCTGCACGAGCTGAGGGACCGCGAGGTCGCGCAGAAGCGCCGGGACATCGGCATGGTGTTCCAGCACTTCAACCTCTTCCCGCACATGACCGCGCTGGAGAACGTCATAGAGGCGCCGGTGCAGGTCCGCAAGGAGACCAAGACCGCCGCCAAGGAGCGCGGGATGGCCCTGCTGGAGCGGGTGGGCCTCGCCGACAAGGCGAACAACTACCCCTCGCAGCTCTCCGGCGGCCAGCAGCAGCGTGTGGCCATCGCCCGCGCACTGGCCATGAAGCCCAAGCTGATGCTCTTCGACGAGCCCACCTCGGCGCTCGACCCGGAGCTGGTCGGCGAGGTGCTGGACGTCATGCGCGGCCTGGCCGAGGAGGGGATGACGATGATCGTCGTCACCCACGAGATGGGCTTCGCCCGCGAGGTCGGCGACGCGCTGGTGTTCATGGACGGCGGTGTGGTGGTCGAGTCCGGCAACCCCCGCGAGGTGCTCACCAACCCCCAGCACGAGCGCACCCGGGCCTTCCTCTCCAAGGTCCTCTGAGCCCGTACGATCGGCGCCCGGCAGGCGGTTTCCTGCCGGGCGCCGCCGTTTTCCCCCATCGGGTAATAGGCTGGAAGCAGTCAGCCCGTTACTGAAATCTCTGGAAGGACCGCCGTGGAGCTCGCCTCCTACGCCGATCTCGCCGTTCGGCTGGTGAACACCGAGGAACCCGAGCGCGGCACCGACACACTGACCTCCGTGGACGCGGTGCGCACCCTGTTCTCCGACTCCTCCCGGGCCGCCGCGCTCGCCGACGAGTCCGACGTGCCCCGGCTGCGGGCCGTGCGGACCAGGCTGCGCGGGGTGTTCGAGGCCGCCGCCGAGGGCGACGAGGTCCGGGGCGTCGACCTGCTGAACAGCCTGCTGATGGAGTACCCCGTCAGCCCGCTGGTCTCCGGGCACGACTACCTGGACGACGTCGGCCGGCCACGCTGGCACCTGCACCTGGCCGACAACTCACCGACCGCCACCGCGCACTTCAGCGCGGTCGCCTGCATGGGCCTGGCCGTCCACCTCACCGAGCTGGGCGCCGACCGGCTCGGCATCTGCCAGGCCGCGCCCTGCCGCAACGCCTACCTGGACACCTCGACCAACCGCTCCCGCCGCTACTGCTCGGACCGCTGCGCGACCCGCGCCAACGTGGCCGCCTACCGGGCCCGCAAGCGGCAGGAGGCCGAGGCGGCGCTCAGCGCCACGGACCAGAGGCCCTAAACCTCCTCCACCCAGGCCCCGAGCCGGCGGGCCAGGCCCGGCACCCGGGCCAGCCGGGGGCTGAGCAACAGCCGCTCCAGCCGCCGGCCCGGCGCCAGCCAGGCCGGGCTCGGGCGCAGCCGCAACAGCACCCGGCCGAGCACCAGGTCGTCCGGGACCGGCCCGTAGCTGCGGCTGTCGCTGTCCACCGGCCGGTTGTCGGACAGCAGCCACCAGCCCTTCGGACGGCGCTCGGCGGCCCGCTTCACCACCAGCAGGTCCTGCTGGAAGGGGTGCCGGAACAGCACCACCGCGCCCGGTCGGATCGGCGCGCCGTAGCGGACCAGCAGCTGGTCGCCCTCGCGCAGGGTCGGGATCATCGACGGGCCCGCCACGTCGACCAGCCCGAACGGCACCGCGCTGCCCCCCGCACCGCCCTCCGGCTCCGTGCTCCGCGCCACGACTCCTCCTCCCGGACCGCCCGCCCCCAGTCTGCCGCACGGACCGTCATCCGTCCGATGTCCGGATTACCCCGGTTCCGGGTCCGCCTTTTGCCCTAGGCCCACCGCCCGATCGCGAAACCCCGAGGACGGAAGGGTAATCTCGGGCGCGGGAAGACGATCTAAGGAAGGACTCCCATGTTCTCTCGTCTGTTTGCACCGCGTGCCACCGCTCACGCCCACTGCGACCTGCCCTGCGGCGTGTACGACCCGGCGCAGGCCAAGCTTGAGGCCGAGTCGGTCAAGGCCACCCAGGAGAAGTACCAGGCCAACGAGGACCCGCACTTCCGCGCCCGCGCCATCATCATCAAGGAGCAGCGCGCCGAGGCCGTCAAGCACCACATCTCGGTGCTGTGGAGCGACTACTTCAAGGCCCCGCACTTCGAGAAGTACCCGCAGCTGCACAAGCTGATCAACGACACCCTGAAGGCCGCCTCGGCCGCCAAGGCGTCCACCGACCCGGCCACCGGCCAGGCCCTGCTGGACCTGATCGCCGAGGTCGACAAGATCTTCTGGGAGACCAAGCAGGCCTGAGCCTGATGCGTCGCCACCCGGCCGCCCCCGTCCGCCCGTCGGACGGGGGCGGCTGTGCGTTCACGCCCGATCCGCGCCAGGCGGGGGCCGCCTGAGGGGCTGTCATGCCGCCGGGGCGCCCGAGGGGAAGTCCGGTGTGGATCCGGCGCCGACCCGCACCGGTGAGCGCGGCCCCGGGGGCACCCCCGCGTCCGTGCCGGCCCGATCGCCCTCGGCCGCTGGAGGCGATGGTGATCAACGGCTACGCGACCCCCGCGCCGAGGAGGAGCGGCGGTTCCTGAAGTCCTTCCCGCCGCCGGCCGACGTCTCCGCGATCAGGAACGACCGGATCGTCGTGCTGGACTGCGTCGACCTGGTCGGGAGCCCGCGCGACCCGGCCGCGATCAGCACCCCGGCCGACCGCCCGCGCACCGTCCCGGCCCGCTGACCGGCCCGGATCGCGCTCCTCCGGTCGGGCGTACGCTCAGAGGTACGAGCCGACGGACCCCGACCGGAGGAGCGAGATCATGAGCACCACGGCGGCGCCGTCCGCCTTCGACACCCGGGCACTGCGCGAGGGCATCGAGCGCTGCGACGCCGAGGCCCTGCTGGCTCTGTACGCCGAGGACGCCGAACTGCGCGTGGTCGACCGCAAGACCCAGCCCAGCCACCCCCTGGTGATGCACGGGCGGGACGAGATCGGCGCCATGCTGAGCGACATCTACGGCCGCGAGATGACCCACAAGCTGGAGCAGGTGGTGGTCCAGGGCGACCACGTCGCCTTCCTGGAGTCCTGCCGCTACCCCGACGGGGTGCGGGTGCTGATGTCCTCGATGGCCGACCTGCGGGACGGCCGGATCGTCGACCAGACCTCGCTCCAGGCCTGGGACGAGACCGGGCCCGAGCAGTAGGCTCGCGGCATGATCCGCACCGCCGTCGTCACCGACGTCCCCGTCATCCTGGCCATGATCCGCGAACTCGCGGAGTACGAGAAGGCCCCGCAGGAGGCGGTGGCCACCGAGGAGCAGCTGCGCGAGGCGCTGTTCGGCGCCGCCCCGGCGCTGTTCGGCCTGATCGCCGAGGACGACGGCACCGGCGAGCCGGTCGGCTTCGCGGTCTGGTTCCTCAACTTCTCGACCTGGCGCGGCACCCACGGGATCTACCTGGAGGACCTCTACGTCCGCCCGCAGGCCCGCGGCGGCGGCCACGGCAAGGCGCTCCTGCTGGAGCTCGCGCGGATCGCCGTCGAGCGCGGCTACGCGCGGGTGGAGTGGTCGGTGCTCGACTGGAACCAGCCGTCGATCGACTTCTACAAGTCGCTCGGCGCGGTTCCGATGGACGAGTGGACCGTCCACCGGCTCACCGGCGAGGCACTGACCGCCGCCGGCAGTCGTTAGAAGTCGTTAGAAGTCGCTGAGAAGTCGTCGAACGGACCGGCGAGTAAGGGCAAAGCCCCTGCCACCCAGCGTCGCAATGCCTTACCATGAGTAACTCTCGCACCGGGGTGCGGGGCACGAACAGCGATGGCGGATCATCGGCATCGACACCCCTTCGAGTGGTGGCAAAGCGCCCCTCAATGGGTAGCACAGGTACCAACCAAGCACAGCGCGTCACCCAGGAGGCAAGGGTGTCCCAGATCGACAGCGATCTCGGAGTTCAGGACTTCGTGGAGGTCCGGCTGCCCGCGGCGGGGGCCTACCTCTCCGTGCTGCGAACAGCGACGGCCGGGCTCGCGGCCCGGCTGGACTTCACCCTCGACGAGATCGAGGACCTGCGGATCGCGGTGGACGAGGCCTGCGCCATCCTGCTCCAGCAGGCGGTGCCCGGCTCCGTGTTGTCCTGCGAGTTCCGTCTGGTCGGCGACTCGCTGAAGGTGACCGTCGCCGCTCCCACCACGGACGGCAAGGCGCCCGAGCGGGACACCTTCGCGTGGACCGTGCTCTCCGCCCTGGCCGGTGAGGTCGACTCCTCGGTCGGCGAGGACAACACCGTGTCGATCAGCCTGCACAAGAAGCGCGGCGGGTCCGTCGCCCACTGACCGGGCCCCGCGCAGCACCCTGCAAGGGCCGTCCGCCGTTCCCCCACCGGGGCCCGACGGGCGGCTCCCGGTACCGCCCAGGCGGTACGACCAACGAGACGATACCGGGGCCGACGGCCCCGGTGCTCCCGGAACGGAACGGGGGAATGGCCGTGAGTGATCTGGACCGTACCGGCCTCGCGACGGCGGGCCCTGCCGTACCGACCCAGGCGAGCGTTCCCGGCCTCGCCGCCAACGACGAAGCGCACCCGAAGGACGCCCACCGGATGAGCCACCCGACCGAGCCGACGTCTGAGCCGGCGCCCGCTTCCACGCCCTCGCCGGTCCCGGTGGACGGGGCCGCGGAGCTGCACGGCGCCGTGCCCGCCCAGGGTTCGCACCGCACCGGCGCCCCGGACCGGGAGGCCGCCCGCGCGCTGTTCGTCCGACTGTCCGCACTGCCCGATGGCTCGCCGGAGCGCGTCGAGCTGCGCAACCAGCTGGTGCGGATGCACATCCCGCTGGTCGAACACCTGGCCCGGCGCTTCCGGAACCGGGGCGAGCCGCTGGACGACCTGACCCAGGTCGCCACCATCGGTCTGATCAAGTCGGTGGACCGCTTCGACCACGAGCGCGGGGTCGAGTTCTCCACCTACGCGACACCGACCATCGTCGGCGAGATCAAGCGGCACTTCCGCGACAAGGGCTGGGCGGTGCGCGTCCCGCGCCGTCTGCAGGAGCTGCGGCTGTCGCTCACCACGGCGACCAGCGAGCTCTCCCAGCGGCACGGCCGCTCCCCCACGGTGCACGAGCTGGCCGAGCACCTGGGGATCTCCGAGGAGGACGTCCTGGAGGGCCTGGAGTCCGCCAACGCGTACTCCACGCTGTCGCTCGACGTGCCGGACAGCGACGACGAGTCGCCGGCCGTGGCGGACACCCTGGGCGCCACCGACGAGGCGCTGGAAGGCGTCGAGTACCGCGAGTCGCTCAAGCCGCTGCTGGCCCAACTGCCGCCCCGCGAGCAGAAGATCCTGGTGCTGCGGTTCTTCCGGAACATGACCCAGTCGCAGATCGCCGCCGAGGTGGGGATCTCCCAGATGCACGTGTCCCGGCTGCTGGCGCGCACTTTGGCCCAGCTGCGGGAGAAGCTCCTGGTGGAGGAGTAGGACTGACGGCCGCTCAGCTCCGGCTCGGCGGCCGTCCGGCACGCTTCAGGACCTTCGGCGGCCCGGTGCGCTCAGCCCTCGTGCTGGGTGTACAGGGCCGCCGTCGACTTCGGGTTCAGCAGCGAGCCGATGCCCACCAGGCCGAGCAGGCCCACCACCACGCCGACCGCGATCATCGCACCGCCGCTCTGCACCATGTAGTAGGCGATCGGCAGGCAGATCGAGTTGGTCAGCACGGCCGGGCTGCGGCCCCAGCGGCGCTCCTTGAGCAGCGCGCGGGCGGCCAGGATCGGCAGCACGCCGAGCAGCACGATGACCAGGCCGCCGAACTCGTTCAGGGCCAGCTGCTTGGCCTGGCCGGACAGCGCGGACACCATGTCCGAGACGCCGACGACGGCCAGCGCGGCGCCCTCCAGGGCGGTGATGGCGGCGCCCAGCGTGAGCGAAACCGGGCGAGCGGGTGCGGGTACGGGGGTTTCTGCGGTCACTCCAGCAGGGTAGCCGCCTCGTGGCCCGTACCGACCCGTAGGCTTTCCCCATGCGCGCTCTCCTGGTCGTGAACCACAAGGCCACCACCACCAGTGGCCGGACCAGGGATGTGCTGATCCACGCCCTGCGCAGCGACCTCAAGCTGGAGGTCGCCGAGACGCAGTACCGGGGCCACGCGCGCGACCTGGCCCGCGAGGCGGCACAGGACGGCACGGTCGACCTGGTGGTGGCGCTGGGCGGCGACGGCACCGTCAACGAGGTGGTGAACGGGCTGATGACGCACGGCCCGGGCGACAAAGTCCCGCGACTGGCCGTGGTGCCGGGCGGTTCGACCAATGTCTTCGCCCGCGCCCTGGGACTGCCCAACGACCCGGTGGAGGCCACCGGCGCCCTGCTGGACGCTCTGGAGCACGGGCGCGAGCGGCCGGTCAGTCTGGGCAAGGCGATGACCGACGGGCTGCCGGACCGCTGGTTCACCTTCACCGCCGGCCTGGGCTTCGACGCCGGGGTGGTCGGCCGGGTCGAGGCGCAGCGCCGGGCGGGCCGCAAGTCCACCCACGCCCTGTACGTCGGGCAGGCGATCCGGCACTTCTTCACCCAGCGTGAGCAGCGCCGCAGAGGCCCGGTGACCCTGGAGCTGCCGGGCCACGAGGCCGTGCCGGGCCTGGTCCTGGCGATAGTCAGCAACACCTCGCCGTGGACCTTCCTCGGCAACCGTCCGGTCTATCCCTCGCCGCTCGCCTCCTTCAACACGGATCTCGACGTCTTCGGCATCACCCAGATGACGGCGTTCGGCACGGCTCGAACGATCCGTCAGATCCTGCGGTCGTACGCGCCTTCGAATGACGGCGCCCCGCCGGCCGGCCCGTCCGGAAAGCACGTCGTCTCCTATCACGACGTCAGGCACTTCACCTTGGTTTCGCAGGAACCCGCCCCATTTCAGGTCGACGGGGACCATCTTGGAGACCGGAGTCGCGTCAGTTTCACAGGCGTACGGCGGGCACTGCGTGTGATTGTGTGACCGGAAGTGGGGTTCGCCCTTCTTCTCGAACGCACAAGCCCCCTTCACTCCATCGAAGTACTGGCTGTGAGCTAGGCGACACCGAAGAATCAAAAATTCCTCCCCGAAGGGGGTTGTATCCGAGCCTGAGGTTTGCGAACCTCTACATGGCGATCGGGACACATCGCAGCGACGGCAACTCCGGAACCACAGGAGCGCCGACCGCGGAGTGCCCCTCGAATCGCCGAATCCCCCCCCAGTACAGACCGCCCGGGCCCGGTGGGCCTTTGGTCTCTTTTGCTGTTGTGGGATTCGTGAAAGCGTTCACATTCACAAGCCATTCGATTATGCCGATCGGGCCACCCCCCGCGGCAGGAGGAGTTGGACGACCATGGACTGGCGCCACCGCGCTGTCTGCCGCGAAGAGGACCCGGAGCTGTTCTTCCCGATCGGGAACACCGGTCCTGCTCTGCTGCAGATCGAGGAAGCCAAGGCCGTGTGCCGCCGCTGTCCGGTGATGGAGCAGTGCCTCCAGTGGGCTCTCGAGACCGGCCAGGACGCCGGCGTCTGGGGCGGTATGAGCGAGGACGAGCGTCGCGCGATGAAGCGTCGTGCCGCCCGCAACCGCGCCCGCACCGCCTGATCAGCCCCGTCTGATCACACGCCGTAGCACCGGCAGTAACCGCAGTACCGATCAACACATGATCAAAGGCTTCCCTGCACCTCCTGGTGAAGCCTTCCGCACAAAGGGCCTTGCCCGGCAAGGTCCCGCGACACCGGGCCGTCCAGCCACTTGATACTGTTCACTTAGAGCAATATTGTGGAGCTGTGGCGCTCACCGTGTGCAACGCACCGGCGAGGTGTCGCACCACCCAGAGCCCCCGTTCCGGCCGACTCCCCCCGACGGCCGGAACGGGTTGAGAGGCCCTGTCGACCCACCCCCCCCCGGTCGACAGGGCCTCGTTTCTGTTTCCGCGCCCATTCACGCGCCCGCCTCCGCGCCCGTTCACGCGCCCACCCGTGAGGGCTTGCGGAGTGTGCACCCGGCGCTCCCCCCGAACGCACGCCCCCCACCGGGCGCCCCGATGCGACGAATTCCCGGCGGACCGGGACCCCGGCGGACCGGCGGCACAGCGGACGGGCGGCTCAACAGACAGGGATCTCCAGGATCACCTTGGTGCCGCCGTTCGGGCCGGCCACCATGTCGAAGGTCCCGCCGAGCTCGCCGGTGGCCAGCGTCCGGACGATCTGCAGACCGAGGTTGCCCGCCGTCTTCGGGTCGAAGCCCTCCGGCATGCCCCGGCCGTCGTCCTGCACGGTGATCAGCAGGTACTCCTCCGGCCGGGCGCCGCCGTTCCAGCTGTCCGACCAGCCCATGCCGGTCGCCGGGGCCCGTCCGCGCAACGCGCTCACCTCCAGGTTCCCGGAGGCGGTCGGGCCGAAGGCGTGCTCCAGGGCGTTCTGCAGCAGCTCGGTCAGCACCATCGACAACGGGGTGGCCACCTCGGCGGAGAGGATGCCGAAGCTGCCGGTGCGGCGGGTCGCCACCCGGCCGTCCTGGGACAGCTCCATCACCATCGCCAGCACCCGGTCGGCGATCTCGTCGAAGGCCACCTGCTCGTCCAGCGCCTGGGAGAGCGTCTCGTGCACGATCGCGATCGAGCCGACCCGGCGCACCGCCTCGTCCAGCGCGGCCCGACCGGACTCCGACTCCATCCGGCGGGACTGCAGCCGCAGCAGGGCGGCGACGGTCTGCAGGTTGTTCTTCACCCGGTGGTGGATCTCCCGGATGGTGGCGTCCTTGGTCATCAGCTCGCGGTCGCGGCGGCGCAGCTCGGTGACGTCCCGGCAGAGCACCAGCGAACCGGTCAGGGAGCCCTTGGGCTTGAGCGGGATCGCCCGCACGGTCACCACTCCCCCCTGCGCCTCCACCTCGGTCTGCCGGGGCGCCCAGCCGCTGGCCAGCTTCACCAGCGCCTCATGGACGGCCGAGCGGGACGGCGGGGCGAGGTCGGCGGTGGTCCGGCCGAGGTGGCTGCCGACCAGGTCGGTGGTGAGGCCGAGCCCGTGGTAGGCGGACAGGGCGTTGGGGCTGGCGTAGGTGACGATGCCGTCCGCGTCCAGCCGGATCAGGCCGTCGCCGACCCGGGGCGCGGCGTCCATGTCGGCCTGCTCGACGCCGGGGAACGGGAAGCTGCCGGCCGCGATCATCTGGGCCAGGTCCGAGGCGCTCTGCAGGTAGGTGAGCTCCAGCCGGCTGGGGGTGCGGACGGTCAGCAGGTTGGTGTTGCGGGCGATCACCCCGAGCACCCTGCCCTCGCGCCGGACCGGGATGGACTCGACCCGGACCGGGACCTCCTCGCGCCACTCCGGGTCGCCCTCGCGCACGATCCGCCCCTCGTCGAAGGCGGCGTCCAGCAGCGGGCGGCGCCCGCGCGGGACGAGGTGGCCGACCATGTCGTCCTGGTAGGAGGTGGGGCCGGTGTTGGGCCGCATCTGCGCCACCGAGACGTAGCGGATGCCGTCCCAGGTGGGGATCCACAGCACCAGGTCGGCGAAGGAGAGGTCGGAGAGCAGCTGCCACTCCGAGACCAGCATGTGGAGCCATTCCACGTCGGCCCCGGTGAGGGTGGTGTGGCGGCGGACGAGTTCGTTCAACGAGGGCACATGGCGAGGGTAGCGCCGCTGGTCGGGGCCGGGCGCGGCGGACCGGGGCGGGCCGGACCATCCCTCAAGTTGTTTAGACCAATTTGTGGGGAGGCCTGGACAACCAAGATTGGTCTAGTCCACAATGAAAAGGCACCAAGGAGAGGCCCATCGCGCAACCGCCCTGGCCGCGCGCGGCCCCTCCTCGGTCGGACGCCACCGAGCGAGCACCCCGCACAGTCCTCGGTCGATCCCGGCGCCCGACGACAGCTCCGGGCTGCGGTGCCGCACGGGTTGAGGGTCCCGTGTCGGCGCCGTGGCCCGTAGTGCTTTCCGGGCTCCCCATCGAAACCGTGTTCCGCCGCTCGAACCGGCCCCCTGTCCACAGGCTGTGGACAGGGGGCGGGTCGGGCGGGGGAGGCTCCCCCCAC
>NZ_JBEXKB010000015.1:0-20273 GCF_040609455.1 Kitasatospora sp. NPDC004669
GGGATGACGTCGAACCAGTCCCCGCCGACGCCTCGCTGCGCCGGCCGGTAGCGGTAGGCCACCTCCATGGCGCTCTGCTCGGGCAGTCCCCGGGGCAGCAGGCTGCGCTGCAGTGTCTCGGCCATCCGGTGCTCACGGGTGTAGCGGCGGGCGTTGTCCACGCACATCGCCGCGCGGGCGACCAGTTCCTCGGCGAAGGCGACGTCCTCCTCCCCGAACGGCTCGGACCGTTCCGTACGCCAGAAGGTGGCCGTGCCCAGGGTCAGGCCGCGCGCCTTGAGCGGCGCGGAGATCAGCGAGTGGACCCCGTACGCGAGGATCCGGTCGGCGGTCCGCGGGTCGCGCGCCCGCCAGGCCTGCGTCCGACGAAGGTCGGCCACCAGCGTGGCACGCCCGCTCTCCAGGGCCGTGGTCTCCGGTGTGCCGGGCAGCGGGCTGATCTGCGAGCCCACCGGGTAGAACGGCCACTCCTCGCGGATGCCGCCGACGGCCACGCGGCGGATCCGCGGGCCGCCCGCAAGGCCCGTGCCGGGGAGCGGCTCGTCCCCCCGCAGCACCGCCTCGGCCAGCTCGACCGTGGTGAAGTCCGCGAACCGGGGAACCGCCGCATCCGCCAGCTCCTGCGCGGTGCGCACCACGTCCAGGGTGGTACCGACCCGTACACCCGCGTCGTACAGCAGCCTCAGCCGGGCCCGGGCCGCCTCGGCCTGCCCGGCCAGCGCCCGCAGCTCGGTGGTGTCCCGGATCGTCGCGACGCTACCGGACCCGCCACCGAACGGCGCGGTGGGACGGCTGCTGACAGCGAGCAGCCGGTCCCCGGCCGGGTGCACCTCGTCGGTGGCGGCCCGCCCCGAGGCCAGCAGTTCGGCCAGAGCGGGAACGAGCCCGAGCTCGGTCACCGGCCACCCCTCCACCCCGGGCGGCAGCTCCAGCAGCCGCCGGGCCTCGTCGTTCGCCAGCAGCGCCCGCCCGTCCCCGCCGACGATCAGCACACCCTCGCGCACCGCGTGCAGCACCGCGTCGTGGTGCTCGTACATCCGCGTCATCTCCGCCGGGCCCAGGCCGTGCGTCTGGCGGCGCAGCCGCCGCCGCACCAGCACCGCCCCGCCCGTGCCCACGGCGACCGCGGCCGCCGCGCCGCCGAACAGGACCGGCAACTGCCGCTTCACCGCGCCGCCCGTGTTCTTGACGTAGTACCCCACCGAGAGAAAACCGGCGACCGAACCGTCCGGCCTGGTGATCGACACAGTGGTGTCCACGTCGGGTCCCAGCGGTATGTTCTCGGTCACGGTGTACGGCCCTTTCAGGGAATCCTGGTAGTCGCCGTAGACGTGCTTTCCGATCAGCTCGGGATGGGCGGTCTGGGCGTAGCGGGTCCCGTCGGTGCCGAAGATCACGATGTAGTCGAAGCCGCCGCTCTTCTGCACGTCCACGGCCAGCGGCTGCAGCACCGCGGTCGGATCGGCGCTGTCGAGAGCAGCCGCCATCCCGGGATAGCGCGACAACGTGACGGCCGCGGCGCGCGTACTGTGCCCGGCATCACTGATGGCGAAGCCGCGGGCCTGCAGGATGAGCGTCGTCAGGGCCGCGCCGACCAGCAACACCACCACGACCAGCATCCACAGGAACACCCGCCCGGCGACACTGCGCACCCGCAGCCGCGAGCGCAGCCGACCCAGGGCGGACCGGTGTTCCCCCGGTCCGCCCGGTTCCGCACCCGCAAGAGCAGGGCTGTCCACTCTGTGCATCCAGGCCGCCCCCGCGCGTCCGGGTCTTGACACCTCCACGCTGCCACCCCGCCCGCGCATCTGCATGCGCGAAGCCGCTGGACCGCCGAACACACCGCCGGGCAGGTCGGCGCCCCGGAACCGGAGGGCCTGTCCAACGAACGCAGGGCCGCGCCGAAAGCGACCGCCCGGTGGTCACCCCGCGCCACCTCACCCTTCCAGACGACGTTCGGGGCGATCCCCGTGGCCGAGCGCTGGGTCCGGGACGGGAACGTCATCACCTCCGCCGGGGTGTCGGCCGGCATCGACACGGCACTCCACCTGGTCGGCGAGCTCGCCGACCCGGACATCGCGCGCAAGGTCCAGCTGTTCATCGAGTACGACCCCGAGCCCCCGTTCGGCCCAATCGACTGGCAGGCCGCCAACCCCAGCCAGTACGCCCACCAGGGCCAGAAACGTCTTCGCCAGGCCCTCGCCGACCATCCCGCACTCCTGGAACGCCTGACCGACTGAGCGAACCGACCGTCACGCGCCAGCGGGCTGGACCACGGTTCCGGGCCTGTTCCGGGTGGTAGCGCCGCGTGCTCATTGCAGGGGATTCCCGATGCTGCCGTCAGGCCTGAGCGGTGACACCAGGTGACTGCGTCACGCCGTCGCTCGCCCGGAGGGCCAGTGCAGCTACGGTCATCGCGGGCAGCATGGCCAACTTCGTGCAGGAATGTCCAGATCCACTTATTCGTACTCATCGCCGCTCATCAAGTGTGTGGCCTCCACCACCTTGACGACCGGGTGTTCGGCGACAGTCCCGTGACGGTGTACTCCATGGTCGCGTAGTTACCGGCCGGTGACTACGCAGGTGGGGCTGTGGGCTGCGGTGTCGGTGACGATGGTGGCGATGTGGGCGTTCCAGCCAGCGAGGTTGCCGGATTCGAAGTCGCCGCCGGGGATGAGGTTCGCGGCGCTCGCCGGGACGGTGAGCGTCTGGGCATTGACCGCGTGGGTGTCAGACTATGTTGGCCCTGGGCGGTGGAGAGCCGGCCGAGGAAGAACGCCGGCGAGGTGGACGTTGAGCTCGTAGCCGCGGGAGGCGGGCTTGCCATTGTAGTTGCCCACGCTGGCGCCGACGTTGACGTTGATGTCGCCGGTGCCCGAGGTCGGGGCGGAGACGGTGACCTGCTGGGTGGCCGAGGCGCCGTTCTGGTAGGCGCGGGTGATGCCGTCGTCCTCGTACAGGGTGAACGAGCTGTTGCCCGACGGGTACAGGTCGTAGGTGAGGGTGGAGACCGGCTTCTCGCCGGTGTAGTTCATCTGCGGCCACATCGGCACGATGGCGCCGCCCTTGACGAACACCGGAGTCCGGTCCAGCGGTGCCGCGTAGCCGTTGAGGGTGGCCGGGCCCTGGTACTCCTGGCCGGTCCAGTAGTCGGTCCAGGTGCCGGCAGGCAGGTAGATGCCGTCGCGGGTGGTGGTGCCGGAGGTGATGGGCGCGACCAGGAAGGAGTCGCCGGGACGGGTTGGTGTTGCCCCAGCCCGACATGGTCATGAAGGCTGGCGTCCAGGCCTTCCACTGGAGGTCGCGGGTGAAGGTCTCGGGGCTGCCGCCGAAGATGCCGTCCACGTCGCCGGAGGCGAAGTTGAGGCCCGACAGGCCGGCGCCGACGACCGAGGGTACCGTCCAACTCATGGTCGGCCGGTCGCCGTTGGTGTCGCCGGTCCAGACGATCGCGTTGCGCTGCGTGCCGGCCCAGCCATCGACCGTCCACACGAAGCGGCGGGCGTCGGAGTTGTTCTCGATGCCGCCGACGACCTGGTTGACCGCGTCGAACGCCTCCTTGTAGCCGCCTCCGATCCACGCGACGTCCGTCTTGGCGCCGCGGGTGCCGGCGGTGCCGACCTCGGTGGCGATGTTCGGGACGCCGGTGATCCACGGCCTGTACACCGCGCAGGTGCTCGACTCCGGCACGGACGACGAGGTGCCGTGGCTGGTGACCGCGTACGTTCCGGGCCCTTCGCTGTAGCAAGTGGTCCAGGAGCACGGCGCGCTGCCGGCACGCACGTCACTGCTGCTGGTCAGCGGGATCGCGGAGGCGCTGCAGGCGATCCACGGCACCGGGGTCGTACACGGGGACCTCAAGCCCGCAAATGTGCTGCTTGCGGCGGGCGACGCGAGTCCTGACGACACGGCGGCTGCCCGGAGCAGGTCACGGCGTTTCATCTGATCTCCTCGTCGAGGACGCGCCCGGGAGCCCGGTGGCATGGGGGTGTCGGCGTGCGCGCCGAGTGATGCTCGACGATGGCGAACAAGCGATCGAATGCGCAATGTTCTCGCTGAAATGATCAACAATGCGCATCTGCGCGTACTGGGCGGCGGCTCCGGGAACGCCTTCGACCTGCCGACGGGGCTCCTCATCAAATCCTCAGGTCGGGACGACGAGACTGCCGGAGCCGACGACGGCGCTCCCCCAGTCCCCCGCCGTGGGGAGCGTCTCGTCGGCCGACCGTACGGGGCCGGCCGCAGCCACGCGTCGGATCCCGCCGGCACCGGCTGCCAGGCCACGGCGTGGTCCACGACGGCCTCGGCAACCGCAATCGACACCAGGAGAACGTTCCACCGTGATCACCCGCACCACCGGGCGCCGTGCCCTTGGCCTGATACCCGTCGTCGGCCTTCTGGCTGCCTCACTGCTGGCCGCCGGGTGCGGTGCGGAGAGTCCTCCTCAGCCGGTGCCGTCGGAGTCGAAGTCGTCGTCGCCGTCCCGGCCGTCGGAGCGGGTGATCACACTCGCGGCCACGCCCTCGTCGGAGGCCGAACAGAAGAGGCTGGCTACCGAGTTCCACCCGGACGACGCCCAGCCGACGGGGCTGTACCTGCCGCCGCACAAGGCCCTCACCGTCACGACCGACCGACCCGGCAACGCGCCCGTCCCCGAGCTGCTGGTCGGAACGTACGGCCTCGACGGCACCGACAGCGGCACCGAGGTGGAACCCCGTGCCCACAAACTGAAGGACGCCACCACGGAGGTGACCGACGAAACCGGCGGCATGCTGTACGTCCGGTACACCAAGGACGGCGGGGACCCAGCGCCCGGGATCACCCTGCACTTCGGCGACTCGGCACGCCCCGTCCCCTACCACGTGCTCGGCCGGACGCCCGCCGAGCAGTGGAAGGCACAGCTCGACCAGGCGGCCAAGGACGTGCCGGTCGCACAACTCGTCGCCGACCACGTCGTCCTCACCGTCCACCTGGACTCCGCCCGCCGCAACGGCACCCAGAACCCCGACGACCTGCTGCGCATGTACGAGCACATCCTCGCGACGGAGGACACGATCAGCGGCCTGGACGGCAAGGACCCGCGCGACCGACGCAGCCCACTGCGGTACTTCGTCTCCGAAGGCAAGGCCCGCATCAACCCCAACGCGTACTACGACCGGGTCTGCTACCCGTCCGACGAAATCGACGAAGTGTTGAACACCACAACCCTGAAGGAGAGTTGGGGCATGTGGCACGAACTCGGGCACATGCACCAGCAGTCGTCCTGGACGTGGGAGGCCGTGACCGAGGTCACGGTCAACATCTACAGCCTCGCCGTGCAACGCGACGCAGGCCAGCCGACCCGGCTCGGCAAGGACGGCACACCCGACGCGGTCCGCACCTACCTCGCCGGGCCGGCCTCCGGGCGAGCGTACGACGCGAAGGACGCGGACCCGTTCGTCCAACTGGCCATGTTCGAGCAGCTACGCCTCGCGTTCGGCGACGGTTTCTACCCCGAACTGCACAAGCTGACCCGCCGGGCGGAGACCGCCGCCGACCCCGAGCAGTACCTCGTCCTCAACGCCTCGCGCGTGTCCGGACGCGACCTGACGGGCTTCTTCACCGCCTGGGGAGTCCCGGTCACCACCCGGACCCGGGCGGACGTGGCCGCACTCGGCCTCCCCGCACCGGAGCGCAACCCGTCCACCCTCGACATCACGAAGGCCCCATAGAGCCATGACTCCCATAGCCATGGGACCGACCCCCGGCCGGCTGCCGACACGCCCGGCGGATCCGGCCGAAGCGATGGAGGCCATGCCCAGCAAGGAATCCGCCTCATGGACGACCCGCAGGCCCATCTGCTCCGGCACGCCCGCCACCTGGTGGTGGAGGAGGACGGCACCACCGTCCACACCGATCCGGACGGCAGCCTGCACCTGGACGAGCAGGAGTGGCGCCTGCGCGGTGTCTTCCGCGACGAGACCACGGCCACCGCGCAACTGGCCATCGCCCGCGAGCCGCCGGGCTTTTGTGACGAGCCCGGTTGCTTCGCGACCGCCCCGATGCTGCCCGACAAGGATCAGTGGACGGACGGCTTCGTCACCGTCGTCCACTGACGCGACACCAGGATCGGGCCCGCCCGAGGCCATGAACAGGAAAGCGGCTTCCATGCCGACGACGTTCCACCTCCTTGTCCACCACCAGCTCCCCACCGCCGCGGACCCCGCCGCACCCGATCCGCACGAGGACGGCGAACCGCTCTACTGGGACGACGACGAGGACGACGTGAAGGTCCTCGGCCTGTATTCCACCCGAGCCCGAGCCGAGGCCCGAATCGAGCGTGCGCGTACACTGCCCGGATTCCGCTCGGCACCGGACGGCTTCGCCGTGCTCGAGTACGCCCTCGACGCACCGCGATGGCCGGAAGGCTTCCACATCGACGCCGGAACCCGATGAGCACGGATCGCGCCGACCGCACCCCCCGGGCCCGTTCGCGCCTCCTGCGCCATGAAGCCCCGACGCGGCAGGCCCGCCTGAACGCTGCGGCCTGGGACGTCGTGTGCGAACTCCACCGCCTCCGCCCGGACTTGGGCGCTCACCTCACCATGGAGCGCTTCGCCCCGGGACTGTTCATCGGCGTGGTCTCCGCCGGCCCGCCGGGATACTCTGTCCAGGCCCTGCTCAGCCATGCGGACGGCGACCCCGTACGGGCTGCCGAACTCGTCGCCTCGGACCTTCCGTAGCACCTACCGGCCATCGCTCGCTCATGGTCGCCGCGCGCTTTCGCAACGTTGCCCGCAGGTACCCCGACCGACCGGCAGCACACCCAGGAGAGACATGCCAAAACCGTTCGGCAAGGTGTCCTACAGCCCGACCGAGGTCGCCGAGGACTATGAAGCCGCAGCCGCGACGGAGGGCCCCGAGGATCGCCTGGAGTTTCTCGCTCTGGCGGCGCTGAGCCGGACCGAGGCCGGCTCCCACGAGCGGGCGCTGGCCCTGCTCGACGAGGTGGCTCCCGCCCGGCACAACCGCCCGGAACTGGACTGGATCCTGCCGCTGTACGCCTTCAACCTGCTCACCGCCGGCCGGCACACCGAGGCCTGGGACACGGTCGATGCCGCCGTGACATACGCCCGCACAGCGGGCGGCTCCGCCGCCTACGAGGAACTCGGTGACTACCTGGCGGAAGCCGGCCATCCCGAGTCGGCGGCACACCACTACACCGCGGCACTGGACCTGCTGCTCCACGGTGACGACCCGAACCCCGCCACGCCCCACGGTCCACGGTGGACCCCGCCGATTCCCCGGATCCGCGCGGCCCGCCACCGCATGCGCGAGCGGCTCAGCCCGACCCGGGACGAGAATCGGCCGGACCGTGTCGAAGGCTTCCTCGAGGCCGCCCGGAATGCCCGCACGCACCGCGACCCGGTGGGCTTCAGCGCCCACGCGGCCGCTGGGCCGCCCCCTGAAGAGCTGATCGCGAGGCTCTCCGCCACGGTCGAGGTCGAAGGCTTCACCGGCCGGGGCATCGAAACCTGCCACACACTCCACCTGTCCGAGCACCGCGACGAGTGGTGGCTGCCGCGTTCCGCGCTCGGACCGTACGCCATCCTGCTCCGAGTCACCACGGCCGCTCCGCGCAGGTTCCGCCGGCTCCGCGTCGAGCCGGTCGAGCCACCGGCCACCGACACCGAACGGGCGATCCTGGACACCGTCGAGGAGGCCGGCTACACCCTGGTCCCGGCTGCGGAGGCCGCAGTGACCGTGACGGTGCCGGACTCGACCGGCGAGTCGGCCAACGGCCCGCTCTACCAAGTGCTGTTCAACACGGTCCCGGGGGCCGACGGCGAACTCCCCTGGCGGTAGCCGCGCTTGGGCGGAGGACGGAAGGCCGATACGTCATCATCGCCGCCTTCGTCCTCCTGGTCGTCGGCATCGCCTGACGCCCCCCAACCATCAGGTGCTTGGCCGATGTGGCCCGGAGACCACCATGCGACCACCAGCTGACCAAACGCCCAAAAGGCCGCTCCCGCCAGAAGCGGAAACGGCCTACGACCTGCAGTTTTGCAAGTCGGGAAGACAGGATTTGAACTGCGACCCCTTCCCCCAGCGGGTCGTCGCGCTCGACGCCGTCGGGCAGTCTGCCGGTTACGGGGGGGCGCCCCGGGTCATATCCCGGCGAGCTCCGGCGGAGTGCCCGCCGACTTCGGAACCATGTGGTCGAAGTGGCCCCACACGATCAGTCGGTAGGGCGTGTCATGCACCGGATTGACCATGAAGTCCGGCGTACAGGTGGTCAGCGTGATGTAGCGGCCGGGCTTGTCGCCATAGGGCCTGACCCTCTGGTCGCCCTTCACGCCCTTCGACGTCGGGATCGGATCGACCACGGAGACGTCGTTGTTCCCGGTGCTCGGAACCTGCTGGTCGATCACGTAGATGTAGTACTCGTCACCGATCTCGACGATCACCGGGTCGCCCTGCTTGAGCTGATTGATGAAGCGGAACGGCTCGCAGTAGCCGCCGACATCGGAGTTCGACCCGGGCGGGCAGTTCCAGTTGCGGTGTGCCGCGAGGCCGAAGTTGCCGACCGGGTCCCATGGCCACTGGGTCCAGTTGTAGTGGCCCACACCGCCCTTGTTCAAGATGGCGGGGACGTCCTTGCCGTTGCCCGCCGCGTCGCTGAACTGCATGAGCGGCGCCTTGCCGGGATGACCGAGCTTGGCCAGGCTGGGCAGGTAGAGCGTACCGAAGGTTTCGAAGGCGGCAGGAACCACGGGCAGGGCCGGTGTCGGCGTCGCCGTGGGTGTCGGCGTGGGTGTCGGTGCGGTGGTGGGTGTCGGTGCGGTGGTGGGTGTCGGTGCGGCGGTGGGTGTCGGTGCGGCGGTGGGTGTCGGCGCTTGCGCTGGGTGCATGGTGGTGGCCGAACGCACAACCGGTTTGGCTGCATGGCCGCAGCTGGCGACCACCAGCGAAGTCGCCAACGCCAAGCAACCGGCAGCAACGCGAAATGTGACCTTCATGAGTCAGAACCCTGTCACATACCGGCGATTTCCAGGAGAACAGCGATGGCACGAGGTTCCACTCCCCCCATTCGAGGTCCGCAGGGTCGACACCACCGAGGCATTCAGGCGGTCGATCGCGGAGATCACCGCGTTGCCGAAGGACGATCTCGCTTTCCTGGAAAGGCGGTTGGACGCCCTGGAGGATGCGCAGTCCGACGTGCGGTACGTCCTGCCACCGGGGTTGTTGCAGGGTGATCCGCATCACCGGAACGCCCTGCACCACGGGGGCTCCGCAGTTCTGTGCGACTGGGACACTGCATGTGTCGGCCAGCCCCAGCTCGACCTCGTCACCGTCGAGATCCACTGCCGCCGGTTCGACTACGGTCTTTCCCACTACCAGGAGTTCGCCGACCGCTACGGATTCGACGTGACCTCGTGGCAGGGCTACCCCGTGCTGTCCGGACTCCGCGAACTACGGATGATCACGACTAACGTCAGACGAGCATCCGCCGGAAGCCCTACGCTCGCAGAGGTACGTCGCCGTATCGAGGGACTGCAGTCCGGCCACGTGCAGCTTGGATGGAACATCCTCTGATTCGGCGAGGCCCACAGGCGCTGCTCGACGTCACAGCCCTGGTCCAGTAGTACACACCAATCGGGGACGGCCAGACCCGTCGCACTAGGGCCTGTTTCAGAAGTGATCTTTGTGGGACCCGCACTCAGGAGCGTGCGGGAGAATGTGGATCGTGGAGGGAAATACAGGCTGCTGCGCCAGACGAGTCGATGGGCGCGGTTCGCCCAGGTCACCGTGCACGGAGCCGTGGCCACCGAGCCAGAGGTCCGGATGGGCGACGTGTTCGGTTGGCGCGGCCGGTCCTACGGCACCGCGCCGTGCGCCAGCCGTTCCGATGATCAACGCATCCGGGCAGAGGCGCGGGAAGGTGCTTGGTACGCGCTCATGCGCCTTCCCGAAGAGGCCCGTGGCGTGTCCGTTTCCGTCGTCGAGATCGTCACGGCACCAGCGGACACGGGCCCCGGTGATGTGAAGTTCGCTGCGGCAGATGCTGTCTGGCAAGCCGTCGGCCAGAAGCCGGACCAGCATCCATGGATCGGTGAGGACGGGAGTCCTGTCTTCCCATAGCGACTCAGGTCGCTGTCACATGAGCAGTGCCTCGAGCTCCGGAAGTCGGCCGAACAGGACCGGGAGGCCGCGCACACCGTTGCGCGCGGACTCGTGCGACAGCGCGAGGTCAGGGCCGGTGCTTGCCTCGACAGCGGCGAGGCACCGGAGGATGTTCCACCTCGTGTGCCCCAGCCAGCCGCCGATCATGTACGCGAACCAGCTTGGACCTGACGGCGGCGGCGCTCCGCCCCCCGCGACATAGCCGTCGAGGACCGAGCGGAAGATGGCGGGCTTGATGTCGTCGAAGCCAGGCCCCTTGGCGAGGCTCAGCGCAGTGGAGCCGAGCTCACCGGACAGGTCGAGCATCCCCGAGAGCTCCCAGTCGAGCACCACCGGCCGACCCTCTCGGGCCAGCAGGTTCCACGGTTGGATGTCCCCGTGGGTCAGCACGACGGGGCCTGGCCGTTCGCAGGTGTCGACGAAGTGGGCGATCGCGAGGAACGTCTCGACGTGGGAGGCGAGTTCGTCGGCCCACGGCTGTCCGGTCGCCACCGCCCGCGCGGCGAGCTCGGGCCAGTCCCGTGGCATCGGGTCCTCGATCGACACATGGGTCCACGCGACGTCGAGCGCGTGGATGCGCGCGAGGATCTCACCGATCTCGAACGCGTACGCCGCCGACACCGGTGCTTCGGGCACCTTCTCTCCCTCGACCCATCGGTGAACGAGCGTGTCGTGGCTGGCCGAGATCGGCTCCGGCATCGGGACACCGGCGGCGAAGGCCGTCCGCTCAAACCTGAACACCTCCTCGACGCGATAGGTCCAGCGACGGTCGACGAGGTTCAACTCCTTCACGGCGAACGACCCTTGGTCGGTGTCGAGCCGGTACATCCGGTTGGCGAACCCGCCATGGACGCGGGTCATCGGCCCGATCGGCACGCCGAGATGCGAAAGGTTCACCCACGCATGCTAGGGTCTGTTCATAAGTGGATCAAGGTCGTGCGATGATCACGTTCCATGGCTCGGGGAGATCTGACAGACGCGCAGTGGGCGGTGCTGGAACCTCTGTTGCCGCGGGGCGTCAAGGCCGGTCGGCCGCCGGTGCACACCAAGCGGCAGCTGATCAACGGCATACGGTTCCGCACACGCACCGGCATACCGTGGCGGGATCTTCCCGAGCGGTACGGGCCGTGGGAGACGGTGTATGGACTCTTCCGTCGCTGGCAGCGCGACGGCACGTCGCACCGGATCCTCGAGCAGCTGCAGGCCCGCGCGGATGCGAAGGGCCTGATCACCTGGGACATCTCCGTCGACTCCACGATCGCCCGCGCGCACCAGCACGCGGCCGGCGCGCGCAAAAAGGGGATCTACAGGTCGAGCCACCCGGCGGCGTCTTCGCCGAGCCTGATGACCACGGACTCGGACGCTCTCGCGGTGGACTGACCACCAAGATCCACCTGGCCGTCGAGCAGACCCAGAAGCTGATGTCGCTCGTGATCACCGCCGGACAACGGGGTGACTCCCCGCAGTTTCAGGTCGTCCTGGGCCGCATCCGGGTGCCGCGTCTCGGCCCGGGGCGCCCTCGTACCCGGCCGGACAAGGTCCGTGCTGACAAGGCGTACGGCTCCCGCGCGAACCGCGTTTACCTGCGCAGACGTCGTATCAGCTGCACGATCCCGGAGAAGCGCGACCAGATCGCCAACCGCAGGAAGCACGGCTCCCGCGGCGGTCGGCCGCCGAAGTTCGACAAGGACGACTACCGCGAGCGCCATGCCGTGGAGTGCGGCATCAATCGCCTCAAGCGCCACCGCGCGGTCGCCACGAGATACGACAAACTCGCTGTCCGCTACGAAGCGACCGTGCTGATCGCAGCCATCAACGAGTGGCTGTGACCAGCACTTTCGAAACACGCCCTAGTACTGCAACGGTGCTTGCCATGACGGGGCCTCAGCTCTTTGGCTGTGGCCTCGTCGTTTGTAGTGGCTGATCCGGGCCTGGTGTTGGTGTCGGCGGCGCCAGCGGGACCAGTGCAGGACGTGGTCGATGCTGCGGCGGACGGGCCGGGTGAGGTGGGTGACCAGTCGGCGGATTCCGGGGACGGTCAGCGGCAGCGCGGTGCCGTGTGGGCTGCGGTGTTCACCGCCTTGCAGGCGCGCGCCGACGCGGTCGGGCAGATCGCCTGGGAGGTGAACGTCGACTCGACAATCTGCCGGGCCCACCAGCACGCGGCTGGTGCTCGCCGTTTCGGGGACCAGCAGAAGGAACCGCCCGGTGGCGTGCGATCGGAACCCGCCGATCACGGGTTGGGCCGCTCGCGAGGAGGCTGGACCACGAAGATCCACCTGACCTGCGAACAGCGTCAGCGCCCGCCGTCGGTGCTGGTCACGGCCGGACAACGCGGCGACAGCCCGCAGTTCGTCGCAGTCCTGGAAGCTATTCGTGTTCCGCGGCTTGGACCGGGCCGACCACGCACGCGACCCGACCGGGTGCGGGGCGACAAGACTTACGGGGCTTTACACGAGTTCCTCTTCGTACGCCTTCTGGCCTCGCTTGCCGGACCCGGCACGTCTGGCAGTGCCGCACCGTCCCGGCGTTGTCAGGGCTGCTTTCCACCCTCCCCGGCGTTCCCCGGATCAGACTGCCCTCAGCTTCTACCCGGCCGCTGTGACGGCCCGGCGGTGAAGGTCTCGCACCTCCACTCGGTCACACGGCGCCTCGTGGCGCACCCAGCCGTTCTTCCGCTCCGCCTCGCCGAGCAGTCCCCGCAGGTAGGACACCATCCGCCGCCGGGGCTCCACCCTCCCAAAACGGCCAGCAAACCGAGCCACGAAATCATCGAATGTGTCTGACCAGCCGTCAACTATGTCTTCCAGCACGCAAGTCTCAACGAGCCCCTGCTCGCAAGGTTACGGAGTGTCGTTGCAGTACTGGCCGCCGCCCACCACGCCGGCCGCCTCCAGGACGAACTCGTCAAGCTCGGCCGCTACCCGCCGGCACCACCGAGCGGTCCGGCCGGTTCCCGGACGGGGCATCCGTCCAGAAGCCGGCGGCCTGCGGGCCTAAGTGGTGATGGAGTCGAGCAGTTCGCCCGTATGGTCGGCCATCGCCTCGAATGCCAGTCCCGACATGGCGAGCTGCCGCGTGGCTACAGGTAGCTGGCTGAATCTGTCGGTCTTTCGCGGCGGCTTCCGCCTGGAGGCGGCCGAGGCGGTCTGCACCGAGGAAGGCCGCGCGGGCCAGGGCGTGCTGAACTGCCTGGCCGCACTGGTGGACAGGTCCGTCCCGACCCGCGACAGCCACGGCGGCCAGGCCCCCGGCAAGGCGAGTTCAACGTGAATGGCGGCCGCATTTGCACTGTCCGCCACGCGCTGTGGAGACACCGGGATACGGGGACTCCCAGAAGTAGGTATGCGATGCCAGGGTGATCCGCCGCGTGCACGACGCCGAACAGCCCTCCGGCAGCGGCACCGGGTCCCCCTCCGCGGTGGCGGGGGAGGCGGCCGAGGCCGCCGAGGGGTGGAGGGCCGACAGCTTGAGGTGGTTGAAGAGCAGGTTGAGGGTGAAGGCGAGGGCCACCGTCAGGGTGATCGGGCTGCCGAAGACGGTCTGCGCCCATGCGGGGAAGTGTCGGAAGAACACCTCGTTGCCGTACGGGTCGGTGGCGACCGCCGGCAGCAGGCCGACACCGAGCGAGACCGCGACGACCAGGAGGTTGTGATTGCCGTTGAAATCGACCTTCCTCAGCGTCTGCACGCCGACCGCGGTGACCATCGCGAACATCACCAGGGCCACACCGCCGACCACCGGCTCGGGGACGGCCGCGATCAGCGCGCCGACCTTGGGCACCAGGCCCATCACCAGCAGGAAGCAGCCCGCCACCGCGACCACCCAGCGGCTGCGCACCCCCGTCATCTGCACCAGGCCGACGTTCTCCGCGTACGCGGTGTCGGGGAAGGAGTTCATGCAGCCGCCGAGCACGGCGGACAGGCCGTCGGTGGCGAGGCCGCGCGCGATGTCCGCGTCGGTCAGCTCCTTGCCGGTCATCTCGGCCACCGCGAGCATGTCCGCGGTGGACTCGGTGTAGGTCACCAGCAGCACGATGCACATCGAGACGATCGCCGCCGCGTCGAACCGCGGCGCGCCGAAGTGGAACGGCGAGGCGATGCCGAACCAGCCCGCGGAGCGGACCCCGCTCAGGTCGAACAGGTGCAGCGGGATCGAGGCCAGCGTGCCGAGGGCCAGCGCCAGCAGCGGCGCGAGCTGGCCCAGGAAGCCGCGCAGCAGCCGGCTGAACAGCACGATCAGCGCGATCACGCCGAAGCCGAGGGCGAGGTGCGACAGCTTCCCGTAGTCGGCGGCCGAGGTGTCATGTCCGGCGATCATGCCCGCTCCCGGGCCGATCAGCGAGAGGCCGATGATCATGATGACCGTGCCGGCCACCAGCGGCGGGAAGAACTTGATCATCTTGGCGAACGGTTTCGCGATGAGCAGGCCGAACACGCCGGAGACGAGCATCGCGCCGTAGACCGTCGGCAGTCCGTGGCCGGCCGCGATGGTGATCATCGGGCTGACCACGGTGAAGGTAGCACCGGCCACCACCGGCAGCCGGACGCCGAGGAGGTGGGAGACGCCCACCGCCTGGATGATCGTCGCGATACCGGCGACCAGCAGGTCGGCGTTGACCAGCAGTGCGATGGTGTGCAGGTCGAGCTTGAGGGCGCTGCCCACGATGAACGGGACGGCGACAGCGCCTGCGTACATGATGAAGACGTGCTGGAGACCGAGGATCGCCAACCGTGGTGCGGGCAGCACCTGATCGACAGGATGGACCGGTACGGGGCCGGGTGTGGCGTTTTCGGACTCGCCGTGCGGGTGCATGGGTACCTCCGGTGGTGCGCGGACAGCGCCGCTCCGGACCGGGCGCGACACTGCGACGGTCCTGGTGGCAGGGGGATGACGGCCAGGGCGGAGAGGGTGGGGGAAAGGCGTCCGGGGGGCGTTGATCCCGCTTGGTGTGCGGGTGCCGGCATCCGGTTGTGAGAACTCTAGAGGCCCGGCCGGTGACCAGAGCCACTGTGCGATCCGCCATCCGGCCGGACCGGACAGCTGCATCCGACTGTGGGTTCCACCAGCACCCGGCAAACGGTCCACTGGCTGTGACAACCCGTCAAACTCCCGGAAACAAAACGCTGCTCCCATGAGCAGGCGGCCCCGGCAAGCTGCTGTCCCGACCTGCCCGTCGAGGCATGGCGCAGGTCGCGGGCACTGGAACGGACAGCCAACGCCCGTACGACCCCGGTCGGCCCGTCCCCGTCCGCACACGTCCGCGCGGAACACGCTGTCCGTATCAAGGAGCTCAAAGGAGGGCCCGATGCGCCTCGCCCCACGTGAGATCGACAAGCCTTACGTCCCACGTGGCGGCCGACCTCACCCACCATCGCCCTCGTCCTGGCCGACGGCCACGAGAGCGGTGGCACCCGAGACTTGCACGGCCTCACCGCGCGCAGGTAAGCGGCGCGCGGACGGCGGCGATCCGGACATCGTGTCGCGCGTTGGGGCTCACCGCGCGATGCCGGGGTCGAGCGTCCACCACGGGCCGCCGTCGACCGGGTGGACGCCGACGCCGATGTCGGTGAAGCCGCGGTCGAGGAGGCGGCTGCGGGCGCTCGGATCGGCCGTCCAGCCCGACATCACCGTGGCGGCGTCCTCCTGACCGCGGACATTGGCCTCGATCGCCGCCGTCCACGGGTAGCCGGTCTCGTCCATCCGCCGTTCCGGCCCCGTCCCGTCGGGATCGACGCGCCCGAAGTACCGCCGGGGCGCCATGTCGTCGGCGTGCCGTTGGGCCGCGCACTGGAGCCGGGCGTCGGTGCGGAGGGGAGCACACCCGAGGTCCCGGCGCTGCGCATTCAGCATCGTGACCACCGGCGATGTGGCCGGTACGGCGGCCGACGGGATACCGGAGGGGCTCTCGTCCCCGCGGGAACGGCGGCGGAGGCCGCCGGTGAGGCGGACCCGGCGGCGGCCATGGTGGGGGCCCGTCGGGCGGCGCGGGGCGAGCCGCCGCTGTCTCCAGCGCGTCGACCGGGCCCACGAGCACGGCGGACGGTGCCTGCACCGGGCCGCCGCAGAAGGTGGCGAGAGCACAGACGCCGGTCACCGCACGTCGCCTGACTGTGCACCTGGGTGCTCAACAACAGGCCGAGCGGGATCAGGAAGGACCGCGCCACCATGGAGGTCACAGCCAACGCGACCATGGCCAGGGCGGATCTCACAGCGGGGAGACCAGCTTCACACCGACGCCGTGGACGGTGTGCAGGTAGCGCGGCCTCGCGGCGCGCTCGCCGAGCTTGCGCCGCAGGCAGGAGAGATGTACGTCGACGTCTGCTCGTCCGCGTAGGGCTGGCGCCGCACCTCGGCGAGGATCCGTTTGCGCGAGACCACCCGCCCGGCGTTCTCCGCCAGGAAGGCGAGCAGGTCGAACTCACGGCGCGTCAGCCTGATCTCCTGCCCCGCCAGGTGCGCGGTGCGCGCGAGCGGGTCGACGCGCAGCTCGCCGACGACCACCGGGGGCCGCTCCCCGCCGGCCGTTTCCAACGCCCCGCCGACGGCGGCGGAATCCGGCCGGTGCGCCCTGGCCGCTGCCGCGTCCGCCGCGGGTGCGCAGCGGCGCAGCACGGCGGACAGGCGCGCGGCCAACTGGGCGCCGGAGAAGGGCTTGACCAGGTAGTCGTCGGCACCCGCTTCGAGCATCCTGATGATCTCCCGTTCGTCGTCGCGTGCGGTGGCCACCAGCACCGGGACGCGGGACAGGCCGCGGATCATGCGCAGGACGTTCTCGCCGTCCGGGTCCGGAAGCCCGAGGCCCAGCACGACCGCGTTCGGCGGGGACTGGGTGACCTCCTGCAGGGCGCTGAATCCGGCGGCGACGCCGCGGAGGTGCGCTCTTGTCCTTCATGAACAGGTGCGCCGGGTCCGCGGTGGGGAAGCCGACGGCGGCGAGGTTGGCCGCGGTGGCGGCCCGCTGGGACTCGGGACGGCCGGTGACGTAGAAGACCGTGCAGCCCTGCTGCTGCGCCCGGGTCGCCAGGTCGTTCATGCCGAAGACGGCCGGCATGGTCTTGGTGGCGATGTACTGGGCGTTGCTGACGGGGTTGTAGACGAACGTCGTCTCCAGCTCGTAGTTGTACGTGGACAGCGAGGTGTCGTCCACGTCGAGGACTATGGCCTTGCGGTCGCCGTGGTCGTGCTTCGCACGCTGGGCCAGGTACTTCTCGGCCTGGTTCTCGATGCCGCGCACCTGAACGGCGTAGTTGCTGTCGGGGGACGGCCAGTGCTCGCCCTTGGCGTCGACGGTGTCACCGTAGTACGCCTTGATCTCGGTCACTTCGTCGGTCATGTTGGTGATCTGACGGCCAGTCCGGGGGGCTTTGGCGTCCGCCGAGGCAAACCCTCCGCCGGCCACCACCGCGCCGGCGACCACGCCGACGGCAAGGGTGGCCAGCATCCGGGCAGGTGACGTCAAGGTACTTCTGCGCATAAGGGTCGGCTCCTTCTGCCGCGCGCCACGAAGGGGCGACTCGCCCGTCGAGCTGTGCGGCAGTTCCGTGCTGCCTCGAACCGTAGGGTCGGTGAACCTGGCAGGTCAAGGCACATCTACGCGCATGGTCTACGCGCGCTGCCGAACGGATCGCGTCTCAGCAGATGGAATATCAACCCGATTGCCCTCTACAGACTGTTGCAACGAGTTCAGGCTGTGGCAACCTTTCGTCCACTTCGCCGAATCACCACCCGGTCGACGCGCACCGTCCCCGCGCGCTGTCCTTCCTGCGCGCCGCCGTGCCCGCACATCGCCGTGCCCGCGCACTGCCGTTCACGCGCGCCCCAACCCTCACCCCCGCCCCACAAGGAGTCAGCATGGGCCCCCGACGCCCCACCGTCGTCGCCCTCGCCGCAGCCGCGGCCCTCGGCGCAGGCCTGCTCGCGGTCCCACAGGCCTTCGCCGCCGACGAGCACCCCGACGCCCGCCATCGCGAGAGCGGATGCGTCATGCGAGCCGGAGACCACCGGGTCGACCACGTCATCTATCTGACGTTCGACAACGTGCACTTCACCCGCGACAACCCGAACGTGCCCTCCGACCTGGAGCAGATGCCCCACCTGCTCGACTTCCTGGAGCACAACGGGACGGTCGACACCTCCCACCACACCCCGCTGATCGCGCACACCGGCAACGACATCCTCACCCAGCTCACCGGGCTCTACGGCAGCGATCACGGACAGCCGGTCTCCAACTCCTACCGCTACTACAAGCCGGACGGAACCAGCGCCTCCGCCCGGACCTTCGCCTACTGGACCGACGGCATCGCCGACCCGGCCACCCCCACCCCCAGCGACACCGCGCCGACCATGGTCACCCCGGACGGCCGGAACACCCCGGCCCCGTGGACCGCCTACACCCGGGCGGGCTGCGACTTCGGCGCGGTCTCCACGGCCAACACCGTGCTGGAGAACACCACCTCCGACGTCACCAAGGTCTTCGGCCCCGACTCCCCCGAGGCCGCCGAGGCCAAGGCCGACCCCGTCCGGGCCCAGGCCGACATCGTCGGCATCGGCGTCCACTGCGCGCAGGGCTCCGCGCACTGCGCCACGCCCGCCGCCCGGCCGGACCTGCTGCCCGACGAACCCGGGGGCTACCACGGGTACCAGGCCCTCTACGGCGCCCGCAGCGTCGACGCCGTGATCTCCCCCGACCACCCGGTCCGCGCGATCGGCGGAGCCCCCGTCACGGACAAAGCCGGCAACCCCGGCTTCCCCGGCTTCGACTCGACGTCCGCCGACAACACCCTCGGCTACCTCGCCACCATGCAGGAAGCCGGCGTGCCCGTCACCTACGGCTACATCTCGGACGCCCACGACCGCTACCCCGGCGGCAGCGCCTACGGCCCCGGCGAAGCCGGATACGTCGCCCAGCTCAAGGCCTACGACCAGGCCTTCGACGGCTTCTTCCAGCGCCTGGCCAAGGACGGCATCACCCCCGCCAACAGCCTCTTCGTCGTCACCTCCGACGAGAACGACCACTTCGTGGGCGGCAAGCCCAGCCCAACCGGCTGCGACGGCGTCACCACCCCCTGCAGCTACCAGCAGATCGGCGAGATCAACGCCAACATCCGCGGACTGCTCGCCACCCAGCAGCACCTCACCACCACCCCCTTCCAGCTGAAGTCCGAGTCCGCCCCGAGCTTCTACCTCGACGGCAACCCCGCCCCCGACTCCTCCACCACCCGCGACTTCGAACGCGCCGTCTCCAAACTGACCGCGGTCAACCCGATCACCGGCACCACCGACGCGATCAGCCACCAACTCGCCGACCGCACCGAGATGAAGCTCCTCCACATGGTCACCGGCGACCCCCTGCGCACCGCCACCTTCACCGACTTCCTCGACCCGAACTACCTCGCCGTCGCCGGCGCCGCGAACTGCGCGACCCCCTGCGTGGGCCTGAACGCGGAGGAGGCGTGGAACCACGGCGACTTCGCACCCGACATCAACACCACCTGGCTCGGCCTGGCCGGCCCGGGCGTCAAGCACCTCGGCGCGACCGGCGCGGTCTGGTCCGACCACACCGACATCCGCCCCACCATGCTCGCCCTGCTCGGCCTGCACGACGTCTACGCCCACGACGGCCGCGTCCTGACCGAGTTCCTCTCCCCCCGCGCCCTCCCGAGGAGCCTGCGCGCTGCCGACCAGGCCGACTACCGCCGGCTGGCCGCCGACTACAAGCAACTCAACGCGGGCGTCGGCGAGTTCGCCTCCGCCACACTCGCCGCCTCCACCACGGCCGCCGCCTCCGACACCCCCGGCGACAGCCGCTACAAGGACACCGAGGCCAAGCTCGCCACCCTCGGCGCACAGCGCGACCACCTCGCCCGGCAGATCGGCGACCTCCTCGACACCACCGCCCCCGGATCCGGCCGACTCACTCCTGCAACGGCCAGGAACCTCGCCCGCCAGGCAGAGGACCTGATCCACCGGGCCGACGGGCTCGCCCGCGGCTGACCCCACCACGCGGCGGGGGGGGGGGGGGGCCCCCCCCCCCCCCCCCCCCGGGCGCCCCCCCCCCCCCCGCCCCCCCCCCCCCCCCCCCCCGGGCCCCCGGCCCCCCCCCCCAC